>JBAZSC010000003.1 GCA_041662665.1 Patescibacteria group bacterium
AACAAACTGGACAAATGTTTGACATAGATTTGGTGGCAAAGTTAGTTATTGTCCCAAATTATGTCATTAATCCCATATTTAAGCACTAAAAGAACGAACGACTGGTGGCAAAGTTAGTTATTACCCTAAAAATAAAAAAACGGATTTCAGAATGATCCGTTTTTGTTTTGGAAAAAATAAACTATTTAATTTGTTTTGGAGGTGCTAAAGTTTTTGTTTTTTCTGGAATAAAAAATGAAATAACGAAAATAATAATACTAATACTTGTCAATATTATGCCTTCAATTAAATATGGTTTAATGAAAACTATTTTGAGATTATTTAAAACATCTAATGCAATTTGAGCGAAATTTTGTGAGCCTAATGAAATAAATTTTGATGGATCTAAAAATCTGGCAATCAAATAAATAAAAAGATATGTTAATCCTAAACTAAAAAATAGATATGCTGGCAAATGTAATTTTCCGCGATTATTTTGTTTGAAAAGAATTATTAAAAGTAAATACAATAATGAAAATCCAAAAAGAACAAATGCGATGATTGGCAAAATAGCAATAACTGGTTGAAAGAATAATATCGAACCAGGAATTGGTAGAGAATAAGTTTGTGGGATAATTCCTTGTGGAAAAATATCAAGAGGAATATTATATTTGCCTAAAAAATCTTTTTGAAAATCAGACAGATCAATGACAATTATTTTTTTGCCTTTTCTTAAAACATCAATAAAGAAAAAATCGATGGTTGGTTCAATTGTCTTTTGAATTGTTTCTTTGGAAACTTTAATTTTGACGATTTGTGTTATATTTGAATTCTTCTCTTTTGATAAACTTGATAGAATTTGACTAATGTCAATTTGTGATAAGCGTTCATAGGCGTTTGCATCATTTAAAGCTTTTTTGTAAACATCTGGCGAAAGCATTGTGTAGCTGATATTTAAAAGCAAAAAAGCAAGACCTAATGTCGGTAAAAAAAATATAGATGCGATGACTAATAAAAATCTTTTCATAAAATAACATTTAACTTTTAACAATTAACATTTAACTATATTGTAGCAGATTTTTGTGGTAAAATAAATTTATGAAAAATTATGCATCAAGTAAAACTCATCATGGAAAAACGGCCTATCGAACATCGCATCGATTAAGAGTTGCTCCGCCTGAAAAATTAAAAAGAGAATATATTAAGACGAAACGATTTGGAAAAAAGGTCGGTTAGATTTAGTTTAATTATGATAAAAAAGTATGGCTTCTAGACTTTAAAAATTTATCAATTTATTATGGAAAATGTAACTTTTATAACTGGTAATCAAAACAAAGCAGATTATTTATCAAAATATCTTGGACATCCAGTAGATCATATAAAGCTTGATTTAGATGAAATTCAATCGACAGATCTTAAAGAAATTGTTGAGCACAAAGTTCGACAAGCTTATGAAAAAATAAAGAAACCAGTTATTGTTGAAGACGTTTCTTTAGAATTTGTTGCTCTTGGTGGATTGCCTGGACCTTTTATTAAATTTTTTGTGGAGAAAGTTCCCTTCGATGTAATTTGTTCGATGATTAATGGACAGACGAGAAAGGCAATTGCGAGATGTGTTTTTGGTTATTTTGATGGTAAAGATTTGAAATTATTTGAAAGTAGTTTGGATGGTGAAATTGCTAAAATTCCATCAGGAAAAAATGGTTATGGATGGGACAGGATGTTTATTCCGCAAGGATATGCAGTTACAAGAGCGTCACTTAGCGAAGAAGACGATAAGAAAACTTATTTACAAATTAAACCATTTGCAAAATTGAAAGAATATTTAGAATCAAAAGTAGGATATTAGTTTTATTGTTTCATTGTTAAATTGTTTTATTGTTTAACTAAAAAATATGTCAAAACAAAATTTTACAGTTGAAGAAGCTAAACAAATTGGCGAGCAATTAGAAATTGATTGGACAAAATTTGATGTTGATCAATTTCGAAGAGGTTTGGATGTCGAATTAGAGCATGGAACAGTTGACATGCATACAAATGTAACCAATGATGATGCTTTAATGACTGGAAAAATTGCTTTAGCACATTTGAATGAATTTCCAGATTATTATGATAGATTAAAAAACATGGAAAAAGAAGGAGAGGCTTATTGGGAAGGAAAGAGCTAGAATGTTCTATTGTTAACTTGTTAAATTGTTAAGGTTGATTTTATTTGAAAAATATGTTAGTTTGTCAGGCTGACTAATTAACATATTAAATATGGTAAAAATGGCTTTAAGCAAAATTAAAGAGCATAGTATAAAATTAAGAGATGAAGCATTAAAAAAAGTTAGCGGTTATATAGCCGCTGCTTTTGGTTTGATTGTTGGACTTGCTTGGAATGATGCGATTAAATCTTTAATTGATTATATTTTTCCGCAAAGAGATAATGTTTGGGCAAAATTTATTTATGCTGGAATATTGACTTTGATTATGGTAATAAGTGCAGTATTTTTAGTTAGATTGTTTAAGAAAGACAAGCAAGTTAAATAGTTAGACTTGTTAGATTAGTTAGACTAGTTAGGTTGGCTAAACTGGCTAGATAAGTTATAAATTTCTAAAGTTCATAAATCGATTGCTATGTTAGATAAAAAAATTGTTTTAAAAAGAGGACGAGAAAAGGCGATTTTGAATCGGCATCATTGGATTTTTTCTGGAGCAATCAAAAGCGCGCCTGAATTTGAAGATGGCGATATTTTGCCGGTTTTTAGTTTTGATAATAAATTTTTGGGTCAAGCATATTTTAATCGCAAAACATCAATCGCTGGAAGAATGTTAAGTTTTGCTCCTCCTTCGTCCTGCCTTCGCTGCGGCTACGGCAGACAGGCCTGCGGGACTTCGGAGGACAAGTGTGACGTTTTAAAGGTTATAGAAGAGAATGTGAAAAATGCGATTGAGTTAAGAAAAATTTTTTTTGATTTAAAAAATACTAATTCTTATCGTTTGATAAATTCGGAAGGTGATTTCTTGCCAGGACTGATAGTTGATAAATATAATGATGTATTGGTAATACAAATTGGGACTTTGGGAATGGAAAAGTTGAAAGCTAACATTATCAAAATTTTAGTCGCTGAATTAGATCCAGTTGGAATTTATGAAAAGTCTGACTCGCCTTCTAGATTGGAAGAAGGTTTGGAAAGTTTTGAAGGAAAAATATTTGGCACTGTCCCTGATGAAATTGAAATCCTAGAAAATGGAAATAAATTTTTGATTGAAGTAAAAAAAGGTCAAAAAACTGGATTCTATTTTGATCAGCGTGAAATGCGAAAATTAGTAGGAAATTTAGTTAAAAATAAAAAAGTTTTGAATTGTTTTTCTTATACTGGAGGATTTTCTGTTTATGCAATGAAAAGCAAAGCTTTAAAGGTCGATTCAATTGATATTTCGAAAGATTCTGTTTCATTGTTGGAGAAAAATTTTAAATTAAATAATTTAGATATAAAAAATAATAATTTTTTTGTTGGCGATGTTTTTGAATATTTGAGAAATGAAAAATTGGATTATGATTTTATTATTCTTGATCCTCCAGCTTTTTGTAAAACAAAAAATGAAATAGTCGATGCCTGCAGAGGTTATAAAGAAATAAATAGGCTAGCGATAGAAAAAATAAAACCAAAAAGTTTGATATTAACATGTTCATGTTCATATTTTGTTGATGAAAAATTATTTCAGCAAGTTATTTTTCAGGCGGCAGTTGACGCAAATCGAAAAGTTAGAATTATTCAGAAGCATCATTTGGCTCTTGATCATCCAATTAATATTTTTCATCCAGAAGGAAATTATTTGAAGAGTTTGTTATTATATATTGAATAGTTTTAAAGTTATAAAGTTTATAAAGTTCGTAAAGTATAAAAAAACCGGCTTTGCCGGATTCTTTATTCTTAATTCATTATTCTTGATTCTTGGACTATTTGGTTCTGTATAATGTTTTCATACATTTTGTGCAGACCTTTAGTTCTTCGCCTTTATAGTCCATTTTTTGCAAATTTAAATATTGCCTTCTTTTGTTGGCAATGTTAGAATGAGAACGTGAAACTGATTTTTTTGGTCCGCGTTTGCAGATATCGCAACGTTTTGCCATATGTTTTGAGTGATATAGTTAATTTGTATTTATAATAATAACAGAGTATTATTGTTTTGACAAGCGAATTTCGAATAACAAAATTCTAAATAACAAAATAACCCCATACCAAGTTTCTGAAATTTTTACTCATAGCATTAATTTTTGAATAAAATAGATCAATGTTATTGATAATGATTACAGAAACTAGATACGGGGCAGGCTAAATTACGAGTCGCCGATTATTTTTAATTAATTACTAAAATATGATAATCTCATTACTTTTGACTAACCCATTGATGTTTTTTGCGTGGGCAATTTCGATGATTATCGCGATTACTGTTCATGAATTTTCACATGCTTTAGCTGGAACATTGTTAGGCGATCAAACAGCAAAGATGCAAGGAAGATTAACTTTGAATCCTTTATCTCATATGGATATTTGGGGAACATTATTAATGCTTTTTGTTGGATTTGGTTGGGGAAAGCCAGTACCATTCAATCCATATAATCTAAAAAATCAAAGAATCGGACCGGTGATTGTCGCTATGGCAGGACCTTTTTCCAATTTAGTGATGGTTGTAATTTTTGTTTTGCTATTAAAATTTGTTTATCCTTTAACTGGATTGGGAGAGGGAAATGCTTTATTTGATTTCTTATACACTTTGATTTTGATTAATACATTGTTATTATCTTTCAATATAATTCCAATTCCGCCTTTGGATGGATCAAGAGTGTTATTTGCTTTGCTTCCGTCATCAGCAGAGAATATAAAAATGTTTTTGGATAAATATGGTTTCTTTATTCTGATTGGATTGTTATTAGTTGGAGGTAGTTTATTTTCAAGATATTTCTATTGGGTGATCGGGATTGTTGATAAGTTTTTGGCATAGACTGTTTATGAGAAAACAGAAAATAGGAAACAGTACGACATCGAACTGTTTTCTGTTTACTATTTTCTGCTTTCTAAGAAGAAGCATTGACAATCAAATTTTTATTTGATATTCTTTATGTATTATAAAAACTATGCCAACTATCAATCAATTAGTTAAACGAAATAGAAAATCTGGAAAAAGAAAATCTAAAGCACCTGCATTGCAGAGGGATTTTAATAAAATCAAAAAACGATATGTTATGCTTGAAGAAGGAAATCCTTTCAAAAGAGGTGTTTGTACAAAAGTTACAACTACTACTCCAAAAAAACCAAACTCTGCTTTGAGAAAAATCGCTAGAGTTAGATTAACAAATGGTATGGAAGTTACTGCATATATTCCTGGAGAAGGACATAATTTGCAAGAGCACTCAATTGTTATAGTTCGTGGTGGAAGAGTAAAAGATTTACCAGGTGTTAAATATCATATTGTTCGAGGAATTTTAGATACTGCTGGTGTTGAAGGCAGAATGCAACAAAGAAGTAAATACGGTGCAAAGAAAAGTGCTGGAGGCAAGAAAAAAGAAGCAGCTAAATAATCTTAAAGAATTTCTAATTTTTAATTTCTAATTTCTAATAAATTTCCAATTTCTAATTTCTAATGAATAACTTGTTTGAAAATTAATTCATTAAAAATTTAATAAAAATTGAAAATTAGGAATTAGAAATTGCAGTTAATTTATGGCAAGACGCAAAAGACAATATAAAAGAGAATTAAAGCCAGATCCAAAATATGGTAATTTGGTTGTCTCGAAATTTATAAATAGCATAATGGAAAGAGGCAAAAAAGGTGCAGCTAGAAAAACAATTTATAATACATTAGGTTTTATTTCTACTAAATTAAAAAAAGATCCTATTGAAATTTTTGATTTAGCTTTGAAAAATGTAGCTCCAGATTTGGAAATCAAAGGTAGAAGAATTGGTGGCGCTAACTATCAGATTCCTTATGAAGTAAGAGGTGATAGAAAACAAACTTTAGCTTTTAGATGGATTATTGAAGCTGCTAAAGCTAAAAAAGGTCAGCCAATGTCTATTAGATTAGCAACTGAAATAATTGATGCTTCAAAAAATCAAGGATCTGCTGTTAGAAAGAAAGAAGATTCTCATAGAATGGCAAGAGCAAACAAAGCTTTTGCACATTTTGCAAGATAAAAATACGAATATCCACCTTCGTCCTGCCTTCGCTTCGGCTATGGCAGACAAGCCTGCGGGACTTCGGTGGACAAGTACGAATAATGCAAATGATACGAATTGCGAATACTGCAAATTCGAAATTTATATCATTTGCATTATTTTTTTTGTTTAATTTTTATTGTGCATAAGATTGTTGCACTATTTTTATTTAATGATATATTATATTTAACTAGACAGATGCAGGTCGACTGTCAATAAACTATTTAAAACAAAATAATTAATTAACAAAAAATTATGAAGAAAATTTTTGCTTTTCTTACAGTTTGCGCACTTACATTAGGAGCAAATATTGCTTTCGCGCAAAATGATTTAGATTTTAATTTTACAACAACATCAACATTGAATGAAAGCGATGCGGAAGCATTAGCAGGATTAGGAATGGGAATGGGTGTTTTTGGAATCATTGTTGCTATCATTGGTGGATTAATTGGATTGTTTTTCTTGATCTTCTGGATTATGATGTTAGTTGATTGTATTAAAAGAGAATTCCCAAATAGAGGCGTATGGTTGGCTGTTTTGATTATTACATTCTTTATTGGATGGTCATGGTTAGCATCAATCTTATATTATTTCATGGTAAAGAAAAAAAATGTTGGAACAATGAAAGGCGGATCTTCAACTCCTGCTGCTCCAGCTGCACCGAAACAATAGTCATGAGTTTATAGAATATTACATATTTGCAAGGCTCCAATTAATTTTGGAGCCTTTTGATTTTATAATGAAGTTATTGAGTTATAAAGTTATAAAGTCCATAAAGTTTATAAAGTCTGACGTGTTGGTTTTGCGGAGAGATTCTACCCCCCCATGGGAGGGGTTTCGTAGTTGATGATGAGGGCATGTTTTTATTGTAAATTGTTTACTACGAATCCCTATCTTGGAAAGGTTAGAGGGTTTGGGCTTGCAAGATTTTTATTTTTTGTTTATACTATTTTAGATTTCTTTGACTAGAAGAGGAGGAAGAAATGAGCACTTTAAAAAATTTTATTTTTTTGTTTATTGGAGGGAGTTTGTGTTTTATGGGTTATACTTTTTTTGTGAGTAATTTGAACATATTCCAGAGAATAATAGGTTTTTTACTTCTAACAATTTTTGTATTTATTTTTGTGAAAATAACAAGGTATGAATATAGAAGTTCGAATTTTGTTAAAAATGTGCAAACTTTTGTTACAGGGAAAAAGCATTTTTGGAATTATTGTGAATGCCATAAAAATGAGATTAGTGAAACGGCAAAATTATTGTTTGTATCAAGTATAGTAATTGGAATTTTTGATTTGTTTCTTTCTTTGTATATTTCTATTAACTATGACATTATTGATGGATTATTTTTCTTCTTTTTATGTATGTTAATTGTTATGATTTTTGGAGTAAGTGCTGAATATGTAAGAAGATCAGATCAGAAATATGCACATTTGAAAGATGAGAATCAAAAATTGCTGAAGCGGAAAGCAATTATTAAAGTTATTCATATTAATCCTGTTCAAGCAGGTCCTAATTTTGGCAGATATTTTTCAATTCACAATAAAAGAAATGAAAAAGATTATGGTCCTAATTGAAGTTCTTTGTCTAGACTGTATTATCAGTCTTTTTTTATGCCAAAAATTTTACATAAATTTCTGACAAATTTGAAACGGATAACATAGATAGCTCTTGCAATAATTTTATTTTGTAGTTATAATACGAGCATTGAGTTGGACTTAAGTGTTTTTAATTTTTATTTAACTTTTTAATTTTTTAACATGCCTAGAGAGTATTCATTAGAGAAAACAAGGAATATCGGAATTATTGCTCACATTGATGCTGGTAAAACAACTATTACTGAGCGTATTTTATTTTTTACTGGAATTTCACACAAAATTGGTGAAGTACATGAAGGTGCTGCAATCATGGATTGGATGGAACAAGAACAAGAAAGAGGAATTACAATTACTTCAGCAGCAACAACTTGTTTTTGGTCTCCAATTTGGAAAAAAGAACAAGATAAACATCGCATCAATATCATTGATACTCCTGGACACGTTGATTTTACTGTAGAAGTTGAAAGATCGTTGCGTGTTTTGGATGGAGCTGTTGTTGTTTTTGACGGCAAGATGGGTGTTGAGCCTCAATCAGAAACTGTTTGGCATCAAGCTGATAAATACCATGTTCCTAGAATTTGTTTTTTGAATAAGATCAATTTAGTTGGTGGCGATTTTTATAGAAGTTTAGATTCAATTCATAGCAGACTATCAAAAAATGCTCATCCAGTGATGTTGCCAATTGGTTCTGGTGAAGATATAAAAGGTGCTGTCGATCTTATAATGATGAAAGCATATTTTAATGTTGAAGGAAAAGAAGAAGGCATGGAATTATCTGAACCTTCAGAAATTCCTGCTGACATGAAAGAAAAATGCGAAAAATATCGTGCAGAATTAATTGAAAAAATTGTTGAAGCAGATGACAAGTTAATGGAAAAATATTTAGAAGGAGCTGAATTGACTGAAGAAGAAATAAGAGCAGCTTTAAGAAAAGCGACTTTAACTGGTAAGTTTTTTCCAGTTTTGGGTGGTGATGGTAGAAAAGCAATTATTAAAAAAGTATTGGATTATGTTATTGATTGTTTGCCAAGTCCTTTGGATGTACCAGCAATAGTTGCTTTTGATCCAGAAGATGAAACAAAAAAAATAGAAAGAAAAGTTTCTGATACAGAACCATTTACGGCTTTGGCGTTTAAAGTTGCAACTGATCCATTTGTAGGAAAATTAGTTTATTTTAGAGTTTATGCTGGAACTTTGACAGCTGGTTCTTACATTTTGAATTCATCAACTGACAATAAAGAAAGAGTTGGTAGAATTGTTCGTATGCATGCAAATAAAAGAGAAGAAGTAGAAGAAGTTTATGCTGGAGATATTGCAGCAATTGTTGGTTTGAAAGGAACAACTACTGGTGATACTTTATGTGATATGGAACATCCTGTAATGTTGGAAAAAATTACTTTTCCTGAACCAGTTATTTCTATTGCAATTGAGCCAAAAACAAAAGCTGATCAAGAAAAAATGTCTATGGCTTTGCGTGCTTTGTCTGAAGAAGATCCAACATTTAAAGTTCATACAGACGAAGAAACGATGCAAACAATTATTTCTGGTATGGGTGAATTGCACTTGGATGTTTTAGTTGATAGAATGAAAAGAGAATTTAAAGTTGAAGCTAATATTGGAAATCCTCAAGTTGCTTATAAAGAAACTATTTTGGGTACTGCTGAAGCTGAAGGAAAATATATTAGACAATCAGGAGGTCATGGACAATATGGACATGTATGGTTAAGACTAGAGCCAAATGAAAGAAATAAAGGCTTCGAATTTATTAACGAAATTAAAGGTGGCGTAATTCCTCAAGAATTTATTCCAGCTGTTGGCAAAGGTTGTAAAGAAGCTTTGACTGAAGGCGTTATTGCTTCCTATCCAGTAATTGATATTAAGGCAACATTATATGATGGATCTTTCCATGATGTTGATTCCTCTGAAGCTGCTTTCAAAATTGCTGCATCTATGGCAATGAAAGAAGGCGAGAGAAGAGCAAAACCAATTTTACTTGAACCAATAATGAAAATTGAAGCAATGATGCCAGCTGAATTTATGGGTGATATTGTTGGAGATTTAAATTCAAAAAGAGCTCAAATTCAAAATATGGAAGACAGAGATAATTTAAAAATTATTTCTGCTATGGTTCCATTGGCTTCGATGTTTGGATATGTAACAACAATTAGATCTATTACTTCTGGTCGTGGAAATTTCGTGATGGAATTTGATCATTATGAACAAGTTCCAAAAAATGTTGAATTGCAAATAGTCGAGGGACGTGTTGGTAAAAAATAATTGTAAAATTAGTAAAATTGATAAAATTAATAATTGAGTTTGTTAGATAAGTTAGATTTGTTAGATAAGTTAGATTTGTTAGACTAGTTATAAATTCTTTAGGTCAGAAAATAAATCGTAATTAGCAAATATAATTTAAAATAAAAATATGACAATCAATGTTTTAGATCCAAAAGAATTCCCATCAATTTTAAGATTGTTAAAATCTACTGGTGGAAAATATATTATTGTTGAAGATGGAAAACCTTCTTTTGCTTTGATGTCAATTTCTGAATACGAAAAGTTATTAAATGATAAAGAAAAGACTGAAAAAAATTCTTCAAGCAAAGCTTTGATTGATAAAATAAATTCGGATATTGCTAATTGGAAATTAGAGAATGAAGAAGAGGATAATGATGAAGAAGAAGATTATTCAGAATATATCCCAAAGAAAAATTGGGTAGAAGATAAGCAATGCATTGATTATGAAGCGCTAAAAGAAAATAGTCAGAAAAATGATTTAGTGAATGAAGATTTGAGCTATTATTATGATGTTGATGAAGAACAAGAAGACGAAAGATTTGATTTTTAATATTGCAGGATTAAGTTAAATTGGATAAAAAGGAAATTTTGTTTATATTTATGTATGAGATCTCTTATTTTGCATGTTAATAAATTTTCTACAGAGATTATTGAAAAATCTAAACGACCAAAAGAAATTATTCCCGAAAATAAAAAATCTAAAGCAGAGGAAATGAAAAATTGTTTAGTCGTCTTTTTTTGTGTAGAACAGGGAGATAGTGAAAAACAATTAGATGATTTATATAAGGAAATTTTGAAAACAGCTGACGAAGTTAAAACGAAAAACCTAATGATTTCTCCTTTTGTTCATTTATCAAATAAGATTGCTAGGCCTGAAGTGGCAAAACAACTTTATGAACTGCTAATTGACAAATTTATTGACTTAGATTTTGTAATTAAATCATCACATTTTGGTTATCACAAAAGTCTATTGCTTGATATCAAAGGGCATCCAGGATCATTTCGTTATAGAGAGTTTTATTAGAGATTTAAGATTTGTAGTTATTAACAAAAAGGTCTTGCTTTATATCAAAAATATTGTTATAATGCTTCTTGCAAAATAGATTTTGGTAAAAACTATTTCTTATTTTTGCAAAATTTTTTTAGATTATTATAACGAAGAATTTATATTTGACATTATAATTTTTTGCGTATATAATTAAAATAATCCTCCTTCGTCTTTCTAAGACTTCGGAGGATAAGTAATTAAATAAATTAAAATTAAAAAAATGGCAGAAAAATTTGACAGATCAAAACCACATTTAAACGTTGGAACAATTGGCCATGTTGATCATGGTAAAACTACTTTAACAGCAGCTATCTTGAAAGTTATCAATGCTACTGGTAAAGGCAAAGCTCAAGAGCGAACAGTTGACCAAATTGACTCAGCTCCAGAAGAGCGTGAGAGAGGTATTACTATCGCTACAGCTCACTGTGAATACGAAACAGAAAAAAGACACTATGCACACGTTGATTGCCCAGGACATGCTGATTATATTAAGAATATGATTACTGGCGCAGCTCAAATGGATGGTGCTATTTTGGTTGTTTCTGCTGCTGACGGACCAATGCCTCAAACAAGAGAACATATTTTGTTAGCTCGCCAAGTTGGTGTACCAGCTATTGTTGTTTTCTTAAATAAGGTTGATCAAGTTGATGATCCAGAAATGGTTGCTTTAGTTGAAGAAGAAGTAAGAGAATTATTAAAAAAATATCAATTCCCTGGTGATGAGATTCCAATTGTAAAAGGTTCAGCTTTGAAAGCTTTGGAAGATCCAAATGGTGAAGCTGGAAAACCAATTTTGGAATTATTGGAAAAATTAGATTCATATATTCCTGAACCAAAAAGAGATGTTGACAAACCTTTATTGATGCCTATTGAAGATGTATTTTCAATCGAAGGTCGTGGTACTGTTGTTACAGGCAGAATTGAAAGAGGTATGGTTAAAATTAATGATACAGTTGAAATTGTTGGTTTGAAACCTACTCAAAAAACTGTTGCAACAGGTATTGAAATGTTTAACAAATCTTTGGATGAAGGTAGAGCTGGTGATAATGCTGGTATTTTACTTCGTGGAACAAAGAAAGAAGATGTTGAAAGAGGACAAGTATTAGCAAAACCAGGTTCAATTACTCCTCATACTGAATTTGAAGCAGAAAGCTATATTTTGAAAAAAGAAGAAGGTGGAAGACATACTGCGTTCACAAATGGCTACAAACCACAATTTTATGTTAGAACTACTGATGTTACTGGTGAAGTAACATTGCCTGCTGGAACTGAAATGGTAATGCCTGGCGATACTGTCAATGGAATGAAAGTTAAATTAGTTGCTCCAGTTGCTATGGAAGAAAAAATGAAATTCGCTATTCGTGAAGGTGGAAGAACTGTAGGTGCTGGTGTTGTAACAAAGATTATTAAATAATTTATTTTAATGTAGGGTACAAAAATTTTTGTACCCTACTAATTATAATTAAGCCCTTTGATGACAAAGACTAAGAATCAAGAAAAGAAAGAAGAGACATCTTCTCCAAGAATAAGAATCAAAATTAAGGCGTTTGATCATAAGATTATTGATCAATCAGCAGAGCAAATAATTGAAACTGCAAAAAGATCTGGTGCAGAGGTTATTGGCCCGATCCCACTTCCTACTGAAAAGCATAGGGATACTGTTTTGAAATCCACTTTTGTTCACAAAGATGCTCGTGAGCAATTTGAGATTAGGATCCACAAGAGATTGATTGATATTGTGAAGCCAACACCGAAGACGATTGAAGCTTTGTCGAACCTTAATTTACCAGCAGGAGTTGATGTAGAGATAAAGATGTAACCTTACTCGAATACTTTTTCGAATGATATGCTAATGTTTTTTCGAATGTTAGTGAATGTGTTTTTGAATAAGATTGAATAAATTTCCGAACCGAATGTTTGTGAACAGTCTTGTGAAGTTTTAAACATTTTTTGTTAACTATTTTTTAGATATAAAGTAGTATTTAGCAAATAAATAGGCGAGCGAATCGCTTTGGGTTTGTTAACCTAATTTTGTTGTAGTACACTAATGCTACACTAATAACGCTAATTAGACACTAATTACTAATGGACACTAATTGTTGTTAATAATGGTTATTTAGATATTATTATATGAAATTCATTTTTGGCGAAAAAATTGGAATGAGTAGAATGTATAATGAAGGTAAGCTAGAAGCTGTTACCTTAGTTAAAATTGGTGATTGTTTTGTTACAAGGCTTTTAGATAGCAAAAAAGATGGTTATTCTGCAGTTCAGGTTGGTTACGATATAGTTAAAAAAGGCGATGGAAGAGTAAAAGGAGCTTTAAATAAGGCTGGAATTAAAGAGAATTTAAGTAATTTTGCCGAATTCAGAGGTGATGGCTTGACTTCATTAAAAATAGGTGATAAAATTGATATTTCACAGTTCAAAAAAGGTGATTTATTGTCAATTTCCGGACTTTCAAAAGGTAAGGGTTTTGCAGGTGTTATGAAACGCCATGGTTTTCATGGTGCTCCACATTCTCATGGTCATAAACATGATATGAGAGCTCCTGGTTCTATTAACTCCGGTCATCCTCAACATGTTATGAAAGGTAGAAGAATGGGTGGAAGAATGGGTGGAGAAAATGTAACTTTAAAGAATTCTTCAATTTTGGATATTAATTTAGATGAAAATGTATTTGCTGTAAAAGGAGCTTTACCTGGTAAGATTGGCTCATGGTTAAAAATTTGTGGAAATTAAAGATTATTTTGTTTATATATGTTAAAAGTTGATATATTGAATAAAGAAGGAAAGACAGTCGGATCAACGGATTTAGATCCAAAGATTTTTGGTGTAGAAATTAAAACTTCAGTTGTTCATCGTGCTGTTATAGCTCAATTGAGCAAGAAAGATGTAACTTCTAAATCAAAAGATCGAGCTGAAGTAAGAGGCGGCGGAATTAAGCCATGGAAGCAAAAAGGTACAGGACGTGCTCGTGTTGGTTCTATTCGTTCTCCATTATGGAAAGGCGGAGGTAAGACTTTTGGTCCTGTTGCAACAAAGAATGATGTTAAAAAGATTAACAAAAAAGAAAAAAGAAAAGCTTTACATATGGCGCTTTCTGATAAATTTAATTCAAAGAAATTGATTGTCATAGATGAATTGAAAATGGATGCAATTAAGACTAAAGAATTTGCAAAAATTTTAAAGAATATAAACGCTTACAAAAGTACTCTTGTAATGTTGAAGGAAAAGGATGAAAAGACAATGAAATCAATCAGAAATATTGCAAGTGTAAAACCTTTACTATCGAATTTATTGAATGTTTATGATGTTGTTAAGTATGATAAATTAGTTTTAGAAAAAGAAGCATTAAAGAATATTAAATAACGAGTAGCATGTAGAAAGTAGCAGGTAGAAAGCAGAACTTACTACTTACTACATTTTACTTTCTATTGGAAATAAATTTATGGCGTTGCTAGATGTATTCAAAGGAAAGAAAAAAGATACTAAGAAAGAAACTTCAGCTAAGAAGAAAGATTTAGGAGTGAAAAAAGAAGTTAAATCAAAAAAAGCTGTAAATATTTATAGTGCTGCTCACAAGTTTTTATTGAAACCAGTAGTTTCAGAAAAAGGTGCAGATTTGAATATTTCTAATAAATATGTATTTCAAGTAAAGAGAGCTGCTTCTAAGAAAGAAATCGCAAGAGCAATTTTTGCAGTTTATGGTATTAAACCAATAAAAGTTAATGTCATAAATTTAGCTGGAAAATCAAGACGATATGGCAGAACAATTGGTCAAACATCTGATAAAAAGAAGGCTATAGTAACATTGCCAGCAGGAAAAAGTATTCAGATTTACGAAGGAGTATAATAAATAATTTTCAATTACCAATTTTCAATTTTCAATTATTTTTTCGAAAATTGTAAAATGAAAATTTATTGAAAATTGATTATTGAAAATTTAATTTAAATATGCCAATTAAGACTTACAAACCAGTAACACCATCAAGACGATATATCACGACCGTTGATTTTTCAATGTTAACTAAAAAAGAACCAGAAAAGGGTTTGATTGTTGCTTTGCAAAAACATAGTGGTAGAAATCATCGTGGTAAAATTACTGTTCGACATCGTGGTGGAGCAAGCAAGAGACAATACAGAATGATTGATTTTAGAAGATCAAATTATGATGTTGAAGGTGAAGTTAAAAGTTTAGAATATGATCCAAATAGATCTGCTTTTGTTGCATTAGTACAATATTCTGATGGTACAAAATCATATATTTTAGCTCAAGAAAATTTGAAAGTTGGAGATAAAGTTAAGAGTTCTTTGAAAAAACTTGAAGCAAATATTGGAAATAGATATCCTTTAAAATATATTCCTACAGGCACTTTTGTTTCAGAAGTTGAATTTGCGCCAAATAAAGGCGGACAAATGGTTAGAAGCGCTGGTTCTGCTGCACAGCTTTTAGCAATTGAAGGCAAGTTTGCTCAATTGAAATTTCCTTCAGGAGAAGTAAGAAATATTTTGATTGATTCTTGTGCGACAGTTGGTAGAGTTAGCAACATTGATCATGGTAATGTTATGATTGGAAGCGCTGGAAGATCTAGAAAAATGGGAAGAAGACCAGAAGTAAGAGGTAAGGCGATGAATCCAAAAGATCATCCACATGGTGGTGGTGAAGGTAGAAATTCAATTGGTATGATTCATCCAAAGACAAGATGGGGCAAGCCAGCATTTGGTGTTAAGACTAGAAAACCTCATAAATTATCAGATAAGCTGATTTTAAGAAGAAGAAAATAATTTACAAGATACTAAGTTATATATATTATGTCACGAAGTCTAAAGAAAGGTTTGTGGTGCGATCCAAAACTTTTGAAGAAATTGAAGAAATTGAGACAAGGAGATAAGACTATTATTAAGACATGGTCTAGATCTTCAACTATTTTTCCGGAAATGGTTGGTTTTACTATCGGAGTTCACAATGGAAAGGAACATATTCCAGTTTTTGTTACAGAAGAAATGGTTGGACATAGACTTGGTGAATTTTCACCAACAAGAAGATTTGAAGTTCATGGTGGTAGAATTGCTAAGGAAGAAGCAGCAGCAGCTCAAGCAGCTGAATCACAAAAATTAGCAGCTGCACAAGAAGGTGGCGAAAAAAAGGAAGTTAAAGAATAATTATTTTAAATATGCCAGTTAAAGCAACATTAAGACATTTACATATTGCACCAAGAAAAGCGAAATTAGTTATTGATCTAATTCGTGGTTTGGATGTTATTGATGCTGAGAATCAATTGAGATTTTTGAATAAGAAATCTTCTGATTTAGTTTTAAAATTATTATTGTCAGCTACGAGCAATGCAATCAATAATTTTAATATGGAAAAAGATAATCTATTTATCTCTAAAACTTTTGTTAATGAAGCACCGACTTTGAAGAGATTTCGTCCTCGAGCTTTCGGCAGAGCTTATACAATTCGAAGAAGAACAAGCCATATTGAAATAGAATTAGAAGAAAAGATTAAAGGAAAGAAAGCTAAAAAGGTTAAAAAACAAGAAGTGAAAGCAGAAGAAAAGCAAGAAAAGAAAGTTAAGACAGAAAAGAAGTGGGGCAAAAATAATGATCAGAAACGAGGATTGTTTGGAAGAAAATCAGGCGGAGGAAACAAGATTTTTCAAAGAAAGGCTATGTAGAAGCTGATACACGCTGATTTCTAACGCTGATGTGTATTGATTTAAAAGTTAATAATTTATATATTTTTCAAGTAAACATATGGGACATAAAATTAGTCCAATTAGTTTCAGAATAGGTGGGTTACAGACTTGGTCATCGAAGTGGTTTTCAGATAATCAGAAATACAAGAATTATTTGATTAGTGATGTAAAATTAAGAAAGATGATTTTTGAAAGATTGAAAAATGCAGCTTTATCAATAGTTGAAATTGAAAGAACAGCACAATCAATAATTTTTACATTGCATTCTTCAAGACCTGGAATTATAATTGGTCGTGGTGGAACAGAAATTGAAGATATGAAAAAAGAAATTGCAAAGAGTGTTGGTTCTGGAATCAAGATTGATATTAATATTAAGGAAATAAGAGAACCAGAAGCTGATGCTGCAACAGTTGGCGTATTGATTGCAGAACAATTGGAAAAAAGAATTTCTTTTAGAAGAGTTATAAAAAGAGCTTTAGAGAGAACAATGCAGAATAGAAATGTTAAAGGTTGCAAAATTATGGTTGCTGGAAGATTGGATGGATCAGAAATGTCTAGACGCGAATGGGTTGCAGAAGGAAAATTACCTTTGCATACATTAAGAGCTAATATCGATTTTGCTAAAAGAGTAGCACAGACAACTATGGGTGCAATCGGAGTCAAGGTTTGGATTTATAAGGGTGAAGTTTTCCAGAAATAATTTTACATAACTTAATTTCGAATATATGTTAATGCCGAAAAAAGTAAAACATAGGAAATGGCAAAAAGGAAGCAATAAGAGAATTGAAGTTCGCGGAAGTCAATTAAGTTTTGGTATGTTTGGTTTGAAAGCTATGGAAGGAAAATGGCTGACAGCTAGACAAATTGAAGCATCAAGACGTGCAATGACAAGATTTATTCAACGTGGTGGAAAAGTTTGGATTAGAATATTTCCTGATAAACCAGTAACTACAAAAGGAGCTGAAACTCCAATGGGTAAAGGCAAAGGTGCAGTTGATCATTTTGTTGTTTCTGTTGCGCCAGGAAAAATTTTGTTTGAAATGGATGGAGTTACGGAAAAAGTTGCTCGTGAAGCTTTGAGATTAGCAGCAAATAAATTGCCAGTTAAGACTAAATTTATAGTTGAGTTATAAGTTAGAGACGAAGCATTGCTTCGTCTGTACTAAAGTTTTAAAGTTTATAAATATGAAAGTTAAAGAAATTAGAGAAAAAAAGGATAAAGAGCTTGTAAAAATGTTGGCTGAAAAGAGAGAAAGCCTACGTGAAGTTAGATTTAAGATTGCTTCGAATCAGCATAAGAATGTAAAAGAGATTTCTTTATTTAAGAAAGATATTGCAAAAGTTTTAACAGTAATGAAAGAAAGATTATTGATAAGCGCTACAGATTTGACACAAATGAAAGACAAATCTCACACAGATACACAGATAAATGTTAAATAAACTGATATTAAATTTAAATATTATGGAAAAAAATTTAGATAAGAAAAAAATGCCACGCCAATTGAGAGGCACAGTTGTATCTGATAAGATGGATAAAACCATTGTTGTTGAAGTTGAAAGAATTAAGGCACACCCTATTTATAAAAAAAGATACTATATTTCCTTGAAGGTAAAGGCTCATGATTTAGATAATAAAGCTAAAGTTGGCGATGTTGTATTGATTGAACAATGCAGACCAATTAGTTCAGATAAACATTATAGATTAAAGAAAATTATCAACAGTTAACTTTTAACAATTAACAGTTAACAGACATAGTAGTTAATTGTTAAGAGTTAAGAGTTAAGAGTTAATTATGATACAGACTCAAACAAAATTGAAAGTTGCTGATAACACCGGAGCAAAGATAATCCGTTGTATTAGAGTACACAGAGGATTTAAAAGAAGATACGCAAGAATTGGCGATACAATTACAGCTGTTGTATTAGATGCTATTCCTGGTGGAGTTGTGAAGAACAAAGAAGTAGTAAAAGCTGTTGTTGTTAGACAAAGTAAAGAATTGCGTCGAGAAGATGGAACATATATTAGATTTGATGAAAATGCTGCAGTTATTATTGAAGACAAAGAGCCAAGAGGTACTAGAATTTTTGGTCCAGTAGCTCGTGAATTGAGAAAAGGTGATTTTACGAAAATTATTTCATTAGCTGTTGAGGTATTATAAAGTAATTATTAATTAGGAAATCAAATGACGATAAAGAAAGGCGACAATGTATTAGTAATATCTGGTAAAGACAAAGGCAAGGTTGGCAAGGTGCTTTCGGTTTTGCCAAAAAAAGGTAAAATTATTGTTGAGAATGTTAATAAGATGGCAAAGCATGCTAAATCAAAAAGGCAAGATAAGAAAGGTCAGAAAGTTCAAAAAGATATGCCGATTAATATTTCTAATGTTTTGTTTAAATGCCCAAAATGTAATAAGGCTGTTAGAACTGGAGTGAAGATTGGTGAAGAAAAGAAAAAATTTAGAATTTGCAAGAAATGCAAGGAAACTATCTAAGTTATAAAGTTAATAAAGTTTTTAAAGTTATAAAGTAATGACAGAACTACAAAAAAAATATAATGAGAAGATTGTGCCTTTTATGAAGGAGAAGTTTGGTTACAAAAATGTTAATGAGATCCCAAAGGTTTCTAAGATCGTTTTGAATATTGGTGCAGGAAAGACCTTGAAAGATCCAAAATTAATTGATATAATGATTGATAATCTGAAAAGAATCAGCGGGCAGGCTCCTGTTAAGACTCGTGCTGCAAAATCAATAGCTGGATTTGGTATTAAAGAAATGCAAGTAGTTGGTTTGGCTGTAACGATGCGTGGTGCTAGAATGTATGAATTTATGAATAAGTTTGTTAATGTTGCTTTGCCTCGATTTAGAGATTTTCAAGGATTATCTCCAGAAGCTTTTGATGGAAGAGGAAACTATAATATCGGTATCAAAGAACAGATTGTGTTTCCAGAAATAAAAGCTGACGAAATCGAAAAAGTTCATGGATTGGAAGTGACTATTTGTACAACTGCTAATACTGATGAAGAAGGATTAGAATTATTAAAGGCTTTCGGATTCTTGTTCAGAAAACGTGGTGAAAGAGCAAAAGAAGAAGAATTAAAAGAAGTTAGCAAAAAAGAAGCAGTTATGAAGAGATACGACGCAATGAAAAAGAAGCAAACAGTAGCTGGTTCAGCACCTGCTGTTAAAGCAAAACCAGCGGTTTCAAAAAAAGAATCTAAATAAATATATTTTTAAATAATTTTATGGCACGACTGGCATTAATCGCAAAAGCAAAAAAGAAACCTAAATATTCGACTCGTATTGTAAGACGATGTGAATTGTGCGGCCGAAAACATGGATATATGAGACGCTATGGAATGTGCAGAATTTGTTTTAGAGAGCTTGCTAGTAAAGGTGAAATTCCTGGAGTAAGAAAGGCATCATGGTAGTTTTAAAGTTATAAAGTTTTTAAAGTTATAAAGTACTAAACATATGGTAGATCCTATCGCAGACATGTTAACGCAAATTAGAAATGCACAGGCTGTAAAAAAGTCTGAAATTAGTTTACCTTTTTCAAAGGTAAAACTTGCACTTGCAAAGATTTTGAAAGAAGAAGGCTATATCGTTGATTTTGCAATTTTGGAAAAAAATAAATTCTTGAAAATTGTTTTGAAATATTTAGAAAATGGACAGCCGATAATTCAGAAAATTGAGAGAAAAAGTACACCTGGACAAAGAATTTATGTTGGTAGTAAAGAGATTAAGAAGATTCTAGGTGGCTTGGGTACATCTATTGTTTCGACATCAATGGGTATTATGACAGGAAAAGCTGCTCGAAAAAGAAATCTAGGCGGAGAATTAATTTGTGAAATATTTTAATCGTAGCTAATTAACGCTAATAACTATATGTCAAGAATTGGAAAATTGCCGATTCAAATTCCAGCTGGAGTTGAAGTAAAAATTGTTGATAATACTATTACTGTAAAAAAAGAAAAAAATCAGTTACAGTTTTCTTTTAATCCAAAAGTTGATATTACTAGTGATGGTAAAGAAGTGAAAGTTGTAGTAAAAAAAGCAGTTAATCGAAATCTTTGGGGTGTTACGAGATCAATTATTAATAATATGATTATTGGAGTAACTACAGGATTTGAAAAGAAATTGGAAGTGGAAGGCGTTGGTTTTAATGTTCAAGTCAATGGTGATAAATTAGTCATGAAGTTAGGTTTTTCTCATCCGATTGAATATAAAGCACCAGAAGGTATTAAATTTGATGTCAAGAAAAATTTAATAACTGTTTCTGGAATTGATAAGCAATTAGTAGGTCAAGCTGCAGCTGAGATTAGAGAATTTAAGAAGCCTGAGCCATACAAAGGAAAAGGCATACATTATCTTGGTGAACATATTATTAGAAAAGAAGGTAAAAAGGCTGTTGCTTCTGAAGGCGGTAAATAGTGCCTCACTCGAATTAATTTTCGAATGAATGCGAATTAGTTTTCAAATAGCGTGTATAATTAATTAATTGTGGTTTAATATATGAATAAGAAATTACTTAGAACAAGAAGACATAAAAGAATAAGAGCGAGAATGAAAGGTTTTTCAACAAAGCCTAGATTAGCTGTATTTCGAAGTAATAAACATATTTATGCTCAATTAATTGATGATAATGCTGGTAAGACTTTATTGGCAGGAAAAGACTCTGAATTAAAGGATATGAAAAAGAAAAAAGGCGAAATAGCTTTTGAAGTTGGTAAATTGATTGCAAAGAAAGCGATAGAAAAAAATATTACAGAAGCTGTTTTTGATAGAGGTGGATATAAATATGCAGGACGTGTAAAATCGCTTGCGGATGGTGCAAGGAAAGGTGGACTCAAGTTCTAATAACAAAATTAGAAATAACAAAATAACTAAATTGCGAATTATAAATTACTTAATTACTGAATTAAATAAATGGCTAGAAATAATAGAAAATTTGGAAGAGATAAAAATGAATTTGATCAACAATTAGTTGATATTGCTAGAGTTACTAGAATTGTTGCTGGTGGACGTCGTTTTAGATTTAGAGCAACAATTGTTATGGGTAACAAAAAAGGTATGGTAGGTATGGGAATGGGTAAAGGCGGAGATGTATCAACTGCAATTGGAAAAGCAGTAGCTATTGCAAAGAAAAATATGATTAAAGTTTCTATTGTTGATAACACTATTCCACACGAAGTTTGGGTAAAATATTGTGGTGCAAAAGTATTTTTGAAGCCTGCGAAAGCTGGTACTGGCGTTATTGCTGGCGGAGCTGTTCGTACAGTTATGGATTTAGCTGGTATCAGAAATATTACAGCAAAGCAATATGGTTCAAATAATACTCCGAATAATGCAATGGCAACTTTGATTGCTTTAAAAGGATTGAGAAAACCGGAAGAGATTGCAGAAGCTAGAGGTAAAAAGGTTGAAGATTTAGTTGGCAAGAAACGTGAAGAAAAGAAGGTCGAGGTTAAAGAAGTAAAGAAAGTAGCTGAAGTTAAGAAACCGGTTAAAACTGTTAAAAAATAGATATTAAGATATTTGAAATTAGATATTAGATATTAGGAGATTTGAAACCTAATTACCTAATAAACTAATACAACTAATTAACTACGATGAAATTATACGAATTAAAACCAGCAAAAGGATCTACAAAGAAAAGAAAGATTGTTGGACGTGGAATTGGTTCAGGTCATGGAATTTTTTCTGGAAGAGGTTGCAAAGGTCAAAAGGCTAGATCAGGTTATAGCAGACGCCCAAGTTTTGAAGGCGGTAGAACTCCTTTGTATATGCAAATTCCTAAGAAAAGAGGATTCAAGAGTTTGTCAGATAAATGTGAAATTATTAATGTTTTAAATTTGGAAAAGAATTTCAAAGATAATGATACTATTGATAAGAAAGCCATGTCTGAAGCTGGATTAATTAAATCTGCTAAGATGCAAGTAAAGATTTTAGGTGATGGTGATTTAAAGAAAAAATTGAATGTTTCTGCTGATTATTTTTCAAAATCTGCAAAAGAAAAAATTGAAAAAGTCGGTGGCAGTATTAAAGTTATTGAAAAGAAAAAAATTAAGACTGTTAAAGATAAAAAGACTAGATTACAAAATAAAGTAAAAAAGTAAAATATTGAATATTAGATATTGAGATATTTGGAAATTCGGATATTAAAAAATCGACTAGTTATGCAAGTTGAGTTGTAAGTTTTTAAATTTTTAGTTTTTTATATTTTTATACGCATGTTTGAGAAGATAGCCCAAATTTTTAAAATAAAAGAACTACGAAAGAAAATTTTTTTCGCAGTTTCTCTTTTAATTGTGTTTAGACTTGCAGCTCATATTCCAGTTCCTGGTGTTGATGCAGCTGCATTAAAAAGTTTTTTTGAAGGCAATCAAATTTTTGGTTTATTAAACATGTTTACTGGTGGTGGCATGGAAAACTTTTCAATTGTTGCGATGGGCGTTGGTCCTTACATTACATCTTCGATTATTATGCAGCTATTAGTGATGGTTGTTCCTGCTTTGGAAAAAATGCAAAAAGAAGAAGGTGAAGATGGCAGAAGAAAAATGAATCAAATCACTAGATGGTTAACAATTCCTTTAGCTGCTTTGCAATCTTATTCAATGATTGTGTTGTTACAAAAATCAGGTCAAAATATTTTAGGTGATTTGGATCCTTTTAAATTAGTAACAATGATTGTGACATTGACTGCTGGAACGATATTTTTGATGTGGTTAGGCGAATTGATAACTGAAAAAGGAATTGGAAATGGTGTTTCATTAATTATCTTTGCTGGTATAGTTTCAGCAATACCTATGGCACTTCAGCAAACGTTTGTAAATTTTGAGCAATCGAAGGTAATTGAACTAGTTATTTTCGCAGTTGTAGCAGTTGTGGTTATTGCTGGTATTGTTTTTATAACAGAAGGACAAAGAAATATTCCTGTTAATTATGCGAGAAGAGTTCGAGGAATGAAAATGTATGGTGGAACATCTTCACATTTGCCATTGAAAGTTAATCAAGCTGGCGTTATTCCAATCATATTTGCGATGTCATTAATGTTGTTGCCAGGCATGATTGCTAACTTTTTGGTTAATGTAAATAATGCGATGGTTAAAGATATTGCACAGAATGTTGCTGATTTATTTAATAATAATTTGTTTTACGGCGCAATATATTTTGTAATGGTTATTTTCTTTACTTATTTTTATACTGCAGTTACTTTTGATCCAAAACAAATTTCTGAACATTTGCAAAAACAAGGTGGATTTATTCCAGGAATTAGACCTGGTACTCATACAAGAGAATATTTGAATAAGACGATGACTAGAATTACTTTAGCTGGTTCATTTTTCTTGGGCCTTGTTGCAGTTTTGCCTTTCATAATGAAAGCAGCATTTGATGTGCCATCATTAGTAATTGGCGGTACTGGAATTTTGATTGTCGTAAGTGTTGTAATTGAAACTGTCAGACAAATTGAATCAGAAATGGTGATGAGAGACTATGAAAGCTTCTATTGATTTCTCTAAATTAAAAATTTTGCAATCCAAAATTTTTAATCTCTAATACGACTAATGAATCTCTAATATTTTTAAATAATGAAGGTGGAAGCCTTCTTTTTTCTTGTCTATTTTTTTTGGGAATGCTATATTAGAAGTGAAGTTAATTATAATTTTATGAGTAAACAAAAAAAGTTAAAAGAACTAGAAGTGATTACAAAAAGAATTGTTAAGAATTATGCTCCTGAAAAGATTATTCTTTTTGGATCGTATGCTTGGGGTAAGCCGACAGAAGACAGCGATTTTGATTTAATGATTATAAAAAAGAATAAAAAAAGTGGTAAGGAAGGATTTTTTGAGGAAAATATGAAAGTGAGAGATATAATTGATGGTGAATTAGCGATTGATGTTTTAATACATACGCCAGAAGAAATTAAAAAAAGGTTGGACATGGGGGATTTCTTTTATGACAATATAATAAAAAAGGGAAAATATCTTTATGAAAAGTGATAGGAAAGATAAAGAAAAATTATTTCCAGAATGGTTTAGAAAAGCTGAAGAAGATGAACTTTCGGCTAGAGATATTTTGAATGATCAGGAAGGAGCACCGAGTACGGTTTGTTTTCTGAGTCAACAAATTGCTGAAAAATGTTTGAAAGGATATTTGGTTTATAAGAAAAATGAATTTCCTAGGATTCATCTTTTGGATAAATTAATAAATTTATGTCGGGAGATTGATCGAAGTTTTGATGATATAATGAAAGAAGCTAAGTTTTTGAGTGATTTTTATGTTGCAACCCGTTATCCAGGTGATTTTCCTGATTTTGATTTTAAAGATGCAGAGAAGGCTTTTGAAGCAGCTTTAAAGATTAAGAATTTTGTTTTGAAAAGGATTAAATAATTTAGATAATAATATACTGAAGGTTTTAATACCTTCTTTTTTAAGAATAAGAATTTTTTATGCAAAAACAATTATTGATATTATTTATGGGACCATCTGGTTCTGGAAAAGGCACTCAAGCAAAAATGATTAGCAATGAATTTGGCTTTAATTATATTGAGATGGGCGGAATTTTGCGTTCAGAAGTAAAAAAACAGACTGATTTAGGCAAGGAAATTGATATAATTATTCATAAAGAAGGAAAATTGGTGCCTGATTTGATGGTTAAAGAGCTGATTAAAAAAGTATTAATAGAAAATGATCATGAAAAAACGATTGTTTTAGATGGCTATCCAAGAACGAGCCAGCAAGTTTTTGATTTAGACGAAATTTTAAAAGCAATGGATTTAAATAAAGAAATTGTTGTTTTTAATATTAAAATTTCTGATGAAGAGGCAATGAAAAGATTAACTCAAAGAAGGATTTGTGTAGGTTGTAAAAATGTTTTGCCTGCTGATTCAAAGGATTTAAATTGTCCAAAATGTGGTGGTAAATTAGAACATCGCAGCGATGATAATCCAGAAAAAATTCAAGAGAGATTAAAATGGGCTCATGAAAAAGTGGAGCCAGCAATTTTGGAATATAAGAAACGTGGAGTTTTGGAGGAAATTAATGGTGAGCGACCAATTGAGATTGTACATAAGGATATTGTTGGAAGGCTTAAAAATATATTATCATAGTTTTTAAAGTTATAAAGTTATAAAGTTTTTAAAGTACTATGTCTAAAATCATTATAAAGACAGACGAAGAAATTGAAATAATTCATGAAGGTGGAAGAAAGCTGGCTCGAATTATGGAAATTTTGAAAGATGAAATATCAAGACCTGGATATCTTACAAAAGGATTGGATGCTAGAATAAATTTGCTGTGCGAAAAATTTGGCGCTAAACCTGCTTTTATGGGATATCGAGGTTATCCGGCAACTGTTTGTCTGTCTTTGAATGATGAAATTGTACATTGTCCTCCTGGCGACAGAATAATTAAAGAAGGAGATTTGGTTAGTTTAGATTTTGGGTTGAGATATAAGAATTTATATACTGATAGCGCAATTAGTTTTGGTGTTGGAAAGATGACGCCTTTGGCTGAAAAATTAATTAAAGTTACTGAAGCTTCATTATATAAAGGTATTGATCAAGTGCGTCCTGATGGGCATATCGGAGATATTGGACAAGCAGTTTCGCGATATGCTGAAGCTAATGGATTTTCCGTTGTGCGTGATTTGACTGGTCATGGTGTAGGAAAGGAAGTTCATGAGCCTCCACAAATTTTAAATTATGGCAGAGAAGGTGTAGGACCAATTATGAAAAAAGGAATGGTTTTGGCAATTGAACCTATGGTCAATGTCGGTGATTGGAGAATAAAGCAAGGTGTTAATGGCTGGTCAATTATGACTGCTGATGGAGAGTTGTCAGCGCACTTTGAACATACTGTTGCTGTTACTGAGGATGGATATGAGATTTTAACTCAGCAATAATTTTCAATTTCTAATTTCTAATTTTTATTAAATTATTAATGAATTAATTTCTAAACATCGACGATAAAAATAGGTTTGAAAATTAATGCATTAGAAATTCAATAGAAATTAGAAATTTAAAATTAGAAATTTTAAGCATGAATATTCTAGCAATAGATTTTGGCAGTAAACACATTGGTTTAGCAAAAGGTGATGATCAAAACAAAATAGCTTTGCCTTTTTTAAGTTTGGAAAATAATGGTTTAAATAAATTAATTAACGATTTAAAAGAAATTGTTAAAAATGAAAATATAGAGGAGATTGTTGTTGGATTGCCATTAAATATGTCAGGACAAAAAACAGATCAAACTAAAAAGACTGAGTATTTTGCAGAAAGATTAGGTAAAGAAATTAATATCAAAATTATTCTTGAAGATGAAAGATTGACATCTTTTGGGGCTAAAAAATTAGGTAGTGATGTTGATGAGCATCAATTGGCTGCAAGAGAGATTTTACAAGGATATTTGGATAAGAATTAGTTTTTTGTGGATAATATTTTATTCTAGACATGGTATACTTAGGTTATCTAAAGATAGGATAATAAAACAAAAATGTTTTCGAAACGAGCAGGAAAAAATCAAGATCGAATTCTTGAAAAAGTAGGTTTTTTTAGTATTTCAAAATGCAAGATTCTTTTGAGTCTTTTTTTTGTTTTGGGAGTTTGTTTGTTTATGACGGTAAGGGTAAATGCCGCTTCGACTACATATTATGTTGATGCAACAGGTGGATTAGATACAAATAATGGGACTTCAGTTAGTACACCATGGAAGACAATAACTAAAGTAAATACTTCAATGGATTCTGCCACAATAAAAGCTGGTGATTTTGTTTATTTTAAACGAGGCGAAACTTTTACAGGATATTTAGATGTTGATGTTACTGGGACTGCTGGAAATATTTTGACTTTTGGCGCTTATGGAGATGGAAATAAGCCAATTATTAATGCAACTGGTAATAATCGTGCTATTGATGCAAGAACCAATATGTCTTATATAACTTACCAAGATTTAACTGTACAGAATGGAACCACCGATCAATTTTTTATCTATGATAGTGCTACAAATATTACTATCAATAATGTAACTATTTCTGGCGGAGCTACAGGTATAAATATTATTACTGGTACTTTTGCTGATATCTCTATTACTTCTACTGAAATATCGAATTATACCGGAACAGGAATAGCATTATATAGTGTAACTGGCGGCGGAACAAATATTACCATTGATGGAGTAACTGAAAATTCAGGTACTGGAACAAGAGGAATCTACATTAGCGCAGGAACATGGAATGGCATTGACATCCTAAATTCAGTATTCAGCAACCATAGTGCACAAGGCATACAAACCGCATCATCAGTTGTAAATGATCTGACGATAACTGATGTTACTGCTTCAAGTAATAACGGATATGGTGTGTACTTGGGAGGGAGTGGTTCAAATTATGATATACATGGTTTGACTGCCAACTCCAATGGCTCTACTGCAGACTATGACGGATTATATCTAAATACTTCATCCAGTTCTTTAAGTAATATTACTATTGAAGAAAGCGAATTTAACAGCAATGATGGAAATGGATTAGCATTCGCCAGTACCGGAAGCACTAGCTCCGTTTTATCTACAAACGCTTCAAGCAATGATGGTGATGGATTTAATATTCATAATGCTTGGACTGATTTAACATTTAATAATTGTATTGCAAATTCTAATGGCCTAGTCGGCCAGTCAGGCGCAGGCGATGGTTTTTCTTTTCACGAAACAAGTACTGGTACTATTAGAAATAGTATTGCTCAAGATAATATGAAATCATCAGTTGCAAATGTAGGAAGTGCTCAGGTTGTAATGTATAATAATCTTTTTTCTCATACAACTAATGGTACTCTTGCTCTTGTTTATTTGTCAGAAACAGGAACATATTCGCTATATAATAATACTATTTATAGTGCAGGGCATATAGGGTCTGGTCTGAACGTTGTTGGACCGACTCTAGATGTAAAAAATAACATAATTTATGGTTTCGATATTGGGTTTCAGAAAACTTCTGGTACTATTACTGAGGATTATAACGATGTATATGGCGCAACTACAGCCAATTTCAGTGGTCTTACTCCAGGCACTCATTCTCTTCAGCTTGATCCAAAATTAAATAATCCGCCAACTGATTTTTCTCTTCAGTCAGATTCTCCTGCAATTGATTCTGCCTACGATACAAGTATCACCACAGATTATGCCGGCAAGCAAAGATACGATGATCCAGACGTAGCAAACACCGGAGCAGGAGCAGTACCATATTATGATATGGGAGCTTATGAATATGTTCTTCCACCAGATCCAATATTTACATCATCATCTCATCCATCGCAATCATCTTGGTATTCAAATACAACAGTCAATATGTCATTGTCATCTAATGGATCTTCAACTACTAATTACTATTATCTTGTCAATCAAAATGCAACACCAACTAAAGCAGAAGTCTTAGCTGGTACATTTGATGCTGACGGTATTTTTACAGTAACAATTTCATCTGATGGTCAATGGTATATTCATACCATAGCTGTTAATTTAGATAATGATCCGTCAACAAACTACAGCAGCTATTTAGTCCAAATTGACACAGTACCTCCATCAATTCCAGGTACTCCTTCAACATCTTCGTTAACAAACAACAACAAGCCAGAATGGACATGGACAGCATCAACAGATGCAACTTCAGGACTAGGTGATCCAGCTTACAATGTACAATGGTGTGATAATTCAAGCTTTATTGGTTGTGATTTAAATATCTCAACTTCAACAACAAATTCTTTTACTCATTCAATTGCTTTGGCTGATGGCACTTGGTATTTCAGAGTTCAAGCTATTGATAAAGCTGGAAATACTTCTGATTGGTCAGCTTCAGGTACTGATACAATTTTGACAGTTATTCCTTTTAACGAAAAAATTAATCTTAAAGATGCAGTTTTAAATCAAACCTATCAAAGCCAACAAAACAATGTAGATCTTCTTTTTTATCTTCTGCCAAAACAGAAAACAATCAAAGATTTATACATCAAATTAATTAGAAACAAGAAAAAACATCTAAATGGTTTCACAAAGAAAAACAGCTATCCAGGATATCTCAAGCTATTATCAAACATCGGCACAGTCAAAAAAGCCTATCAGAAAAATGTTAACAAACATATTAATTTCAGAGTTTCAGTAAGATATTCAAAAACAAAATTAAACAAGACGAATATTAAAGAAAAGAATCTAAGACTATTTATTAAAGATCGAGATGGAATATGGCGAGGGCCATACCGAATTTATCAAAACAAAACAACTCATACTCTAAAATTTAAGATTAGAAACTATTTAGTTAGACAGCCGAAAAACCCAATTCCAAATCCTTTAGATGTTAAGACTAAAAACAGACCATTTGCTCCAACATTTTACTTTAGAACATTAAAAAAGATTAAATTCGTAATTGCTGAGAAGAATGCCTTATCTAATTTAACTAATTTGGAAACATCGGATAGCCAAGATTTCTTTTTTGAATAATAATTATATTAACAAAGCCCCTCTTGTATTTATTTGGGGCTTTTTGTTTTTTTGATAAAAGTTTGTTATAATATGGCGTAGAAGCGGATTAAACGCTGATACTAACGCTGATTCGAACGCTGAAATGAGAATTTGAGATGTAGATCTTTAATTGTTGATAATTTTTATATTTTTTTTAATGATCATGAAACTTTCAGTAGTAATTCCGGCATACAATGAAGAAAAAAGAATAACAAAAACTTTAGAATCAGTTAATGAATATCTGACAAAACAGGATTTTGATTATGAGATTTTAGTTGTTGCTAATAATTGTACAGATAATACTGATAAAGTTGTTTTGGATTTGAAAAATAAAATCAAAAATTTAGAATTAATGGATATAGGCGCTGGAATACCTGGGAAAGGTGGAGCAGTAAAAGTTGGTTTTTTGAAGGCACAAGGCGAGTACATTATGTTTATGGATGCGGATAATGCAACAAAAATTAATGAATTAGATCATTTTTGGAATTATTTTGATGAAGGTTATGATATTGTAATTGGTTCGCGTGATACTAAAGGATCAAAAGTTGTTGTTTCTCAAGCTTGGTACAAAGAATTAGCTGGAAAAATAGGTAATTTATTAATTCAAATTGTGGCCTTACCTGGAATTCATGATACTCAATGTGGATTTAAAATTTTTAAACAAAAAGTTGTAAAAGACGTTTTTCCAATACAAAAATTAGGTGGATGGGGATTTGATATTGAAATTTTAGCTTTAGCAAAGAAATTTGGTTATAAAATAAAAGAAGAACCTATTACTTGGTTTAATGCTGTTGGTAGTAAAGTAAGTATGGGTGATTATCTACATGTTTTTTCTGATTTATTTAAAGTTAGGTGGTGGTTGTGGACTGGAGTTTATAAAGTTAAAAAGTTATAAAGTTCATAAAGTATTGCTATGTTTCAAAGTTTTTCGCTGATGATTAAGGCGATTCTTATATCAATAGTTGGTGATATTAAGATCGTTGTTCCTTTTTTTGCAGCACAAGGACAAATAGCTTGGTGGCAAGTATTATTCGCTTCTGTACTTGGTAATTCTATTTCTGCGATATTTTTGTTGACATTATTAGTTTTGCTGTCTGATTTTTTGAGACGTAAATTTTCTTTTTGGGATAAATTCTTTACAAACCTTTTTGAAAAAACAAAATTAAAACATAAGAAAAATTTTGAAAAATGGGGCGTGTTAGCAGTTCTTTTAGCTGCAGCAATTCCTTTGCCTGGTTTTGGTGGATGGACTGCTGCTATTGTTTCATTTGTTTTTGGAATTAAATTTAAAAAAGCGGTATTGTTTATTATTTTAGGAATATTTTTGGAAGCTGTTATTATGACTCTTTTGAGTTTTGGGATTAAGAATATATTCTAGGTTTTGTGTGTTTAGATGTTTGTTAAGTTTAATTAGATTTTATTGTTTTAATAAGTTTTAACGCGGAAAAACGCAGAACTTAACGCGGAAAATGCGGAATCGTAATAAATAATAATATATGCGAAATAAATTAATAGTTGGTAATTGGAAAATGAATTTGACTTTGGAGGAAGCTCGAAGGCTGACTTTGGATATTCGTCAAGGATTAACAAATTTGAGCGAAAAAGTTGAAGTTGCAGTTTGTCCATCATTTGTTCATTTAGCTAACGTTCATTATCAATTGCCATCAAGTATAAAATTAGGATCGCAAAATGTTTTTTGGAAAAGTAATGGAGCATATACTGGCGAGATTTCTTGCGATCAACTTTTAGATTTGGGTTGTTCATATGTTATTGTTGGTCATTCTGAAAGAAGAAAAAATTTAAGAGAAACTGATGATATGGTTAATGACAAAGTTTTAGAATGCATGCAAAAAGGATTAAAACCAATTATTTGTGTTGGTGAAACAAATGACGAAAAAGAAAAAAATATGACAGAAGAAAAAGTGACTCAACAAGTTGAATTAGCATTAGAAGGTGTGAAAAGCAAAGATGTTATAAATATTACAATTGCATATGAACCGATTTGGGCGATTGGTAATTCTAATCCAGCAGAGCCATCTGATGCACAAGCTGTAATTTCAAGAATAAGAGATATCTTGAAAAATAATTATTCAGAAAAAGAATCAGAAATGATAAAAATTTTGTATGGAGGAAGTGTGAATCCACAAAATATTGCATCTTTTGTTTTGGAAAAAGATATTGATGGTGCTTTGGTTGGAGGAGCAAGTATCAAAGCAAATGAATTTGTGGGTATAGTCAAGCAAGTTTTAAAAATATAATAACTAATAACCAAATCCCAAATTCCAAACAAATCCCAAATTACAAATTACAAAAATGACGATAGCTTGTAATTTGTGTTTTGTGGATTGTAATTTGTTTGGAATTTGGAGTTTGTAATTTTTATGTTAATTTCATCTCAGATCTTATTAAAAAAAGCCCAACAAGAGCATTATGCTGTTGGTGCTTTTAATACTTCAGATTTAGAAATTACAAAAGGAATTGTGAGCGCTTCTGAAGAGATGAATTCGCCAATTATTTTACAAACTTCTGAGGGAGAAATTGTGCATTCTGGCAAAGATATTTTTTTTAATGCAATGAAAATTTTTGCAGAAAAATCTAAAACTCCAATTAATTTAAATTTAGATCATGGAAAAAGTTTTGAAATGTGCAAATGGGCAGTTGATATTGGCTATAATTCTGTAATGATTGATGGTTCAAAATTATCTTTAGACGAAAATATTAAATTAACAAAACAAGTAGTCGATTATGCTCATGAAAGAAGCGTTGTTGTTGAAGGCGAAATTGGTCTTGTGCCAACACCTGATAAAGGCGAAGAAGTAAAAATCTTAAAAGCTGATCCAAATGAATGTAAAAAATTTGTTGAAGAAACTGGTTTGGATTTTTTGGCTGTTGGGATTGGCAACGTGCATGGTGAGAACAAAGGAAAGCCAATTTTGGATTTTGAAAGATTAAGTGAAATTTGTAAAGTTGTTAGTATTCCTTTGGTTTTACATGGTGGTTCAGGAATTTCTGATTTGGATATTAAAAAAGCAATAAGTATGGGAATTTGTAAAATTAATGTTAATACTGAACTCCGGCAAGCATTTGTAAAATCTTTGCGTGAATCTTTGGAAGATGAGGACGTGATCAAGCCTTATGATATTATGGAGCCAGTGGAAGATGTGATCAAAAAGGTTGTTGAGAAGAAGATCGAGATTTTTGGATCTAAAAATAAGATATAAAATTGCTCAAATAAAGTTAGTATGTCTAAAACAAAATTTTTAGAATTAATCAATTTTTTACAAAAAAACCATAAAGTTTATGGGCCTGTTTTGGATCTGGCAAGCAGATTATTAGTTCGCGAAATAAAAAATCCAGAAGATTTGGTTTTGAATGGCAGATTGACGCATTATTCTTTTAAAAATTTCTTTTTACCAGCTTGTGAATCTTTGTTTGATTATGATCATCAAAAATTAAAAGAGACAAATTATAGTTATAAAAAACAAGCAATTGTTGGAATGACAATATCTGATTTAAAAGCATTAGAATTGTATGATCAGGTTTTTGCTAAAGATCCATATTATCAAGAAAGAAGAAGACAGACTCTGGTGATTGGATATGGTTTGGCGGGCGAAAAAAGTTATTCAGAAGAATTAATTTATGAACAAAAATTTGAGGAAGATATATTAGAACATGTTAAATTTGATGTCTTTCTCGAATTAGAATCTAATACGACTAATAAAATCTCTAATGACTTTTGTCACGTTTTTGCTGGATCTGTTGAAGGACAGAAAGTTTTGGATGGTTTTGGATATAAAGATTATAAAAATATAAAATATGTTGGGCCTATTAAGGAGAACGGTTTAGATAAGACAATGGTCGCTGTTTTTAACAAGATGAAAAAGGGTTATGCAAAAAAGATTTGGGAAGATATTGGAAAAAGATGTATAGAATGCGGACAATGCACTTTGGTTTGTCCGACTTGCTATTGTTTCAGAATTGATGACGAACCAAGTTTAGATAAAGGTAAAGGTAAAAGAATAAGATGTTGGGATGCATGCATGTATCATGAATTTTCAGAAATTTCTGGTAAGACTAGATTATTGAAAAATACTGAACAGAGAATGTGGTTTTGGTTTTATCATAAATTTGTGAGAATCCCATTCAAATATAAAATACCAGGATGCGTGAAATGTGGGCGATGTTCAAGAGTTTGTCCGGTCGATATTGATTTTATGAAGGTTTTGCAGGATGTATTAAAGAGTTAATCGTTGATTTATAAAATGCTTGTAACCACAAAGGCACAGAAAATTTTAAGACACAAAAAATGTTAAATTTATTTAGTGTCTTCGTAGATTTTGTGTTTTAGTGGTTGCAATGGTTATATCAATTATGCTAAATTCGTATAAAACAAAACTTGTAATTATAAAAAGAGTAATTAAAGAATCTTCTGATGTAAAAAGATTTGTTTTAGAATTTGAAAATAAAGTCGATCAAGAAAATTTTGATTTTATTCCAGGACAATTTATTAAAGTCTCAGTTCCTGGATTATGCGATGCGCCGTTTACTTTTGGAACAAGCCCAAAAAACAAAGAAAATTTTGAAATTGCTGTACGAGGAGTCGGAAATTTAACTAATTTTTTGAATCGAATGCAAGTTGGTCAGAAATTAGGAATTAGAGGGCCGTATGGGAATGGATTTCCAATGGATATAATTAAAAAAAGAAATGTTTTGATTGTTTCTGGAGGTTGCGGATTTGTGCCTTTTAAATCAATTATTGAAGATTATTTAATAGATAAAAAAAATTATCAAAGTAAATTCCAGATTTTTTATGGAGCAAGATCTTTTGATGATTTATTATTTAGAGATGATTTTGAAAAATGGGAAAATAATGAAATTGAATTGAAATTAATGGTTGACAAGGGAGGCGATGCGATGTGCAAGGATTCGAAGTATAAATGCAATGTTGGTTTAGTGACAGATTTGATTAAAAATGAAAAATTGGTAGAAAAGCCAGTCGTTTTAGTATGTGGTCCACCAATTATGGTTAAGTTTGTGGTTATGGAATTAGATAAATTATCTATTCCTCATTCTGATATTTTTGTTTCGTTAGAGCGAAGAATGGAATGCGGAGTTGGAATTTGCGAGCATTGTGCAATCGGTCCTTATTATGTTTGTAAAGATGGACCAGTGTTTAGTTGGGATAAAATTGAATGGATTCCGGGAGTCGTGTAAAATTAGTAAAATTTATAAAATTAATAAAGCGAGTAATATTTATAAATTCGAAAATTAAGAAATTGAATATTATTTTAAATTTTTTAGCATGTGCTTAGCGATTCCTGGAAAAATTGTTGATATAAATAAGGATGGATATTTGATTGATTATGAATCAAAGAAAGTTCAGGTTGCCAATTCTTTAATAAATAATGTAAAATTAGGTGATTGGGTAATTGTGCAAAATAGGTTTATAATTAATAGATTAGATATTCAAGATAATGATTTGTTCTTTTCAAATCTCAAAGTAAAGGAGGAAAAGTGATGAGCAGTAAAGAAGGATTGATTGAAGCAGCAAGATTTTCTTGGAATTGTCAGCCAGATAATAAAATGCTTTGTGATGGATTATATGGTTTTGTTCGTGGTAATGGCGGACATGATGTTGAATGGATTGAAAGGCAATTAAAGAATCTATATTCATATTTTTATTATCTTTTGATTGCAAGGCAGAATGGTATTTCTGATCCTTTTGATTTGAATGTTGTGCAGGCGCATTGGATTGGCAATGATTTGTTGAGAATTGTTAAACCTGAAGATGTAAAAAAATTACAGGCTACAGGAGAACTTAAGGCTTTGCCAAAAGAAAAAGAAATGATGATTTTATGGTTGCTGAATAATCTAGTAAAATCAGGATCTTGTCCTCATCATAGTTTTCATGCAACTGTAAATGAAAAATTGAATCCAGATTTAATTCGTCAAGGAAAAAGATGTTTTGTTGAATGTGGCAAGGTAATAGAATTAGAAGATAATTATTTTATTGTTGATATTGATGGAAATACAAGAAAGTGTGGTTATGGTTTTTTGAAAGGTAAGATTCAAGTTGGCAATTTGGTTTTAATCCATTTGAATGAAGGTCGAAGGATTGCAGATTTGTATGAAAAAATGAGATTGGACGATTGGTCTGCTATCACAATGAGTTCTTTAAAATTGATTTAATTCAGATTTCTGATCTTTAATCTTTCGATTAGAGATTTTTTACCTGCATTAAATATTTTGCGAAAATATTTTTAAATAAAAATGGAACAACAAAAATTAAAAGTAGCGATGGTTTCTTTAACTTCCTGTGAAGGATGCTATTTTAGTTTGCTTGATTTGGGAAATGAATTTTTGGAAATCGCAGATAAAATTGATTTAGTTAAATTTAGATTACTTAAGGAAGACCCGCCTTCGCTCCTAGCGAATTCGGAGCTTCGGCGGGCAAAGGAAAAATATGATATAACTTTTGTTGAAGGAAGTCCGATTTCAGAAGATAATTTTGATAAATTAATTGATTTAAGATTAAGGACGAAAAAAATGATAGTTTTGGGAGGATGTGCTCATACTGGTGGAACGTATGCAATGCGAAATCATACAGACAAGAAAAAAGCCTGCAAATATGTTTATCCAAAAACGAATAAAAAAATTTTTAATCCTAATATTTTAGAATTATCAAAAGTTGTACATATCGATGGGATTATTCCAACTTGTCCAGTTAATCCAAGAGAATTCGTAAGATTTATGTCTTTTGTTTTGAATAGTTTGACTTTTAAAATTACTGAGAGGCCAGTTTGTTATGAATGTCAGTTAGCGCAAACTTCTTGTTTATTAAAAATGGGATTGCCATGTTTTGGACCAATGGCTTTGGGTGGTTGCGATGCTCCTTGTCCTAGAGCAGGTATGCCATGCCAATTATGTCGTGGGCCAATGAAAGAAATACAATGGGATAATTTTGAAAAGAAAATGAAAGATATTATGGGAGCAAAAGTTTGGGAAAAAGATTATAATGAAATATTGGAAATTTTTAATGTTAAAGACAAGATAAGTGTTGAATAAGTTAGACTAGTTAGATTAGTTAGATTTGTTTCGGAAATTATGATATTCGGAAATTAACTACCCAACTTTTAGTTGGGGTTCGTCAAACTTTAGTTTGAAGTCGTAGATATTGGATATTAAGATATTAGAAATTAAATATTTTTTTATGGAAATAAAACAAGAAATTAAAAAATCAGAGGCCGTTAAAATTTTTGCTGAAAAAAATGGTGAGATTGTTGGAAGAGCATATTTATATTTGATAAAAAATGATTTGCATACAGAGCCTTATGGATTATTGGAAGATGTTTTTGTTTCGGAAAATCAAAGAGGAAAAGGTACAGGTACAAAATTAGTTCAAGCTGTAATTGAAGAAGCGAAAAAAAGAAAGTGTTATAAATTAATTGCAACAAGTAGAAAATCAAGAGAACAAGTGCATCAATGGTATTTAAAATTAGGTTTTGAAGATTATGGATGTGAATTTAGAATAAATTTTTAATTTGTACTATTTTTGCCAAAAATTATTTTTCTTCAGTCTGCGGAACTCGCCTCGTTTCACTCGGCTCAGACAATCCTCGACTTCAGAAAAAAAATTTTTGGCAAAATAAATTTTTAATTTATTATGTCAAAGAAAATAATAAAAATAAATCATCTAGCAAAAATGGAAGGGCATGCATCTTTTGAAGGTAGGATTTTGGCTGGAGAAATTTCAGAAGCGCATATTATTACAGAAGAAGGTGCAAGATTGATTGAAGGAACTTTAATTGGCAGACATTATTCTGAAGCGCCGACAATTACTTCTAGAATTTGCGGAATTTGTCCAATTGTTCATCATCTAACTGCAGTTAAAGCTTTAGAGGAATGTTTTGAAGTTAAAGTTAGTTCTGAAGTTGTAATGTTACGCAAAATTTTGGAATTGGCGCAAATTATTCATAGTCATGCTTTACATCTTTTCTTTTTGTCATTGCCGGACTTTTTGAATTATGATGATACAAAAAAAATGGCAGGCAGATATCCAAATGAAGCACAGATGGCAATTGATATTCGAAAATGGGCAACTGATTTATGTTTGGCGATTGGAGGCAGAATTACTCATCCATTAACAAATATGGTTGGCGGATTTAGAAGATGGCCAGAAGAAGAAAAATTAGAAAATTTCTTGGATGGATCTGGTGATATTTTAGAAATGGCATTGAAAATTGCTCAATTATTTAGAGATTTGGATTATCCAAAATTTGATAACTTGGGAAATTTTATTGCATTATCAAATGATAATGAATATGCAATATATGATGGTGAAGTTAAAGTTTGGGAAACAAAGAAAAATTTAGCTAAAAAAATATTTGGTAAAGAAATGAAAAATTACGAGGCTGTAAAATTTATAAAATTAATAAAAGAAGTTGAATTGCAAAACGAGATGGTTAAGCGAGTTAAATTTAAAAGAAAGCCATTTTTCTGCGGAGCATTAGCCCGAATAAATATTAATAAATATTTATTGAATGAAGAGGCATCAAAATTTTTGGAAACAACAAATATTGATTTTCCTTCTAGCAACACTTTCTATAATGTTTTAGCACAGGCTGTTGAATTAATTCATTGTATTGAAGAAATTAGAAATTTATTACGAGAGCTAAAGAAAATAAATTGGTTGAATGCAAAAAATGCAAGTTTTAAAATAAAAGCAGGAAAAGGTGTTGGAGCAATTGAAGCTCCAAGAGGCACTTTGTATCATTATTATGAAACTGATAAAGATGGATATATTAAAAATTGCAATATAATTACACCAACTGCTCAATTTTTAGCAAAGTTAGAAGATGATTTGGGTGTATTTCTTGGAGATATTAAAAATTTAACAGATCTGGAAAGAAGAAATAAAATAAAAATGATGATTAGAGCGTTTGATCCATGTATTTCTTGTGCGACACATTAATTAAATTAAAAAATATGAATAAAAATAAAAAAAATATTAGTACAGAAGGAAAAGAAATTTTAAGATTGCGTGATCTTTATAACTATTTACAAAAGCATCCAACTGACAAAGAAAATTTTTATAGCAGGATTCAGAATATGAAAAAAAAGTTAGACATTTTGGAGAAAAAGTTGAATGTTAAAGGTAAGATAATTATTTCAAAAAAAGAAAATAAGTCTTTAGAAGCAGCAATCAAAGCAGTTAAAAATAAAGGATTTGTTGATAATAAAAAAGAATTTGCTAAATTTTTGTATAATTGGCAATTATTTTTAGAGATGGAAAATAGAGTGAATAGTTTGGATAAGTAAAATATTTTGATTTTAAATAATATGAAAAAAGTTAGGGTAAAAAATAAGAAAAATATTGGAATTGAAAAATTAGCTAAAGAAATGAGAGCTGGTTTTAAAGAAATGCATAAAGAGATGAATGCTAGTTTTAAGGAAATGCATGCTGGTTTTAAAGAAATGCATGCTAATTTTAAAGAGGTAGATAAAAGATTCTATGAGCTTTATGATTTTTTGCAAAAGCACATGGTGACTAAGGAAGAGCTTAATAATATTTTGAGTAATTATGCAACGAAGAAAGATTTACAGGAAGTTAAAAATGAGTTGATGAATACAATGGATAAAATTGTTGGTGATTATAATACTGATAAACAAGAGCATGTAACTTTTATTTTGCATTTAGACCGATTGGCAGAAATGGAAATTAAAATTGGCAAAATGGATAAAGAGATTAAAACAATTAAAAATATAATTTTTAAAGATGCACGATTTTCATGCAGCAGATAATATTTTAAAAACTGCTATAGAATATGCCAAAGAAAATAAGTTAAAAAAAGTTGATAAAATTAAGATTGAATTAGGAAAATTTATTGAACATGGGCAAGAAATTTTGGCTGATAATTTAGAATTTAATATAAAAATGTTAGCAAAAGGGACGATTGCAGAAAATTGTGAAATTGTTATTATAGAAAAACGAGGAGAAAATGGATATAGATTAGATGAAATTGAAGGAGAATAAAATATTCGGATATTATGATATTACGGATATTAGATATTTAATTTTATGAACAAAAAAACGATCAAAGATATTGATGTTAAAAATAAAATTGTTTTAGTGAGGGATGATTTTAATGTGCCAATTAAGGATAGAAAAATTTTGGATGATTTTAAGATTAGAAAAAGTCTTGATACGATTAATTATTTGATTAAACAAAATGCAAAAATTGTTTTAATGTCACATTTAGGAAAACCGAAAGGAAAGATAGTTGAGAATTTACGATTAAAACCGGTTGCTGAATGTCTAGCTGCAATGATGAATAAGAGAATTGTAACCACAAAAACACAAAAAACTGGTGAAGACTCAAAAAATGGTGTGATTTATTATTGTGATGATTGCATAGGCAATATTGTAAAGAAAACTATTAATGATGCAGATTTTGGCGATATTATTTTGTTGGAGAATGTTAGATTTTATCCAGAAGAAGAAAAAAATGATGTAGAATTTGCTAAAAAACTGGCGAGTTTAGGTGAGATATTTTGCGAAGATGGATTCGGATCAGTACATCGGGGCCACGCCTCTGTTTCAGGAATTGCTAAATTTTTACCCGCTGTTGCTGGATTATTGCTGGAAAGAGAAGTCGATGTTTTGACAGAAGTTTTAGAAAAACCAGAACATCCATATCTAGTTATTTTAGGCGGAGCAAAAATTTCAACAAAATTAAATTTGATAAATAAATTAGCTAAACAAGCAGACAAGCTGTTGGTTGCTGGTGCTTTATCAAATACTATTTTTATGGCGAATGGCTTAAATGTTGGCGGTTCTCTTGTTGAAAAAGAAATGATTGATCAGATTAAAACAACTGTTTTGAAAAATAATAATATTGATATACCAATTGATGTTGTAGTTGGAAAAGAAAATGGTGATAATGCGAGAATTGTTGATGTTGGAAATGGTATAAGTAATGATGAATTTATTTATGATATTGGTCCAAAGACTATTGAATTGTTTAAAAGAAAAATTGATAAATCTAGTTTGGTTGTTTGGAATGGACCAATGGGAAAATTTGAAAATGAAAGATACGCAAAAGGAACATTTGAATTAGCAAAAGAATTAGTGAAGGTTAAAAAAGCTGTTGTTGGTGGAGGCGAGACTTCAATGGCAATCAGAGAGTTAGGATTAGAAGATAAAATTTATCATTTATCAACTGGAGGTGGTGCTATGTTGGAATTTTTGGAAGGAAAAGAGATGCCAGGAATAGAATGCTTGCAAGTTAAAAGTTAATAAAGTTTTTAAAGTATAAAGTAATAAATTTATATGAAGATAAACAAAATTAGAGCAAGAGAAATCCTTGATTCAAGAGGAGAGCCAACTGTAGAAGTGAAGGTCGATCTTGATGATGGAAAATTTGGAATAGCAAAAGTTCCTTCTGGTGCTTCAACAGGCGAGCATGAGGCTTTGGAATTAAGGGATAATGACAAAAAAAGATATGGAGGCAAAGGAGTAATGAGGGCATGTAAAAATGTTAATGATATTATTTCGGAAAGATTAGTTGGAATGGATGTTTTTAAGCAAGAAAAAATCGATCGAACTTTGATAGCATTGGATGGAACTCCAAATAAATCAAAGTTAGGAGCAAACGCAATTCTTGGAGTGTCGTTGGCTTGTTGTGTTGCAGCAGCTAATTCTAAAGAAATAGAATTATATCAATATATTGGTGAAATTTTTGGGAATAATAATTTTGTTTTACCACAAGCATATTTTAATATCATTAATGGTGGAAAGCATGCTGATTCTGGATTGGATGTCCAAGAATTCATGATTGTGCCAAAAGCAATTAATTTTTTTGAAAAAGTAAGAGTTGGATCTGAAGTTTTTCATGCTTTGAAAGATATTTTGCAAAGAAGAGAATATTCAGTTGGTGTTGGAGATGAAGGTGGCTTTGCACCAAAATTAGATAGCAATGAAGATGCGATTGAAACAATTTTGAGAGCAATTGAAGAAGCAGGATATAAACCAGGTGCTGATGTTAATATTGCATTGGATGTTGCTGCATCTTCTTTTTATAATAAAGAAAAAGGATATTGTTTGAATTCTGGTAAATGCATTGAGTCAGATCATTTAATAGCAATGTTTTCGGATTGGATTAGCAAATATCCAATAAAAATGATTGAAGATTTATTGGCTGAAGATGATTGGGAAGGTTGGAAGAAAGCTACAGAAAAATTAGGCGATAAAGTTCAAATTGTCGGCGATGATTTATTTGTAACGAATATAGAAAGAGTGAAAAAAGGAATAAAAGAAAATTGCGCAAATTCTGTTTTGATAAAGCTAAATCAAATTGGAACTTTGACAGAAACTTTTGAATGCATAAAATTAGCAAAATCAAAAGGATATGCAACAATGATTTCACATCGATCTGGTGAAACAATTGATACTTTTATTGCTGATCTTTGTGTTGGTACAAATTCCGCACAAATTAAATCTGGATCATTATCTCGTGGTGAAAGAGTATGCAAATATAATAGGTTGATGGAGATAGAGGAATTGTTGAAATAATTAAAAATTACAAATCTCAAATTCCAAACAAAATCCAAATTACAAATTACAAAGTCGACGGTTTGTTTTTTGTGTTTTGTATATTGTAATTTGTTTGGGATTTGGAATTTGTGATTTGGGATTTAATGCAAAAACTATGAATTACAAACAAGCAGTATTAATTATCCTAGATGGCTTTGGTATTGCGCCTCCAGGAAAAGGAAATTGTGCGACATTGGCGAAAATGCCATATTATAATTCTTTATTACAGAATTATACTCATACAGTAATAAAAGCTTCTGGCGAGGAAGTTGGTTTGCCTTGGGGTGATGTTGGAAATTCTGAAGTTGGACATGGTAATTTGGGAGCTGGCAGGATTTCTTATCAAAGCTTGCCATTAATAAATACAGCAATTTTAAATAAATCCTTTTTTAAAAACGAAGCTTTGATGGGAGCAATTCATCATGTCAAGAAAAATAAAAGTTCGTTGCATATTATGGGATTGATTAGTGCTGGCGGAGTTCATTCACATATTGAGCATTTATTTGCTTTATTAAAATTAGCTAAGCAAAATAGAATCAAAAAAGTCTATATTCATTGTTTTATGGATGGACGAGATATGCCAAAAGATTCTGGTTTAGATGCCGTAAAAAAAATTCAAAAAGAAACAAGCGGATTTTTTTCAGTAGGAAAAATTGCGACATTATCTGGTAGATTTTTTGCAATGGATCGAGATAATAATTGGGATAGAATTGAAAAGTCTTACAATACTATGACTGGAAATTGGAGCGTCGGAACGTCGGAACCAAAATTTTTTGCTGATCCAATTAATGCCGTAGAGGATTCTTATGCTAATAAAATTTATGATGAGCAAATGGAGCCAATTGTAATTGGGACAAAGGAAAAACCAGTAGCAAAAATTTCAAAAGGAGATGCTGTGATATTTTTTAATTTTAGAGCTGATCGAGCAAGACAGATGACCGAAGCTTTTGTCAGTGATAATTTTAAAGGTTTTAAGCGAGAAAAAATTGAGGATTTATTTTTCGTTTGTTTTACTGAATACGAAAAAGGATTATGTAAGAACATTGCATTTATGCAAAAAGAAACTCCAAATGGCTTGTCAGAAACCATTAGCAAGAATAATTTAAAACAATTTCATACAGCTGAAACAGAAAAATTTGCTCATGTAACTTTTTTCTTTAACTCTGGACGTGAAAAACCTTTTGCAGGCGAGGTACATAAAGTTGTTCCTTCTCCAAAAGTAAAATCTTATGACGAAAAACCAGAAATGTCGGCAGAAGGTGTGACAGTTGAAGCTATAAAAGCAATAAAAGAAAAATATAATTTTGTTTTGATAAATTTTGCAAATCCAGATATGGTTGGACATACTGGCAATATTATGGCAACAATAAAAGGATTAGAGCTTGTTGATACTTGTTTGAAAAAAATTATTCCAGAAGTTTTAAATAATAATGGAGTTGTTGTTTTAACAGCTGATCATGGAAATTGCGAGGAAAAAATAAATTTGCAAAATGGTAGAATAGAAAAAGAGCATACTGCAAATCCAGTACCTTTGGTTTTGATTGGAAAAGGATTGGAGCGAAAGTCAGATAATATTGATTTGAGTATTGAATCTTCAACTGGAGCGTTGGCTGATGTGGCGCCGACAATACTTTCTTTGCTTGGTTTAAAAAAGCCGGAAGAGATGACGGGATTGGATTTGACGAAAGTGATTTAGATATTCGGAAATTCGGATATTAAGAAATTAGAAATTGGAAATTATTATTTAATTTAGTTCAGATATAAATTTCGTGGTAGCCTAAAATTAAAAAGTATAAATTACTTTCGAAAATAGATTCGAAAACATTAGAAAATTAATTTGAGTATTATATGAAAATAAAAATAGAAGTAAGTGCAAGGCATATTCATTTGAGCCAAGAACATTTGGATCAACTTTTTGGAAAGGATTATAAATTAACAAAAAAACAAGGATTATCGCAAGAAGGTGAATTTGCTTGTGAAGAAACTTTGAAAGTTGTTGGACCAAAATTAGAAATTGATCATGTTAGAATAATCGGGCCAGTTAGACCAAGAACACAAATCGAAGTTTCAAAAACTGATGGTTTTATGTTAGGCAATATTCCTCCATTAAGAATTTCTGGAGATGTAGTTGGATCAGCGCCAGTGAAATTAGTTGGGCCTAAGGGTTTTGTTGATTTATTAGAAGGAATGATTATTGCAATGAGACATATTCATATATCGGAAGAACAGGCAGAAGGTTTAAAATTGAAGGATGGTCAAAGAGTTTCTATTTCTTGTTTTGGTGATAGAGGTCTGTTATTTAATAATGTTGTTGTTAGAGTTAATCCGAAATTTGATTTTTATTTACAGCTTGATACTGATGAGGCAAATGCTGCTGGTGTGGAAAATGGAGATGTCGGGGAATTGATTATTTAATTTCTACCCAGCTTTAGCTGGGGTATGTGCAACTTTAGTTGCAGTAGAAGTTTGATGAAAAAATAAAGTTTTTCGAACCACAACTAAAGTTGGGTAGATGCTTAATAAATTTTTATGCACGAACAAATTGGCGAAATAAGTCAAAAAGATATTATGGAATCAGGTGTTGAAAAAACTCCAGGTTTAGAAATTGCAAAAACCGAAGAATCAGAAGAAGCTGTAAAATTGTTAGACGAAATTGCAGGAGATATTGAGAATGATCTAAATATAAAAGCTGAAAGAATGATAATGCTTAGAGAAGCTTTGGGAAAATTGCGATTTAATTTTGGAGCGGAAGGCGAGACAATGACAGCTGAAGAATTAAAAAAAGTTCCTGATATGAAAGAAAATGTTGAGATTTATGAAGCTATGAAACGAGATTTTCATCTTGGTCGGGCAACACGAATTGATGAAGTTACTTATCTTACTCCAGGAATGGCAGAAGAAATAATCTTTGTTTATGATCCTGATGAAACTATGTCATTAATGAGTTTAAAAGTAATGACTGATAAACTAGCTGAAGTTTTGGGTAATGCAGAAGAAGTTAACATAAGGTTACCAAAATTAAATATTTTAACTGGAAAACAGTTGCGAAGTCTTTTGGCAAAAACTAATACTGTTAGTTTGCGGGGTTTGGATACCGTGCAGGTTGATGGAGATTTAGCGATAACTATAGACCAATGTGCTGGAAGAATTGTTATGGATGACAAGCAAATTGATAGGTTAAAAGAACTTTTTCCGAAGTTCGAATTTCGTAGAATTATGGGGCATTAATTAATAGACTGAAATTATATAACCTTTAGGTTAAAGCCAAGTAGAAATATTAAACATTTTTTATGAAAGAACAATTTGGTGAAATAAGTCAAAAAGATATTATGGAATCAGGTGCTGAAAAGACACCTGGTTTAGAATTGGCAAAAACAAAAGAATTGGATGAAGTTGCAAGTCGAGCTGATGAAATTGCTGATGATTTAAAAAATGATCGAAATATAAAAGCTGAACAATTGATTGGATTAGAAGTGGCTTTGGGAAAATTGAAGGTTAATTTTGGCGCTGAAGGTGAGACTATGACAGTTGAAGAATTAAAAAAAGTTCCTGATGCAAAAGAAAATGCTAGACTTTATAGGATAATTGAAAATGCAGTTAAAGAAGGAAAGGCAATTGGGATGGAAGAAGTTACTTATCTTACTCCTGGTATAGCTAGAAAGTTAGTATCTGTTTTAGCGCCATATCAGATTGCGGATTTGTTAAATCTTAAAGTAATGACTGATGGAGTAGCTGAAGTTTTAGGTAAAGCAGAAAAAGTAAGTATAAGTTCAGCAGCATTGGAAAAAATAACATGGAGACAATTGAATGCTTTGTTTGCAAAAACTAATACTGTTCATATGTGGGGTTTAGAAGTGGATAAAAATGATAGGAAATTAGCTAGAATTATTAATTTACATTCAGAACGAATGGTTATGAATGGTAGTCAAATTGATAAATTACATGAATTATTTCCAGATTTAAATTTTCGCGGACTTATGGGCCATTAATTAAAGTTTTATTATGCAAAAATATATACTAGTTATAAATTCAGGTTCAACTTCTTTAAAATACAAATTATTTTTAGAGACTGATTTAAAGATGATTAGATCTGGATATATTGAACACATTGGTGAAAGTGAAATTAAAGATCATGAGCAAGCTTTTGGAATAGTTTTGGAAGAAATCAAAGATTATAAAAATGATATTGTAAAAATTGGACATCGAGTTGTGCATGGAGGAACTAAGTTTGTAGAGCCAACAAAGATTGATGAAAACGTTTTGAAAGAATTAGAAGAAGTAAGTAAATTAGCGCCATTACATAATCCAGCAAATTTAATGGGAATTAAGGCATCTATGAAATTATTGCCAAATGTTTTAAATGTTGCTGTTTTCGATACTGCTTTTCATCAAAGTATTCCAGAAAAAGCGTGGAGATATGCGATTGATGATAAATATTTTAAACAATATGGAGTGAGGCGATATGGATTTCATGGGATATCACATGAATATGTTTGTGGACAAGTTAAAAGTCAAAAGTCTAAAGTCAAAAGTAACAATTCAAAATTAAAAATAATCTCCTGCCATCTTGGTGGTGGATGTTCGGTTTGTGCTATTTCTGATGGCAAATCTGTTGATACTTCGATGGGATTTACGCCACTTGAGGGATTGGTGATGATGAGCAGATGTGGTGATATTGATCCAGCAATAGTGACATATTTGCAGAAAAAAGAAAATTTAAGCGTTGATCAAATTGAAGAAATTTTGAATTTTAAATCTGGAATTTTTGCATTATGTGGTGAGACAAATTGGTTGAAAGTTTTGGAACGTGTTAAAGTTAATGATAGATTAGCAAAAATGGCTTTTGATATTTTTGTTTATAGAATAAAAAAATATATTGGTAGTTATTACGCAATTTTAGGCGGACTTGATGTTTTGGTTTTTACTGGATCAATTGGATCTGGAGATGCTTTAACTCGAGAGGCTGTTTGTGACGGTTTGCCATTTTTGGAAAATGTTGAAGTGACGGCGATTAAGACGGATGAGGAAATGATGATCTCTAGGAAAATTCTAAGCACTAAATTCGTTAAAAGCTTCTAAGGTCGCTTTTAACTTCTAAGCAAATTCAAAGAACAAAAATATAAATATACGAAGAGGCTCAGCCTTTTATTTAAATTGTTGGTTTGTGTTTTTAATAAAGTTGATTTTAAATGTAATTGCTTAGTTTTTTTAATAAAAGGCTGAGCCTCTTAAGATTATGCAAAGACTTTGGCAGGTAAAACAAAAAATAAGTGAAGATTTTATTAATAAATTTCCAGAATTTGATTCTGTGATTTTGCAATTGTTATTTAATAGAGGAATTGATAATCAGAAAAAGATTGATGAATTTTTTAATCCAGATTATTCAAAAAATTTATTTGATCCATTTTTATTGAAAGATATGGATCGAGCGGTTGAAAGAATTTTTAAGGCATTAAAGAATAAAGAAAGAGTTGGAATTTTTGGTGACTATGATGCTGATGGCGTAACATCATCTGTTTTATTAACAGAATTATTTAAAAAAATTGGTTTGGCTGGGCAAGTTTATATTCCTGATCGAGTCTCTGAAGGCTATGGAATGAATAAGAAAGCAATTGATTGGCTAGCAAAAAAAGATATTAAATTGATTGTCAGTTGTGATTGTGGTGTTTCAAACAAGGAAGAAATTGATTATGCAAAAGAAAAATATGGAATTGATTGCGTAATTACTGATCACCATCATGTTCCTATAGATTTTGATAAAAAATATATTGTTGTTGACTCAAAAAGAAAGGGTGATAAATATCCATATAAAGAGTTGGCGGGTGTTGGCGTTGTTTTTAAGCTGGCTCAGGCATTGATCACTCGAATTAATTTTCGAATAAAAGCGAATGAATTTTCGAATGTTAAACTTGAAAATGGTTGGGAAAAGAGTTTGCTTGATTTAGTGACGATTGGCACGATTGCGGATTGTTCGCCGATTATTTCGGAGAATAGAACATTGGTGAAATATGGATTAAATATTATAAAAGAGACTGAAAGAATTGGTTTGCAAAGTTTGATGCAAGTAGCTTGCGTTGATCCAAAATTAATTAATAGCGACAGAATCGGTTTTGCAATTGCGCCAAGAATTAATTCAGCTGGCAGAATGGATCATGCTTCGGCATCGTATAAACTTTTGATTACAGAAGATTTGGAAAAAGCAGTTTGGTTGTCTAAAAAAATCGATAAGACAAATTCAAGCCGGCAATCTTTGACAAGTAAATTAGTTGATGAGGCAAAAAAGAAAATTGGCGATGTCAAAGATCAAAAAGTATTAATGGCATCTGGTGGAAATGGCCTTTGGGCGTTGTAGGTATTGTGGCTGGCAGGATTTGTGAAGAATATAATCGGCCAACTTTGATTTGTGGTAAGGGCTTGATTGAATCTGTTGGATCAGCTAGAAGTATTCCTGCTTTTGATATTATTGACGCTATTTCTTCTTGTAAAAATTTGTTATTAGAATATGGCGGACATAAACAAGCAGCTGGCTTTTCTTTGAAAAATGAAAATTTTGAAAAATTTCATAAAAAATTAGAAAAAATTGCAACAGAAAAAATAGATGAAAAAGATTTACAGCCAGTAATTGAAATTGACAGCGAAGTTGATTTTAAAGATGTGAATTGGAATTTGTATGAAAGATTATTAGATTTTGAACCTCATGGAATTGGAAATCGAAAGCCGGTTTTTTTGGCAAAAGATATTCAAGTTATTAATGCTTATCCTGTTGGCAAAACAAAAAAGCATTTAAAAATGAAAATTAAGTCTAATTCCGATAGTCGGATTTTTGATGTGATTGGTTTTAATCATGGACATAGAGTAGAGGAGTTAAATAAAAAAGGTAAAATGGATATTGTTTTTAATTTGGATTGTAATGAATGGAATGGAGAAAAGATTTTGCAGTTGAGACTTGTTGATTTTAGGATTTCACTCTAATAAATTTTCGAATAAAAGCGAATTCATTAAAAAATTTCTATTCAAAATTTTTTAATTCGAATGATGTTCCGATAACTTTTTGTGGATAATATTTTATTCTAGATATGGTATACTTAGATTATCTAAAATTGGTATAATTAAAACAAATATGTATTTTTTTAATACAAAAATAAACAAAAAAGTACGAGGGGGGGGGCTTAATGGAAAGGTAAAATTTTTTAGTATTTCAAAATACAAGATTCTTTTGAGTCTTTTTTTTGTTTTGGGGGTTTGTTTTTGTTTTGGTAAAATAACGTTTGCTTATCCACCCTATACACCAAATTCTGATTTAGTTGTTGTGGGTCCTTATGATACTGCACCAACAAGTGGAGTAAAAAATATAGGTGATGGAGTAGGCGATGGAGTTGCTAAACGTTATTGGTTAAACGGCGGTCAAAAATACAGAATTCGGCAGAATGGAACCATTAGTAAAGCTAAGGTCTGGGTACCAAACTCTAATGGAACATTTACTTTTTTTCAAATTCAAATATGGAGACCAAATGGAACAAATTTTGATTTAGTAGGAGAATCGGAAAATTTTTATTCTTCAATTACAAAAAATCAAGTTAATGAGATCACTTTATCTTCTCCTATCTCCAATGTTCAAGAAGGAGATTATTATGGAATTGTAATTTCGATGAATGGTGATACTGGGTCAATGTATGCAAGAAGTGGTTTGACCGGAGTCAATCTATACTATACTTCGACGACGCCTAGTGATACTAATTATAATTGGTTGGCAAATTCTAAACTATCAGGATATGCTATTCCACTAGAATTATATATGCAAGCGCCACAGGGTGTTTTTATCGGTGATTCTATTGTGGCTGGTCATCCTGCTAATTATAGTTTCTTAGAAACTACAGCAACAACAGATATTAGTTCTACTATTGAGAAACAATTTAGTAATCTTACAGGATATACTTATCAAAATATGGGTATTGGTTCACAGACAACTTCTAACATATCTGCTCGTTTTACCAATGATGCATTAAATTTAAAACCTAGATTTATAGTAGTTGAAGGAGGAGTAAATGATTTAGCTGGAAGTGTAGATAAGTCTGTTTTTATTGCAAATTGGACGAGCATGTTGGATGCGGTACAAGCAGATGATGATATAACAACAATAATAATTTTGAAAATCTTACCTTGGACAGATGGAACAAATATTCAAATGCAAACTAGAGATGATTGGAACGCATCATTAGTTACTTTGTCATCAGGATATTCAAAGGCTATAGTTGTTGATGCGAGTACTTATGTGGGGCAGTTTCGTGCAGGTGGTGATGTTGGAAATCTTTGGGATATACAACTCGCTTATGATGAGTCGGGAGTACATTTTAATCAAGCAGGAAATTCTCAAATAGCACAAGCAATTGCCGATGCATTAGATAGTGATGCTCCAGTTACAACTGCTCTTCCATTAGGGGGAATATATAACAGTTTTAAAACAGTAACTTTATCTTGTGATGATGGTAGCGGACAAGGATGTAATAAAACATATTACACAATTGACGGGACAGATCCAACTACAAGCTCACCTGAATATACTGTTCCTCTAGATATTTCTTCTAATACTACTTTAAAATTCTTTTCAGTTGATGTTGTTGATAACCAAGAATCAGTAAAAACAGAAGTTTATGTTATTGACACAGAATCACCAGTAACAACTGCTACTCCAGCTGGTGGAACATACGATAGCGTTCAAGTAGTTACTTTGACAACAGATGAAGCAGCAACAACATATTACACATTAGATGGCACAGATCCAACAATTTTATCGTTAGTCTATTCTTTGCCAATCACAATTTCTGAAACATCAGTTCTTAAATTTTTTTCAGTTGATAATGTTGGAAATTCCGAAAGTGTAAAAACTGAAGAATATATTATTAATACTGAAGCTCCATTTATTCCTTTCATTGAAAAACTTAATTTAGAAAACGTAATTCTAAATCAAACCTATCAAAGTCAACAAAACAATGCAGATCTTCTTTTCTATCTTCTTCCTAAACAAAAAGTAATCAAAGATCTATATATTAAATTAATCAGAAACAAGAAGAAACACCTTAATGGTTTTACAAAAAAGAATAGTTATCCAGGTTATTTAAAACTATTATCAAATATTGGTACAGTAAAAAAAGCTTATCAAAAAAATGTTAATAAGCATATTAATTTTAGAGTCTCTGTTAGATATTCTAAAACAAAATTAAACAAGACTAACATCAAAGAAAAGAATCTAAGATTATTTATTAAAGATCGAGATGGTATTTGGCGAGGACCATACAGAATTTATCAAAACAAAACAACTCATACTCTAAAATTTAAGATTAGAAATTATTTAGTTAGACAACCGAAAAATCCTGTTCCAAATCCACTTGATGTCAAAACAAAAAATAGACCATTTGCGCCATCATTTTACTTTAGAACTTTGAAAAAGATTAAATTCGTAATTGCAGAGAAAAATACATTATCTAAATTAACAAATTCTGAAACATCGGATAGCCAAGATTTTGATTTTGAATAAGAAATTAAGAATACTAAAACAGGCTAAAAAAATAGTCTGTTTTTTTATTGTTAAAATTGTTAAATTGTTTTATTGTTGATATATAGGAATATTTTTTGTGAATTATTTATTAAAATAAAATGTTAACTAAAACAGATCTAAAATCAATAGCTGGCTTGATAAATAAAAGCGCTAATGGTTTGGAAAAAAGACTAGATAAAAAGATTAATAATTTAGACAAAAAATTTGATAAAAAGTTTGATTCTTTTGCAATTATGGTTCAAAAAGGTTTTGAACATGTTGATAAAAGATTTGAAAACATCGAGCAAGATATTTCAGTAATGAAAACAAGTATTTCAAAAATAGAGACAGATGTTTCTGAAATGAAAATAAGACTTTCAAAAATAGAGACAGATATTTCTGAAATGAAAGAAGATATCGAATATTTGAAGCAAAAATTGATTGTAGTTGAAGAAAAATTGATTATTTAGAACAAAAAATTGGTGGATTATCAAAAGTTGAACAAGAAGATGTTGATGTTTTGGCTGTTGATTTAGAAAAATTAAAAGTTAAAGTACAAGATTTAAAAGTGCAGGTTCAAAATCAAAAAACATTAAGTTAATTATATTTTTTTATGGCAACAACAGATTATATTGATAGTAAGAAAACTAAAGAATTAGATATTTATACTGATGGCGGATCCAGAGGAAATCCTGGCAATGCAGCAATTGGAGTGGTGATTTATAATTCTGATGGTTTGGCAGTTGAAAAAGTTTCTGAATATATTGGTGAAGCAACAAATAATCAAGCGGAATATAATGCGTTGATTGTTGGTTTGCAAGAAGCGCAGAATTATAAAGCAAAATCTGTTCATTGTTATTTGGATAGTGAATTAGTTGTAAAACAGATGAAAGGACAGTACAAAGTTAAGAATGAAAATATGAAACCTTTATTTACAGTTGTCCAAGGATTAATTAAAAATTTTGAAAGTGTGAAATTTACGCATATTCCTCGCGAGAAAAATAAAGAAGCGGATCGTCTTGTTAATTTGGCATTGGATAAAGCAAAAAAAAGTTAGACTAGTTAGATTTGTTAGACTGGTTAACAATCTGAAATCTGACATTGCTAAATTGTTTCATTGTTAAATTGTTTTTTGGCTTATTTGAGCTTATATAAATACATTGACAAAAATGTATTTTTTTGTTATGTTGATATGACTCAAGTAAGTTGAGTGATTGCTCTGTACATGGTTTGCAAAAATTATGTGCGGAGAGGAAAGTCCGGGCATCATTTGGAGGTTGGATGTGAGAAATGGGAAATGGGAAAAGAAAAATTCTCATTTTCTCATATCCCATATCCAACTTCCAATTTCGTGGTAGTTCCGAAATGGAACCAAGTATAAGAAATTGCTAACTGCTAATAGTTTATAGCTAATAGTTGATAGTTGTTTCGAAGCTAGGACCAGTGCCACAGAGACGTAAACTACCGGGGAACTAGTAACTAGGAAACTAGTAATTAGGGAACTGGAAAAGGTGAAAAGAGTGGTGTAAAAGACCACAGATTGTCATGGTGACATGGCAATGGGGTAAACTCTACCTGATGCAACCCAATATAAACTGGGGCATGAATTGTCAAGCAATTGACAATCCAGAGAGATAATCACTGAATCTCTAATTTGCACTAATTTAGCACAAATAGCACGAATAACTATTTGTGAAATTCGTGATAAATTTGTGCCTATTAGAGATTCTACAGAACCTGGCTTATAGACTTACTTGAGTCATTTTAATCTGCCTACGTCTTGAGGGACTTCGGTAGACAAGAAGTTATAAACAACCCAACATGTTTTGTTGAGTTTTTTTTATTTTTGGGTTAGAATAATGTTAGTAAACAGGAAACAGAAAACAGTATTTTCTATTTTCTATTTTTCATTAACTATTTTCTATAAATGAAACGATCTGAATTATTTTTTACTGCGGCATTAGTACCACTTGACTTTTTAATGTTATTATTGGCTGCTGTTTCAGCTTATTTTTTGAGATTCACTTCTTACTTTGTAGATCTTCGAGAAGTAAAATTTGATATGCCGTTTGCAAAATTTATAGTATTTGTTTCTATTATTGCTTTGGCTTGGTTAATAATTTTTGCCTTTTTGGGATTATATGATGTAAAAAAGAAAAGAAGATTTGTTGATGATTTATATTTAGTTTTTGTTGCAGTTTCAACTGGCATGGCAGCAATATTTGCATATTTGTTTTTTTCACAAGAATTATTTGGGTCGCGTTTCATTGTTTTATTTGTATGGTTGTTCAGTATTGTCTATGTTGTTATTGCAAGACAATTTGTAAAAATTTTTCAAAAATGGCTTTATAGATTCAACATTGGCGTTCATCGAGTAGTTTTAGTTGGTCTTAATTCAATCAGTCAAAGCATAGTTAAATATTTAACCGAAAAAAAATATTCTGGCTATAAAGTGGTGGCAAGAATAAAAAGTTTTGATGAAACAGTTGAAGGAACATTGGAAAGAATTTCTCAACGAAAAGGCATTGATGAAATTATTCAGATAGATCCAAAATTACCAAAAGGCCAAGTATTATCTTTGATTGATTTTGCTGATGAAAGAAAAATTGATTTTAAATATGCTCCAGATCTTTTTGGAACTCAAGCAACGAATATTGATGTTGAAACTTTTTATGGCGTACCGATTGTATATTTAAGGAGAACTCCTTTGGATGGATGGGGTAGAATTATAAAAAGAATAATTGATTTTATTTTAGCATTAATTTTATTGATTATTTTATCGCCAATATTTTTTTTAGTCGCATTAATTATAAAAATTGATTCACGAGGTCCAGTGTTTGTGAGATTGAAGCGTGTTAAAAAAGATGGAGAATTCTATATTTTTAAATTCAGGTCAATGGTTAAAAATGCGCATAAAATGAAAAAGGAATTATTAAAATATAGTGATAGAAAGGGTCCATTATTTAAGATGAAGGATGATCCTCGAGTTACCAGGGTTGGCAGAATTTTGAGAAAAACAAGAATTGATGAATTACCGCAATTGATGAATGTTGTTTGCAATGAAATGAGCTTAATCGGTCCAAGACCGCATGAGCCACAAGAGGTTGAAAAATATACAAAACATCAAAGAAGAGTTTTGGAAATAAAACCTGGAATGACTGGAATGGCTCAAGTTTCTGGAGCTTCAGATCTTAGTTTTAATGAAGAAGTTAGATTAGATACTTATTATATTGAAGATTGGTCATTGTTATTAGATTTACAGATTTTTTTAAAAACAATTATTATTGTTATAACAATGCATGGAGCAGCGTAGTGCGAAATCCTGAATTCTAAATCCTAAACTCTAAACAAATCAAAAATCCAAATATTAAAATTCAAAGAGTTGGGTTTTGAAATTTAGGTTTTATGTTTTGAATTTATTTAGAATTTAGAGTTTAGAAATTAGAATTTTAATTTATGAAGGTCGCTTTAGTACATGATTTTTTAAATCAAGTTGGTGGAGCTGAAAAAGTTTTGGAAATTTTTCATGAAATTTTTCCGAGAGCTCCTGTCTATACAATTACCTACGATGAAAAAGAAACTCGGGGTGTTTTTAAGCACTTAAATATTAAGACGTCTTTTATTCAACGTTTGCCTTTTGGTGTCAAACAATACAAATGGTATATTTCAATGATGCCGGCAGCAATTGAGCAATTTGATTTTTCTAAATATGATATTGTTTTATCTGATTGTTCTGCTTTTTCAAAAGGCGTGATTGTTCGACCAGAGACTTTGCATATTAGCTATGTTCATTCACCAACAAGATATCTTTGGAATGATACGCACAGCTATACTGAAGAAATAAAACAACCAGGTGTTATCAAAAAAATGTTGCCTTTAGTATTGCAAAAAATTAGGACTTGGGATCAATTGGCAGCTTTGAGAGTTGATAAAATGATTGCAAATTCCAAAACTGTTTCAGAAAGAATTGAAAAATATTATAAAAGAAAAAGTGATATTATTTATCCGCCAGTTGAAACAGACAAATATTATATTTCTAATGACATTGATGATTATTTTTTGGTTGTCTCTAGACTTCGTCCATACAAGCGAGTTGATTTAGTTGTTGAAGCTTTTAATGCATTGCGTTTGCCTTTGAAAGTAATCGGCACAGGAGAAGAATTAGAAACTTTAAAGAAAATGGCAAATGATAATATTGAATTTTTAGGTCCAGTTTCTGATAAAGAAAAAGCTTATTATCTTTCAAGATGCAAGGCGTTTATTCATCCGCAAGAAGAAGATTTTGGTATTACAGCTCTGGAAGCAATGGCATCTGGTAGACCAGTAATTGCTTATAAAAAAGGCGGAGCAGTGGAAACTGTAATTCCTGGTAAGAGCGGTATTCTATTTGAAGATCAATCGCCTTGGAGTTTAGTTGATGCAGTTCGTGATTTTGATTCGAAAAATTTTAATCCAGAAGAAATTAGAAAAAGAGCTTTGGATTTTGATATTAAATTATTTAAAGATAGAATTGAAAAATATATTTTTGATTCTTATCGAGAATTTAAAGATAGCAGAGAAAATTATTATAAAATAAATTAAAAAATAATTATGAATCCAAAGAATTATATTCAAGTAGTTTTAAGGCACAAATTTACAATAATTGCGTGTATTGTTTTGTGCGGTTTGGCAGCGTTGATTTATGCTTATGTAAAGCCTCAATCTTTTAGTTCAAATATTTCAATGTCTTTTCATAGAGTGAACAAAGAGGCAACAGTTGATTATCAATATGATAATTATTATGCTGGCAAGGCTGTAGAAATTGTTTCTAATACTGTTGCTGGATGGTTGCAAACTCCAAATATTGTTCAGGAAATTTATACAACAGCAAATGTTACTCCTGATGATATTTATAAAGATGCAAAGAAATTTAAACCAAAACAAGTTTCTGCTCATCAAGTAGAAATGAGATTAACTAATAAAAATAGGCAAGATTTGGAAAAATTATCAAAAGCAACTGTGTCTGTTATGAAAAATAAAGTTGCAAATTTGGAAGTAACAAATGAACAGAAAAATGCTTTTGATGTGATTTCTGAAGATCCAATAATTACAGAAGTAAAATATAGTCCATTAATGTTGACTTTGATTGGACTTGTGGCTGGATTATTTGTGGGCATTGGATTAGCATTTTTGTGGGAGTATTTTAGAGATGAAAGTAACTAGTAATAAGTAACTAGTAACTGAATTTTATGGAGAGATCTGTTGAGACTTCGCAATTTGCAGATATTAAAGAACCTGGAGAAGTAAAAGAAACTCCAGGTTTTGAATTTGAAAAAACAGAATATTCAGAACAGTTTGTTACAGAAGCAAATGAAATTGCAAAAGCAATAGAAAGAGACAAGCCAGTTTTGCTTGATCAAGTGTTGAAATTAAGAGAAGCATTAGAAAAAATGGTTGAATCAGATCCAAAAGTTGAAGCAAAAAGATTGTTTGGCGAAGGATATATGGGACCAGATGAAATAGAAGCTCATTTTACAGTTCAAGATGAGAATGGAAATGTTGAAAAGTTATTTGAATATACTCCTGAAGAAAAAGAGAAGATCAATCAGATGTTGCGAGAGAAATTAGATGATCCGCAAATCAAAGATTTAATCAGAAGAACACCAAAAGAAGAATTGCGAGAAAAATTTCAGCTATTTCTTTTTCCTGATAAATTCAAAGATGGCATGCCGGTAACAATGAAAAGTTTGAATGAAAGATTTCAGCCTGAAATGACAAGACGAGGTTTAGGAAAATTGTTTGTCGGTGATGTTACTGAAAGTTGGTATGCTAAAGTTGAAGAGCCATTTTTTATTTCAGATTCAGCTAAAAAATTAGAATGGAAACTAGTTAGTCGTGGAAATATTGAAGGTTCATATAATCATGATGCTTTTGATGAAACTAGAATTTTGCGAGAATTTTTAACAGTAAATAACTTAGCAACTACTGAAGAATTAGCCGAGGCTTGGAATGGAAAACTAGATGCTTTAAGACAGTTACAACTAACTGACGTGAAGGATGCAGCCAGACAATTATCAGAACTTAAAATTAACCAAAATTACAGAATGGATCCTTTGCAAGTGATATTCTTGCATGCAATGCAGAAAAGTTTTCTAGGAAATAATTATACAAGAACCGCTAAGCTTTCATCAGATGGCCGCTTGGTTGATGTTGGTCGCTGTAGTGCTGGTGGTGCGGGAGTGCGTACTGCGTTTCTTGTTAATTTCAGTGGTATTTTGGGTGTTTCTTTTTCCATCTAATTTTATTTAAGTATGATAATCGGTATCGATATAAGATCATTAATGGAAGGGAAAAGAAGCGGAGTACAGCAATATCTGATTAATTTAATGCGCAATTTGTTTGTTATAGATTCTAAAAATCAATACAAACTATTTTGTAATGCTTATAAAAAAAATAGTTTGGATGTCAGTGAATTTGAAAAATTTCCTAACGTCAAAGTTTGCAAATTTAATTATCCTAATAAGGTTTTGAATACTAGTTTCTGGTTGTTGAAATATCCAAAGATCGATAGTTTGATCAAAGATTTGGATATTTTTTTTGCGCCAAATATTTTGTTTTCAGCCATTTCTCCTAATTGTAAATTTGTAACAACAATTCATGATTTGTCATTTGATTATTTTAGACGATTTTATTCAATGAAGCGGAGATTTTGGCATAATATTGTTGGACCGAAAAAAAAGATTAAGAAATCCGATGCTGTAATTTGTGTTTCGGAGTCGACGGCGAATGATTTGATTAATAAATATGGTGTTTCTAAAGATAAAGTGCATGTTGTATATTCGGGCATAGAGAATAGACAACAGGAAACAGAAAACAGGAAACTAGATATTAAAAATAAATATAATTTGTCGGATAATTTTGTGTTGTTTCTTGGAGCAATGGAGCCAAGGAAAAATATTGTGGGATTGATTGAAGCCTTTGAGTTACTTAAAAAACAAGAAAACAATAAAACAAAAAAACAAACTGACTACAAATTACAAATAACAAATAATTTTCAAAATTTGAAACTTGTTGTTGCTGGTTCTTCTGGCTGGTTAGAAAAAAGAGTGAATAAAATTTATGAGCAAAGTAAATTTAAAAATGATATAATGTTTTTAGGATATGTTGATGAAAAAGATAAATCTGCTTTGTACAGTTTAGCAAAATTGTTTGTTTATCCGTCTTTTTATGAAGGATTTGGTTTTCCGCCCCTTGAAGCAATGGCTTGCAATTGTCCAGTTGTAACTTCTAATGTTGGATCATTATCTGAAGTTTGTGAAAAAGCAGCGATTTTAGTTGATCCATATAATGTTAATGAAATCTTTGAAGCAATGAAGCAAGGACTTTCTGATGAAAAGTTGCGTAAATATTTGATTGCTGAAGGGCAAAAACAAGTTGTTAAGTTTAATTGGCAGAATTGTGCGAGGGAGACGCTTAAGGTATTCGAAATGTTAAATAGTTGATGAATTTTTAATTTTCAATTTCTAATTTCTATTAAATTTTTAATGCATTAATTTCTAAACGCTTTCGTCAAAGGTTTAAAAATTAGTTAATTAGAGTTAAAAGCGACATTAAGGAGCTTTTAACGGGTAGTAACCCTTTAATAGAAATTGAAAATTAGAAATTAGAAATTTTCTATGCGAATTGCAATTGACGCTCGTTTCTTTGGTCCCTTTGGAAAAGGCCTTGGGCGTTATACTGAAAAATTAATAAAATATTTAGAAAAAGTTGATCAGAAAAATGATTATACTATTTTTTTGCGTAAAGAAAATTTTGATTATTATATAGTTGAAAACAAAAATTTTAAAAAAGAATTGGCTGATTTTAAATGGTATACATTAAATGAGCAAAGAAATATGCCAAAAGTTTTGAAAAAAGGTAATTTTGATTTAGTCCATTTTCCGCATTTTAATGTTCCATTATTTTATAAAGGCGATTTTGTAGTAACAATTCATGATTTGATTCTGCTTGATTTTCCAACAAAAAGAACAACTACGCTTGGACCGATAAAATATGCCTTAAAAAATATGGCTTATAAAAAAGTTATTAGCTCTGCAGTTAAAAAAGCAAAAAAAGTAATAACAGTTTCCGAATATACTAAAAAAAGATTAATAGAGCATTTTGATTTAGATGATGATAAAATTGTGGTAACATATGAAGCTTGCGAGAAAATTCATCCAGAAAAAGAAGTGATAAATAAAGATTTTTTAAGAATGCATAAGATTGAAAAGAATTATCTATTGTATGTTGGCAATGCATATCCGCATAAAAATCTTGAAAGATTATTGAAAGTTTTTAAAAATTTAAGAAAAGATAATTTTGATTATCAGCTTGTTTTAGTTGGAAAAAATGATTATTTTTATCAAAGATTACAAGATTTAGCAAAAGAGTTAGGATTGCTAGATTCTAACCAAGTTGTTTTTTATGGTTTTGCTAAAGATAGCGATCTTGCTACTTTATATCAAAATGCATCTTTATATGTTTTTCCATCTTTTATTGAGGGTTTTGGTTTGCCACCTCTTGAAGCAATGAGCTATGGTTTGCCAGTTGTAACTTCAAAAACTTCTTGTTTGCCAGAAATTTTGGGAGATGCAGCGCAATATTTTGATCCAAAAATAGAGAAAGATATTGCTGATGTCATTTTAAATGTTATTAATGATAATATTTTAAAGGAAGAAATGAAGAGTAAGGGCTTAGAGCAAGTGAAAAAATATAGTTGGGAAAGATGTGCAAAAGAAACGTTAGATGTGTACGAGAGTTTATAAAGTTATAAGGTTATAAAGTTGGAGCATTATTCATGCTCTATTTTTTTTGATAAAAATATGTTATTATAAATTCGCGAATAGACACAAATGAAGCACAAATTTCACTAATGAATATCTGTGTATTTGTGTGATTTGTGCTAGAATAGTGCAAATTCGAGATTCATGATAAACAAAAACAAATTTAGAATTATTGGTGATGTAGCGGATTTTAATAATGGTCCGGCAGTTTTAGATTTGCGTGAAATTGGAAAAGCAAGAAAACTTGAAGAAAAGCAGAGATTAGAGAAAGATTTGATTAATCTAAGATCATCGCAGAAAAACGCAGAAGCGAACGTAGAAAACGCAGAAGCGAACGCAGAAAATGCGGAAACTAATGCGGAAAATGAGGAAGCTAACTTACTTGTTGATCAGGTAGGTGCAGAAAAAGCAGTAGAACAAATACAAATACAAGAATTACAGAAACCTAAAGTTCAAGAAAAAAATGATGAGCAAATTTTAGTTCAGCATGAAGATCAAGTGAAGCCCGTTGTTTTACCTCAAGCAGAAATTGTTGCTAAACCGTTAGTGATTAAGGATGAAAAACCAAAAGTAAAAAAAATGTCTTTTAGCAAGAATTGGTTGCAAAGACAAGCAGAAAAGAAAAAAATAAGAAATGCAAAAATAGCTGAGATTAAAAGAATAAAATTAGAAAAACAACAGAAAGAACAGGAATTAAAGAAAGCAAGAATTTTAGAACAGCAAAATATAAAATTAAAAAAAGAATTAGAAAAAAGAGAAGCAAAAAAATTATGGCTTTTAGCAAAACAGGAAGCTAAACGTAAAAAGTTAGAGGAGAAAAAGGCATTACAAGAAAAAATATTATTACAAAAACAACAACTAAAATTAAAAAAAGAATCCGCCTTCGCTCTTGCTAGAGCTACGGCGGACAAAGAAAGAATTTTGGAAAAGCAAAGATTGGAATTAGAATTGAAAGCAAGACAGGAAGAATTGAGACTTAGAAAAATAGCCGAAAAGCAAGAATTAGAATTAAGATTGCAATTAGAACAACAAGAAAAAGAAGAGAGAAAATTAATTGAACAGCAAAGAAAAAGTTTTCAAGAACAGCAAAAACCAAAAGTTGATTATTTATTATTATTTAAAAATAGATTTGGCAAGAGTTTTAGATTCTCATTAATCTTTTTTGTTCTGGTTTGCGCTATTTTAATGTCTGGAATTAAGGGTTTAGATTTTTTTAGTTCTCAAGCAAAAAATACAAAATCAAAAATATTAAGCGATGCAATGGTTGCTTATCAATATATGGGATCAGCAACTAATTCAGCGACAAGCAAGGATTTTGAAATGGCATCTTATAAATTTGGCGTGGCTGGAGATAGATTTTTGAATGCGCAAAAAGATTTGAATCAATATGGCGAAGTTTTGACTTCAGTTCTAAAAATTATGCCTGGCGCATCAGCTGTTAGATCAGGCGATAATTTGCTGTCAGCTGGCGCTAATTTATCACAAGCTGGAGAATATTTATCATCAGCAGTAACTCCTTTTAATGATTTAGGCAGTTTTATTAGCTTGCCTAGTGATGAAAATAGCAATAACCAAAAAACTACTTTAACAGAATTATTATCTGAAGCAACGAATAATTTGAATTTAGCAATTGGAAAATTAGATGCTGCTAACTCAGATTTAAAGAATGTAAAAGTTTCTGATTTGCCTTCTGATGTAGCGCCAAAAATTGCAACAATTAAAGATAATTTGCCAACGATTAGTTCTGATTTAAAAACTTTGACTTCTTATTCTGATAATTTTTTGCAAATGCTTGGACATAAGGGCGCAAAAAGATATTTAGTATTATTTGAAAACAATAGGGAATTAAGACCTACTGGCGGATTTATGGGAACATATGCTTTAGTTGATATTGATTCTGGTAAGATAAAAAATATTAAAATAGAAGGTCCATATAATTTGGATGGAAATTTAATGGAAAAAATAATTGCTCCAGAGCCATTACGATTGATTCAAGTTAAATTATTTTTGAGAGATTCTAATTGGTTTTTAGATTTTCCAATGTCAGCAAAAAAAGTAATGTCAATGTATGAAAAATCAGGCGGGCCTACAGTTGATGGCGTTTTTACAGTTACAGGTAATGTGATGGAAGCTTTGTTAGGAGTAACAGGCGAAATTGATATGCCAGAATATGGAACAGCAGTCAATGCTGATAATTTTTTTGATAAAACGCAGTTTGAAGTGGAATATGATTATGACAAACAAGAAAATGAACCAAAGAAATTTTTGGCAGATCTTTTTCCAGTATTCCTTGACAGATTGTCAAATTTAAGCAAGGATAAATGGTTGGAAACTGCAAATGTGATGTATAAGATGCTTGATCAGAAAGATATTATGATGTATTTTAATGATGAAAAACTAGAAAATTTTGTAAAAGAATTTAATTGGACTGGCGAGATAAAGAATCCAAGCAAAGATTATTTATCAACTGTTATAACAAATATTGGCGGAGGAAAAACAGATGATGTTATTGACCAAAATATTTTTCATGAAGCAGAAATTCAAGATGATGGTTCAGTGATTGATACAATAACAGTAACAAGAATTCATAATGGCGATCCAAATGATATGTGGACTAGTGTTAAGAATATGGCTTATATGAGATTTTATGTTCCACTAGGAAGCGAGATGATTGAAGCTCGAGGTTTTGATAAAGAATTTTGGGGAGTTCTTCGACCGTTAGAAGAAGGTTCTAACCCTGATCCTTTGATTTCAAATATTGAAAATAATACAAAAGTTAATAATGAAAATGGAATTAGAATTATGGAAGAAGGCGGTAAGACTGTTTTTGCAAATTGGATTGGTATCGAATGTGGTCAAGCAAAAACAATGGTGATAAAATATAGATTACCTTTTAAAGTGCAAAAGACTGGTCAAGATGCAGCGACTTCTTATGCAATGTTTTTTCAAAAACAACCAGGTACAAAAGCGTTTGAAACAACAAGTATTTTGAAATATCCAATAGATTATTATGTTAATTGGAAATATTCTTCTGATAATATGTTGACTGAAGTTTCTGATGGATTGCAATATAGGACAAATTTGAATAAAGATAAAGCATATGCAGTGGTATTTGTGAAATAGTTAGTAAAGCTACAAATTCCAAATTCCAAACAAATTACAAACCACAAGTCACAAACTTTTTGTTTTTGTAATTTGGGATTTGTAGTTTGTTTGGAATTTGGTGCTTGTAATTTGTAATTTTTATGAAATTGTTTGAAAAGTATAAAAAATATTTTATATCAGGCGCGTTGATTTTAGGTATCTCTTCTTTTTTATCGCGCTTTTTAGGTTTGGTTAGAGATAGATTATTTGCTGAACAATTTGGTGCAGGCAGAGATTTGGATGCATATTATGCAGCATTTAGAATTCCAGATTTTATTTTTAATTTGTTGATTTTAGGCGCATTATCTTCGGCATTTATTCCAATTTTTGTTGATTATTTATCACAAAAAAAACAAAAAGAAGCATGGCATTTGGCTAATTCGTTACTGAATATTATTCTAGGAATTACGATTGTAATTTGCGCGATTATATTTATTTTTGCGCCTCATTTGATGTTTTTGATTGCGCCTGGATTTAGCGGATCTGAAAAAGAGTTAACTGCACAATTAACTCGAATCATGCTTTTGTCGCCGATATTTTTTGGATTTTCGAATATCGCTGGTGCGATTTTAACTTCATATAAAAGATTCTTTTTTTATGCTTTAGCTCCAATAATGTATAATTTAGGAATTATTTTTGGAGCTTGGTTTTTAGTTGATCCTTATGGTATAAAAGGAATAGCTTATGGTGTTGTAATTGGCGCATTTTTGCATTTTATTGTTCAACTGCCAAGTATTTATAAATTAGGTTATCGTTATAAATTCATTTTTGATTATACGCATAAGGGTGTTCAGAGAGTTGTAAATTTAATGATTCCATCAATTATGGGTCTTGCAATGACACAGATAAATCTTTGGGTAATTACAGTAATTGCATCATTAATTTCAGTCGGCAGTATTACTATTTTTAATTTTGCGAGCAATTTGCAATATTTTCCAGTCGGAGTATTCGGAATATCAATTGGTCTTGCTGCTTTTCCAAAATTAGCTGAAGCAGTTTCGTTAAAAAAATCAATGTTGTTTAAAAATACTTTCTCTTTTGCATTTTCGAAAATTATGTTTTTTGTAATTCCAATTTCTGTTTTTATGCTGTTGATGCGCGCGCAAATTGTTAGGTTAGTTTTAGGTTCTGGAAAATTTGATTGGGAAGATACATATTTAACAGCGCAATCTTTAGGACTTTTTACTTTAAGTTTGTTTGCTCAAGCATTAATTCCTCTTTTAGTCAGGTCTTTTTATTCGATGCAAGATGCAAAGACTCCAGTTTTTATTAGTATAGTTTCAATGATAACAAATATTGCTGGCGGATTAATATTATCAAAATATTTTGGTGTATTAGGATTGGCTTTAGCGTTTTCTTTTGCAGCATTGATAAATATGTTATTATTGTTTGTAGTATTGAGATATCGGCTTGGTGATTTGGGAGATTCGGAAATTATAAAAAGTATTTTAAAGACTTCTTTTTTAACAATCATTTCTGGAATAGTTTGTTATTGTTTATTAATTATTATGGCGAATTTTGTTGATATGGAAACATTTATTGGAATATTATTGCAAGCAAGCGTTGCATTTGTTGGAGGAGCAGGAGTATTTATTCTATTAGCTTGGGTGTTCAAGTTTCGTGAACTAGGAATTGTAAAAAGTAACTAGGAATTTGTAACTAGTAACTAAAAATTATGGATGAAATAATTTTGGCAACTGGCTCGCCATATAGACAACAGTTATTCAGTAATTTAGGATTGAATTTTCGTGCTGAAAAAAGTGATGTTGATGAGAATTTTTCTGATCGACCAAGTGATCCTAAAAAATTAGTTATAGAATTAGCAAAAAGAAAAGCTTTAACAATTGCCAAGAAAAATAAAACAGGAATTGTAATTGGATTTGATTCGATTGGATATGCATCCGGAAAGATATTAGAAAAGCCAGTTTCAAGAAAAGATGCTTTTAAAATGTTAAAAAAACTTTCAGGAAGTTCATGGTATTTTGTGACTGGAATTTTTATAATTAATATTGAAAAAAATAAAAGTTTGAAAAAAGTTGTTTCAACAAAAATATATTTTAGACAAATTTCTGATTTTGAAATAAATAAATATCTTGATCAAGATAAAAATTATTGTACTTATGCTTCTGGATTTAATGCTTCAAAATATTATAGTTCAACTTTTTGCGATCGAATTTCTGGAAGCTATAATAATTTATGCGGAGGTTTGCCTTTAGAAGTAATTATAAAGATGTTAGATAAAATAAAATAAATTTTTATAAATAAATAAAACATCCACCTTCGCTTCTGCGGAAGCTTCGGTGGACAAGTTCCGCCTTCGCTCTGAGGAGCTTCTGCCTTCGCTGAAGCTTCGGCAGACAAGTCGGCGGACAAAGGAAAACAAAAATGCGAAAAAAAGTATTATTGGGAGTTGTATTTTTTGCGAGCATGATTTTGGCTTTTCTAGGCTTTGCAAAAATGACATTGGCTTGGACAGATATTACTGGCGCAATATCTGGTTCATCGGTAACGGATTTGTTATATGCATCTGATGGATCAATTTATGCTAGTGGTACATATAATGATGGAGAGTTAGCAAAAGTATGGCGATACACAAATGGATCTTGGATAGATATAACTGGCGATATTGTTGGATCAGGAGTCCAAACTTTAATACAGACATCAGATGGATCAATTTATGCTGGCGGACAATATAATCTTTTTCATGCAAGAGTTTGGAAATATGCAAATGGCGTTTGGACTGATGTAACTAGTGATATTAGTGGATATATAATCAATTCTTTAATGTTGGCATCCGATGGCTCGATTTATGCAGGTGGAACTATGACAGAAAATGGTTCTGATTTTTTTGCACGAGTTTGGAAATATTCAAATAATATTTGGAGCGATATAACAGGTACTTTGACTGGAACGGAAATTTATTCTTTAAAACAATTTTTTGATGGTTCAATTTATGCTGGTGGTTATGATGTTGATAATGCAAAAGTATGGAAATATTCTGATAATAGTTGGAACGATATTTCTTCTAATTTAAGCGAAGGTTCAGTGTATACTTTAGCTCAAACAAAAAGTGGATTGATCTTTGCTGGCGGTAATTTTGATCTTGGTTCTGGACAATTTGGCGGTGTTTATAGGTATGATAATGGAATGTGGAATAATGCAGGTTTAATGACTAATATCGTTGGAGGTGTTTATGATTTACAAACATTGGGTGATATTGTTTACGTTGGAGGTTATGAACCTACAGATTCTGGCCATGAAGCGAAAATATGGACTTATTCTAATGGTGTTTGGAGTGGAGATGTTTTAGGGATATCTACAGATTATCATACAGATGTAAGATCTTTATTGTTTGCTTCTGACGGTTTATATGCTGGTGGCGACCAAGCTTCTTTGGCAAAAGTATGGACCCGCTCATATACAACAGAAGAATGGCGCTTGATTGAAGAGAATAATTTAGAAAATGGCGATGAAGTGACATTACTTCCAGAATTAAATACTCAAACTATTTCTGGTCAAGATCTTATTCTTAATTTTACAAAGCTTCCAAACAAATTAACAAAAAATAGCGCGTATTATATGCAATGGCAAAGATTTAATGCATATCCAAAAAAATGGAAGAATGTTAAAAAGACTGCTTTAAAAAGATATTGGAAGTTAACTACGAATTTGAATAAATACAAAGCTAAAAAATCTTCACAGAAATTTAAAGTAAAAGTGACTTTCAAATATACTAAAAAATTATTTAATGCTTTAAAAAAGAAAAATTCATTAGCTACAAAATCAAATTTGACTTTGAAGTATAGAAATAAAAAAACTTCTTGGAAAACTGTGACTTCTGTTTTTACTGATGCAAAATTAGTTAAAAAGAATAAGAAAATGATTGTAAAATATTTTACTCATTTTCCTAAAAAGACAAACTATTTTGCAATTGGATTGAAATAGAGTCGTTGATAATGCTAAGCCGTAAATAATTTCGTTTACGGCTTTTTTAATTTATGTCATAATATATTTAATATTATTTATTAAAAACAAAAATGAAAAAATTATTATTTGGACTTGTTTTTTGTGCAAGCCTAGCAATCAGTTGTATTGGTTTTGCTAAGACAACTCTAGCTTGGACAGATATAACAGGTAGTTTGAATGGGACAGAAATTAGCGATTTAGTACAGGCAACTGATGGATCAATTTATGCGTGTGGAAATTATTATGATGAGTTATTAGTGCAACATGCAAAAATTTGGAAGTATTCAAATAGTAATTGGACTGATATTACAGGTAATTTATCAGGGGCAAATGTTGGTAATATAATTGAAGCTTTAGATGGAACATTGTATGTTTCTGGTGTTGATAATGGTTATGTTCCAGCAGTATGGAATTATACAAATGGATCTTGGAATGACGTTACTTCAAATTTAGATGCCTATGAAGTTCTTGCTTTAATGCAAGCTGCTGATGGAACTATCTATGCAGGTGGTGATTATACAGTTGACTATATTAATTACTTCGCAAAAGTTTGGCAATATAATGGTAGTGTTTGGACAGATATAACTGATAGCAACTTGGTTGGATATCGAGTTGATGATTTAATGCAGGCGCGAGATGGATCAATTTATGCCAGCGGTACATATTATAATGAACCGCAATTAAAATTTAATTCTAGAATTTGGCAGTATACTGGGGTTGGTTGGAATAATGTAACTGGAAATTTAGGCGGATCTTTTGTTTATTCAATGTTGCAGATGGATGATGGAGCCTTTTATCTTGGAGGATCTGATTTTGATTTTATTACCCAAACTGCGAAAGTATGGAAGGGCGGAAATAACAGCTGGCAGGATATGTCGTTGCCGGTAACTGGTACAAATAGTGCAGTCAATAAACTGTTATTTTTAGGCGATATTGTCTATGCTAGTGGTTATGATGATGATGTAGCCCACACAGCTACGGTTTGGACTTTTTCAAATAATACGTGGAACAGCGAGATTTTGGGTCAGGCAGATGATCATACAGCAGCTTGGACAATGTTGTTAGGTACGAATGGTTTTTATGTTGGTGGTTATGTAGATCTTCCAGCCAAGGTTTGGTGGCGTGATTATACAATGGAAGAGTGGAGAATTATTTCTGAAAATAAATTAATAGCTGGCGAGCAAATAACTTTGAGATCAGCTTTGGATGAACAGACAATTGCTGGTCAAAGTTTGAATATATTTTTCAAGAATTTACCGAACAAATTAACAAAGAATAATGCGTATTGGATGACTTGGCAGAAATATAATGCCTATCCAAGAAAATGGAAGAGTGCTAAAAAAACTGCCTTGAAAAGATATTGGAAATTGACAACTAATTTGAATAAATATAAAGCAAAAAAATCTTCACAGAAATTTAAAGTAAAAGTTACATTTAAATATACAAAGAAATTATTTAAAGCTTTAAAAAAGAAAAATTCAGCAGCTTCAAAAGCTAATTTAACTTTGAAGTATAGAAATAAAAAAACTTCTTGGAAAAAAATAACTTCTGTTTTTACTGATGCAAAATTAATTAAGAAAAACAAGAAAATGATTGTAAAATATTTTACTCATTTTCCAAAAAAGACACAGTATTTTGCAATTGGATTGAAGTAACCTTTCTCGAATGTTATCTCTAATAACTACTATCGAATGCGATCTCGAATATCTAGGGGCAGAAATTTCTGCTCCTATTTTTTTGTTTAATTTTATTTATAGATATTATTTGGTATAATAAAGTATAATTTATAAAAATTTATGGAAAAAATAATTATTGCATCTGGTCCAGTTATTATTGAAAATAATAAAGTGCTATTAAATAAGCATGGAGATGATAATTTCTGGAAATTTCCTGGAGGCAAGGTTGAAAATTTTGATTTCAAAGATTGGAATAATTTTTTAGAAGATTCTGCAAATAGAGAAGTCAAAGAAGAAATGGGAATTGATGTGAAAATTGTAAAGCCATTAAAGACGATGTTAATTCCAAAGCCAAATGAAAAAGAGAGCTATGTTGTTTTAGTACATTTTTTGGCGGAAAGAATTGGAGATGTAAAACCTGGCAAGGATATTAGAGAATGGAAATGGATTGATATTAATAATTTGCCAGAAGATTGTGCACCAAATGTAAAAGAGATAATAAATTCTCTCTAATAAAATCTCTAATTGATTTCTCTAATCACTCTCTAATATAATTATTATGCCAGAAAATTTTCAAGAAAGTTTAGAAAAGATAAAAGATGTTGAAACTCCTGAAAAGAAAAGTGAAGAGCCTGGTTTTGAAATTGTTGATAATGAACAAAGTAGAGAAGTTGTAAAATTAGCAAATGATTTGGCTGGTAAAATTGAAGGTGATGAAAAAATTATTGGTGAGGACATTTTGAATTTGCGAGAGGCGTTAGGAAGGATTAAATATAATTTTTATGGCGAACAAATGACTACTGAAGAGATAAATAGAATTTCTGATTTGAAAGCTGATATAAAGATTTGGAAGGCAATAGAAGATGATAATCAAGATGCGCTATTAAGGTCTTATAAAGAAATGACTTATATACCACCTGATATTGCAGCTCATTTTGTTGATTTGCCAATGGATTTGCATCTTGATAAAGTGACATTTTTATCTGATGAATCTGCCAAACATTTGGCAAAAGTAAGAGGTATTTTGTTTTTGTCTGACATAAAAAAATTATCTGATAAAGCAGCATTATATTTGGGCGAACATGTTGGAGATCCAGAACAAGATTCTGATTCTTTGCATCTTGATAATTTAGAAGAAATTTCTGAACAAGGCTTGAGGAATTTAGCAAAACATCCTGGTTGGGTATTGTTGCCATTAGGTGGGCTTTATGAAAAATTTTCAAAGTATCGCGAGGAATTTAAAAGCAAGCAAAATTAATTTATGACAGAAAATATTGAAGAAAAATTAGCGCAGATGAAAGATGTTGAGGCTCCTGAAATGAAAAGTGAAGAGCCTGGTTTAGAATTGGCAAAAGGTGAAGAAAATGATGCAATTGTCAAAAATTTAGATAAAATAGCGACTGCAGTTGAAGGTGATCAGGCTGTGACTAGAGGAGATGTTGATGATTTAAGAGAAGCTTTACAAAATATGGAAGTTGATTTCGGTGGAGATTCAGTGCCATTAGAGCAATTAAAAAATGATTCGGATATGCTTAATAATATAAAAGTGTGGCATGAAATTAGAGATAAAAATCTTCGTGGTGCTGATTTATGGCTAAGATATCGTCAATTAACAAGAATTACTCCCAAAATTTTGGAAACCATAATTGATCGTGAGCCCAAGGGAGTTTTGTATTTGGATAATTTGAAAGATTTATCGGATGAATCAGCAGAAGTTTTTAGGCGAAAAGATTTTATTGGTTCTATAGGATTACCGTCAGTTAAAAATATTTCTGATCAAGCTTTGGATGCTTTGACGGCAAATGGAAAGAATTCATTAGATCTTACTTCATTGAAAAGTTTGTCTGATAGACAAGCTATAGTTTTAATTAGATTAAAAGGTCATGTTCCAGAAGGAGAATCAAAGATAATTGAGTCGAAAATATTTTTTAGAGATTTGAAAGATGTTTCTGAAAAAGGATTACAGGCATTAGCAAAGATAGAAAGAATTAGTTTAGAGTTACCTAAAGAAATAGAAGATAAAGTTGATAAAAGACGTTCGAAGTTTCTGAAATTAATACATTGGATTGATAATGAGTTAAAGAAATTGAGACATTATAGATAAAAAAATATTTATAAAGATGGACAAGAAATGTCCTTTTTTATTGAAAAAATATCTGTTTTGATGTAAACTCTAGAATATGGTAAATGATATTAAAACAATTCGAAATTTCTGTATTATTGCCCACATTGATCACGGAAAATCAACTTTGGCTGATCGGCTTTTGGAATTGACAAATACGATTGAAAAAAGAAAAATGCAGGCGCAACTTCTTGATCAAATGGATCTGGAAAGAGAAAGAGGAATCACAATCAAATTACAGCCAGTTAGATTAAATTATAATTTGAATGGTCAAGATTACGTTTTGAATTTAATTGATACTCCTGGTCATGTTGATTTTACTTATGAAGTATCTCGTAGTATTGCAGCTTGCGAAGGAGCTTTACTTTTAGTTGATGCAACAAAAGGCGTGCAGGCCCAGACAATTGCAAATCTTTATTTAGCTCTTGAACATGATTTAGAAATTATTCCAATTATTAACAAAATAGATTTACCGAATGCAAATGTAGAAAAAGTTTGCAGAGAAATTATTCAATTATTAGGCTGTAAAGATGATGAGATTTTAAAAATTTCAGCAAAGACTGGTGAAGGCGTTCCTCAAGTTTTAGAAAAAATTGTTGAAAAAATTCCAGCTCCTGAAAAATCAGATAACGATGAATTAAAGTCATTAATTTTTGATTCTGTTTTTAGTGAATATAAAGGTGCAATTGCCTACATCAGAATTTTTAGCGGATCAGTAAAAATTGGTGATACTATAAAGATGATGTCAACAGGTAAAGAATCAGAAGTTTTAGAAGTTGGTGTATTTAAACCAAAACAAGTTGAAATAGATAAATTAACATCAGGAGAAGTTGGCTATGTTGTTGCTGGATTGAAAGAAGTTTCTGAATGTCGTGTTGGTGATACTATGGCATCTCCAAATATTACTGAGCCATTGCCAGGATATAAAGAAGTAAAACCAATGGTGTTTGCATCTTTTTATCCAGAGAATGCTGATGATTTTGATGGCTTAAAAGATGCTTTAGGAAAATTAAAATTAAATGATGCAGCATTGGATTATGAAATTGAATCTTCAAAAGCTTTAGGTAGAGGTTTTCGTTGTGGATTTTTGGGACTTTTGCATTTGGAAATTATTACGGAAAGATTAAAAAGAGAATTTGGTTTAACTTTGACAATTACTGTTCCATCTGTTGCATATAAAATAAATCTTAAATCAAAAAAACAAATTACAATATTTAGCGCTGCTGATTTGCCGGATTTGAGTTTGGTTGATAGCATTGCCGAGCCTTGGGTTTCGATGGATGTTATCTCGCCAAGCAATTATGTTGGAAAATTAATGGAGTTAATGCAATTTTATCGAGGTCAGTATAAAAATACTGAATATTTGGACGAGACAAGATCTATTTTGCATTATGATGTGCCTTTGGCGGAAGTAATTACTGATTTTTATGATAAATTAAAAAGCGTATCATCTGGATACGCATCAGTTAATTATGAGATTTCTGATTATAAGATTGAAGATTTGGCTAGGCTCGATGTTTTAGTTGCTAATGATTTGGTATTGGCATTATCTAGAATTATTCCAAGAGAAAGAGTACTTGCAGAAGCAAAAAGTATTGTTAAAAAATTAAAAAATGTTGTACCTCAACAAAGTTTTCAAGTTTCATTGCAAGCAGCAATTGGCGGAAAAATTATTGCACGTGAAGATATTAAGGCAATGAGAAAAGATGTTATTGCAAAATTATATGGTGGAGATGTGACAAGAAAAAAGAAATTATTAGAGAAGCAGAAAAAAGGAAAGAGAAAGATGAAGGAATTAGGACGTGTTAGGATTCCACAAGAAGCGTTTTTGGAAGTACTCAAAAAATAGAAGCAGAACGAACGCTGATTTCGAACGCTGATTTGGCGCTGATATATAATTAAAAACAAAAATATGAGAGAACAAATGGGAGAAGAAATAAAAGATGTTGGTGATGTGGAAAAAGAAAAATGGGAGCCTAGTTTGGAATTGGCTGAAGGAAATGAATTAGATAATGTTGTTGATGCGACAAATGATTTAGCAAAGAAAATCGAAGGTGATGAAAAAGTTACAGGTGATGATGTTTTGAAATTGAGAGAAGCTTTGGGAAAAATGAAAGTTAATGTTTATGGCGATGAATTGACAGTTGATGAAGTTAGAGAGATGCCTGATTTTAAAAGAGATATTGAAGATTGGAAAGAAATTATGAAAATGCCTGAACCTCAGCATAGAGGAGGAATTAATTTTTACCGAAGAACGGGGAGATTGACTTATTTGCCTGAAGATGTTGCGCAACGTTTTCTAGATTTTGATAAACTTGAAAAACCGCATAAATTGACAGACTTAAATTTGAAAAAAGTAAAAAGAATTTCTACAAAAACAGCTTCTTTGTTGGCAAAGTTTCATTTTTCTATATCTTTGGGGATTGAGGAATTAAACACTGATGTTGCTAGAGAGCTTGCTAAACATGAAGGTCATTTATTTTTAAATGGTTTAAAAAATATTGACAAAGAGACGGCCGAGATATTATGTCATAAGGAAAAATTAGTTTTATCGGGTTTGACGAATATGTCATTAGAGGTTGCAGAAATTTTATCTGATGTGCCGGCAACTGAAATTGATAAGAAGGAAGCATTTTTTGGAATTAATAGTAAAGTTTTTACTTCTTTGGAATTGATTAGAGTTTTAATGCGTCGTCCTGGATATATTGTTATAAATGGTTATTTTGTTGTAACGGCGGATGTTGCTAAAGAATTAATTTCTCATAATGGCAGTCTAAGAATTGATTATCTGGAAGATATTTCTGATGAGGCAATAGAAATATTATCTAAAAAAGATGACTTGTTAGTTTTTGATGCATCAGTAGATTCTTTAAAAAGGATTGAAGGTAAGATAAAGACCCTGTAGTATCTTTTTAAAACAAAAAAATAGCCAACTAAAAAAAGTTAACTATTTTAAAAATAAATTTAAATAAATAAATATTTTGTGCTATAATCTAAGTTAAGGCAGGAAAAATCAGCCAAGTTAATACAAGAGTGACTGTAACTCCGACAAGCACGATCCAAATAATTTTTTTCTTTAGTTTCGTTTGCATAAGATAATACGAATTTACGAATAATGCAAATGATACGAATATACGAATTCGTAAACTCATTCGAAAATATTCGAAAATTAATTAGTGTAAGTTATTATGTTTGAAGATTATTTTTCTCAAGATTTAAAACAAGATGAAGAGGTGGTCGTAATTTTCCGAAAAAGCTGGGGAAGTCGTCTCTTCTCTATTGTAAAAATAATTCTATTTTTTGCAATACCTTTATTGTTTTCTTTTGTTTTATTTAAACATTGGATTGGCGGAATCATATTCTTATTGCTCTTGTTATTTGCTGTTTTGTATACTTTATATGTGTGGATAAATTGGTATTTTGATAGTGTAGTGATCACAAATCAGAGAATTATTAAAGTCAGTCAAAAAGGACTTTTTAATAGGGCTGTTGAGGAATTTCCTTTGGATCATGTTGGAAATGTTAGCTACGAAATTCCTGGTTTTTTGGCAACTTTTTTCAAATATGGAACTTTAAAAATAGAAATGGATTATGGCAAGAAAACAGATTTAGAATGTTTGACTGGTCCAAGACAGACTCAAGACTTGGTTATTGAATTGTCGCGTTTAGCTCGCAAAAAGATTTCTGCAGAAGAATTGATTGAATTTATTTCTCGTGTAAAATGGGATGTTTATAAAAGAGAAGGCGGATTGCAGAAAAAAGAAAAGATTGAATAATTGCTTTTGTTAGATTGGTTAGACTAGTTAGACTGGTTAGACGAACTGTAAAATTAATAAAATTAGTAAAATTGAATTTGTTAAATTAATGAAGAAAAGGTTTTTAACAAAAAAATGGTCTTTGAGGTTGATAACTGTTTTTGGTTTGGTTTGTATTATTTTTATTGCAATGGGACTAGTGAGGGAATTGGTTAATCGGTATATGGTTAATCAGGAAATTGAAAAAATGCAAGCTGAAATTAATACTTTAGAAAGAAAAAATCAAGAATTGGGAGGCTTGGTTGATTATTTAAATACTGATGCATTTAAAGAAATTCAAGCTCGGCAAAATCTAGGAATGCAAAAAGATGGAGAGACAGCTGTTTCAATAGAATCAATGCCTGATAATATTAATACTGTTGCAGAACTTCCTCAAGATAATAATGATTCGTCTGATAAGACAAATATGGAAAAATGGTGGAATTATTTCTTTTCAAACAATTAACAATTAACTTTTAACAGTTAACACTAACAAATCATAAAAATATATGGAACAAAATTTTGAGAATCCTATCATGGAAAAACCAGTTGAAGAAAAAAAAGATGAAATGTTTTCGCAAATTCCAAAGCGTAAAACTAAAAAGATTTGGATTGTTTTGGGAGTTATTTTAGTTGTTGCTCTTTTAGGTTTTTTGGTTTGGAAATTTGGGTTGTCTGGAAATATAGGTGGAAGAATTTCAAAAGTATTGCCAATACCAGCTGCGAGAGTAAATGGTGGATTTGTAATGTCGTCAAAATTAGATAAAAATTATCAAGCATTGAAATTTTTTTATGATTCTCAACAAGGACAAACAGAAGAAAAAATCAGTGATTTAGATATTAAGAAGATGGCGCTAGATCGTTTAATCGAAGATGAAATGGTTAGTCAATTGTCAGAAAAATATGATATCAAAATTTCTAATGAAGATATTGATAAAGAATACAAATTAGTTTTGGAAGATTATGATTCTGAGAATGAATTAAAAAAAGAAATAAAAAGTTTGTATGATATGGATATTACAGAATTTAAACAAGAAGTTTTAAAGCCTTCTTTAATGTATGATAAATTACAAAAGTCATATTTAATGGATGACAAGATTGATAAAGATCGAAAATCAAAAAGCGATGAAGCAAAGAAAAAAGCAGAAGATGCTTTGGCAAAATTGAAAAGTGGAAAAGATTTTGCTGAATTAGCGAAAGAGATTAGTGAAGATAAATCAACAAAGAAAAATGGTGGTGATTTAGGTTTTTTTGGTAAGGATGAGATGGAGCTAGAATTTGAAACAGCATCTTTTAAATTAAATGTTGGTGAGACAAGTGAAATTATTAGAACTATTGAAGGATTTCATATTATAAAAGTTGATAAGAAAAAAGGTTCTGGAGATGATGAACAAGTCAAAGCTTCGCATATCTTTTTTAAAGTGAAAGATGATTTTGATCAATGGTTTTTAGATCAAAAAAAGAAATTGAAAGTCAAGATTTATGTTAAAGATATAAAATGGAATAAAGAGCAGTCAACGATTGAAGGATTGGAACAACAAGGTACAGAAGATGTTTCTGCTGATGATGTTGAGATTGAAAACGTGGAAGTGGAGCCAGTCAAGTAAAATAACAAAAATAACTAAATTATAAATAACAAAAATAAAATCCGTCTGAATGACGGATTTTGTGTTTCTACCTGGCTTTAGCCAAGGGGTCGTAGAGCTTTAGCTCTAGTTCGAAGGATATTTGTAAATTAAGAAAAAAAATATAATTGATGTAATATTTTGTGCTCCTTATTTTTATCTGTGGATAACTTTCTTCTTCTTCTTCTTCTTCTTCTTCTTCTTCTTCTTCTTCTTTGGTTGTGGTATAATATAATTAACTAAAATTTTTTATACAATAATAAAATAAAAAAAATGAAAAAATTAATCCGAAGAAACAGTTTAATGTTTTTAAGCGCTGTTTTTGTATTGGTACTTTCTTGCTTTGTTTTTTTGCAGAAAAATGTTCAGGCAGCAACTTGGCAGATTGAGACTGTGGATAATAGTTCGGATAATGTAGGTTCAGATAGTTCTTTGGCTTTGGATTCTTTTGGTAATCCAAGAATTAGTTATTTTGAAAATGAAAATAAAGCTCTTAAATATGCTTTTTGGAATGGATCTGCTTGGAATATACAAACGGTTGATGATACAGGTAGCGTTGGTCAATATACTTCTTTAGCATTAGATTCTTCTAACAATCCAAGGATTGCTTATCAAGATCTTTCGAATTATAGTCTCAAATACGCTTCTTGGAATGGCTCTGCTTGGGATATGCAGGCAGTTGATGAGACACATATTATTGCTCGCAGTATTTCTTTAGCATTGGATTCTTCTAACAATCCGAGAATTAGTTATTATGATTGGTTTAATGATGATCTTAAATATGCTTCATGGGATGGTTTCGTGTGGGATATTCAGATAATTGATGTTGGTCAGCATCCTTCTCTAGCTCTAGATTCTTTTAATAACCCACATATTAGTTATTATGATGCTACTCTTGATGATCTCAAATATGCATCATGGAATGGATCTGCTTGGGTTATAGAGACGATTGATTCAACAGGTGATGTTGGCGGAGATAATTCTTTAGCTTTGGATTCTTCTAATCACCCACATATTAGTTATTATGATGCTACTCTTGATGATCTCAAATATGAATCATGGAATGGATCTGCTTGGGTTATAGAGACGATTGATTCAACAGGTGATGTTGGCGGAGATAATTCTTTAGCTTTGGATTCTTCTAATAACCCACATATTAGTTATTATGATGCTACTCTTGATGATCTTAAATATGCATCATGGAATGGATCTGCTTGGGTTATAGAAACAGTTGATTCAACAGGTGATGTTGGCGGAGATAATTCTTTAGCTTTGGATTCTTCTAATAACCCACATATTAGTTATTATGATGCTACAAATGGTAATCTTAAATATGCTTTTGCTGATGTTACTGCACCAATTACAACTGCAAGTCCAGCAGGTGGCATATATTCTTCAACACAATCAGTGGTATTAACAGCTGTTGATGATTCTGCATTTACAACATATTATACAACTGACGGATCAGAGCCAACAACTTCTTCAACACAATATACTGTTCTAATTAGTATTTCTTCAGATACAACATTAAAATTCTTTTCCGTTGATATTTATGGTAATGTTGAGAATGTAGAAACTGAAATTTATGAATTTGATCGTATTATTTTAACTTCAGAATTAAATAATCAAGCTGTCACTAGTTGTGGTTTAAAATTCAAGTTTAAGAAATTGCCTACAAAGTTAACTAAAGATAAAAAATACTGGATTAAATGTAAAAAGACTAAGAAGTATCCTAGAAAATGGCAGAATGCAAAAAAGACTGCCTTGAAGAAATATTGGAAGATAACTACTAATCTCAGAAAATACAAAGTTAAAAAATCTTCACAGAAATTTAAGATTAAAGTAGCTTTTAAGTATACTAAAGCAGAATTTAAGAAGTTGAGGAAAAGAAATAGATTGGCAAAAGAAAATAATTTGTTTTTGAAATTCAAGATTAAAAAAGGAACTTGGAAATCATTATCTGATGTTTGGACTAATGCAAAGATCAAGCGTAATGTGAAAACGAATAGGTTCACTGTCACATATTTTACAAAGTTTCCTAAAAAGATTTATTATTTTGGGATTGGATTGAAATAACTTTTCTCTAATATTAAAAATTTTGTATTCCAAGATTTTTAATTCTCTAATCGGCTTTTCGAATGTTATCTTTAATAAAAACCCGTCGAGTGACGGGTTTTGTGATTTCTACCTGGCTTCAGCCAAGTGGTCGGAAAACTTTAGTTTTTAGTTCGAGAGATATTTAGATATTGGATATTAGCCACTTCCCGGGATCGAACCGGGGACCTTTGCTTTACGAAAGCACTGCTCTACCAACTGAGCTAAAGTGGCATAGCGGGTAATGAGAATCGAACTCACATATCTTGCTTGGGAAGCAAGCGCACTACCACTGTGCTATACTCGCTCATGATTCATTATTCTTAATTCATTATTCTTTAAGATTATACTTGATTTTTAAAATTTTGTAAATCATGCTAAAATGTAACTAGTGAATAGTAATTAGTAACTAGATTCGACGTACTAATTACTAGTTACTTATTACTAGTTAACAAAAAATATTATGTTGCAAAATAAAGACGTAACCAAACTTAACCGCTTACAAAGTGATAAAGAAGATGTTGTGACAATTTATTTGAATTGCGATCAAAGAAGATACAAGCCAGAAGAAATAGAAGAAAAATTAAAAGATTTATTGAAAATTGTTGGAGAAAAATTAGGTGCTGAAGAAACAAAGAAAATTGAAGAATGGATTGATTTAAGATTAGATAAAAAAGTTAAAGGCATGGCATTTTATGCTAGTCCGTCTAAAAATTTTTGGTCGATTTATAAATTTCCTTGTCCAATTAAAACAGGAGCTTATGTTGAAAAGAATGTTCATATCGAACAATTATTGCAAGTCTTGGATGAATTAGAAAGGTATTGTGTTGTAGTTTGTGACAAGGAAAAAGCAAAAATATTTACAGTTTTTTTGGGTGTCATTCAAGATTTTAGTTATATTTTTGATGAGTTTCCAGGAAAGCATGATCAAGGTGGATTAGCGCAACAAAATCAGGCTTCGCATACTGAAGAACATGTTCGTCAGCATTTGAAAAAAATTAATGAACAATTATTTAAGTTCTGGAAAGAAAAAGGATTTGATAGATTAATTCTAGCTGGATCAAAAGAGGTCTTGCCGGAATTAAAAAAAGTTTTGCATACGGAATTAAAAAATAGAGTAGTCGGTGAATTTTTTACAGAATTATTTAAGCCTAACGAACATTTTTTGGAGCAGTCTTTAGTAGTTCAAGAAAAAGTAGAAAGACAGAATGAAAAAAAATTAGTTGATGAATTAAATAACAGCTTGAACGGTCAATTAGCAGTTGCTGGTTTGAAAAAAGTTTTAGATGCAATTCAAGAAAGAGATATAAAAGCTTTATTAGTGGATTCTAAATTAAGTACAACCGGCAAGAAATGTCCAAATTGTGATTTTTTGGGATTGGATGAAGTTGTTTGTCCTTATTGCAGTTTTAAAACTGAAGATGTGAAAGATGTTGTTGATGAATTAGTTCAAAAAGCATATAGCCATCGCGCGAAAATAGAGTTTGTTGAAAATAATGAAGTATTAGCGGGAATGGGTGGGATTGGAGCGATGCTACGGTTCTAGTACTAAAGTTATAAAGTTTTTAAAGTTCATAAAGTAAAATTGTTAATTGCTAAATTGTTAGAATTATTTAACAATGGAACAATGGAACAATAAAACAATTTCGACTATGAAACCTATCGAGCAAGATAAATTATTATTTCCAGAAATTCTAGCTCCCAGACCAAAAGAAGCTCACAAAAAATCTGTTGGCAGTGTGATGATTGTTGCTGGATCTGATGGGATGTCTGGAGCAGCAACTTTATGTTCTGAAGCAACAATGCGTGCTGGAGCTGGAATTGTGCTTTTGGCATTTCCAAAAAGTTTGTCTGAAATTTATACAAAATTAATTCCAGAAGTTTTGACATTGCCTTGCGATGAGACAAAAGAAAAAACTTTGGCATTGTCATCTTTAGATAAAATTTTGGAAGAAGCAAAAAAATACGATGTGATTTTGATTGGTCCAGGATTATCTCAAAATAATGAAACAAGAAAATTGATTTGTGAATTGTTTAAAAATCTAAAAAATTTGCATAAAAATGTGGTTTTAGATGCTGATGGATTAAACGCTATTGCTGGTCAAATAGAATTATTAGAAAAATTAGGTGATAACAAAACTATTTTATTGCCTCATGCTGGTGAGATGGCGAGATTAACAAATAAAGATGTTGATAATATTCAAAGAGATCGAGAATGGCTAGTTAGAAAAAAGGCAAAAGAATGGAAATGTGTTTTAGTGATAAAAGGTTATGAAACAGTTATTTCTGATGGTGAAAGAGTAATAATTAATAAATCTGGCGGACCGGAATTAGCAACTGCTGGAACTGGCGATGCTTTGGCGGGCATGGTCGCTGCTCACTTTGCAGGAAATGTTAATCTGCCTTTTGAAGCAACTGCAACTGCTGTATATTTGCATGGTTTGGCTGGAGATATGGTTAGCAAAAAGTTAGGTGAACGTTCTGTTTTGGCGACTGATGTGATAAATATGTTGCCTGAGGTAATAAAGAAAGTGTTAAATAAGTTAGACTAGTTAGATTGGTTAGACTTGTTATTAGTTAAATTGCTAAATTGTTAAACTATTTTTTTGTTTCAATGTTTTAGTGTTTAAGTGTTTCTGTAATGGCAAAGTTTTCAAAAACATTTTTTATTTATGAAGCTGTTTTATTTTTGATAACGCAGTTTTTGGGTTTGTATCTTGGCTGGCGGCTTTTTCAAATTGAAGAAGTAAAAGAATTAGTAGCGAAGCAGTCATATTCATTATGGCAATTTTTAATTGCATTTGCTGTTGGAACTGTAGTTGTTTTATTTGTAATAAAATATGCAAAAAGCAGAATAATATTTTCTGGCTTTTTTTATATTTTGATATTTTTGGGTTGTGTTGCTTTTTTTGATGTTTTTGCTTTAGGATATTTAGGATTGGGTTTGGCTTTGTTGGTTGTAATATTGCGAAGATTTATGCCTTCTGTTTTGACACATAATCTGGCAATTATTTTAGCAATTTCTGGAATTAGTTCGTATATTGGTTTGTCATTTTTGCCTTTGCAAATAATTATTATGCTTGTTATTCTATCTATTTATGATTTTATTGCAGTTTTCAAAACTAAACATATGGTTTTGATGTTTAAAAAAATGATGGAAAATGGCGCTAATTTGTCAATTATTGTACCTAATAAATTGATCGGTTTTTTGGCTGGAATGGATAAAGCAAAGCCAGGTCAAGATTTTATTTTTCTTGGAACTGGAGATTTGGCTTTTCCAATTATATTTGCTGTTTCAGTTTTAAGAAATAGTTTGTTAAGTTCGATTTTAGTGATTGCTGGAGCTTTGTTGGGAGTGATGGCAATAAATATCTATTTTTATTTTAAGAAAGAGAGAACTGCTTTTCCGGCATTGCCACCAATAACAATTGGCTGTATAATTGGATATCTGGTTTCATTATTTTTTTAGCTAAAAAATATGTTGAGAAAAATGCCTAGTTTGTTGCAGATAAAAAGCTTTATGAAGAAAGTGGCGAAAGAAAATGGAATTTCGGAACAAGTTGATGAAACTTGGGATCATGAGACTCGAGTTTGGAAATTTGCAGAAAAAATTGCAAAATTAGCAATTAAAAATGGCAATAAAGTTGATTTGGATTTTTTGAAGATTGCTTGTTATACTCATGATTTGGGCAGAATGGTTTCTGGAAGCAAAGCTTCAAAGGAATTAGAGCCAGCAATTTTTCATGGAATGCGAGGTTATAAATTGGCGAAAGAGCAAGGTTGGCCAGAGAAATTGGCAAGGGTTTGCATTCGGCATATGGGAGGTATCGGACAGACAAAGGAAGTGAATAAAAAAATAGGATTAGGAAACAAAGATACTTTGGCAAAAACAATTGAAGAAAAGATTTTAGCTTATGCTGATTGTCGGACTTTTTTTAATGTAGAAAAAGGTAGGGCAGACATTTATCCTTTTGATGTAACTTATCGCAGATTTAAAGTTTATCCTAGAGCAGGAGAATTATTGTTAAAAAATAAAAAGTTTATTGATAAAATAACTGGTGGAAAATTGGATTAAAATGCGATAATATAAATGCGAGTTAAATAGATTAGACTGATTTGATAAAAAATAAAATTAATAAAATGTTTGATTGCTAGATTGTTGAATTGTTAAATTGTTAATAATTTAACAATGAAATAATTTAATAATTTATTGTAAATAATAAAATGACAAAATTTAACAAAATTTTTATTTGGAGCGTTGTTTTTGTGTTAACAATTTTTGGCTTGGCTAATTTTAGCCAAGCTAGAACATGGACGCAAAGCGGGACAGATGGATTAGGAGATACAGCTAATTGGAATTTCTATGGTTTTCAGACAATTGGCAATTCACTTTTTACGGGATCTTTGTATGTGGGTCCTGCTAATGGCGCTCAAGCTTTTACAACGTCAGATGGATCAACTTGGGTTTCAGTTGATGCAACTGGTTTTGGAGATGGCAACAATTATTCTTATGGAGGCGGAAATACAACATTTAACAATAATGTTTATTTTTGTTTGAGAAATATTACAACTGGAGCAGAGGTTTGGTCAACATCAAATACTGGCGTTTTGTCTGCTTCACAAGTTAATGTGGATGGTTTTGGAGCTGGCAATCAAAATGCTGATTGTTATTTCTTGAAAGAATATAAGGGTATTTTGTATGGCGGAACGGAAAATACAACTGCAGGAGGTCAAGTTTATGCTTATTCTAATGGAACAACTTGGACACAAACAAATACTAATGGTTTTGGCAGTATTAATAACGATATTTTTTATTCAGGTGAGGTTTTTAAAAACTACTTATATGTTGGAACACGCAATGCTACAACTGGCGGACAGATTTGGCGGACAGATGGAAGTACTTGGTCGCAGGTAACTGGCGATGCATTTGGAGTTGGCAATGCTAGTTATGGAATTATGACTCTGCAAACTTTTGGTAATTATCTTTATGCTGGTATTGCTAACAATGGCGGTGCGCAAATTTGGCGAACTAGCGATGGTGTTAACTGGACAAATACTGGTTTTAGCAGCACTTTTAGCTTGAGTATTCAAGGTATGTATGCAACTGACAATTTATTGTTTGCTGGGACCTCAAATCTTGGCAGTGGAGCAGGTGTTTTTGAAACAAGCGATGGTACAAATTGGATTCAAAATAATGTTGGAGGTTTTGGTACAAGCGGTATTATGGGCAATATTATAGTAAGGGGTATGGGGTTATTTGGCGATTATTTGTATGCTGGCGCATTTAAAGCTAATGGAGGTACAATTTGGAAAACCGATATAATTCCTCCGATTGTGACAGCTAGCCCAGATAATAAAGCTTCTAGAAAAAAGATTAAAGTGACATTATCAAGCAATGACAGTTCAGGATCAATTTATTACACAACTGATGGTTCAATACCGACAACTGGATCAAATTTGTATACTGGACAGATAACTTTTAAAAAGACTAAAATTTTAAAATTTATTGGTGTTGATACTGAAGGCAATGTGAGTTCAGTTCAAACGAAACATTATGTTGTAACAAGCTATCCATATTTATATAATACTAACAAAGAATTGCGCGAGAAGAATGGGACAATAAAATTTTATAATATTTCAACTTCTAAATATGGCAAGAAATTTAAGCCGTTTTCTTCTGGTTTGAAATATTTTACGGTTGCTGATCCAAATCAAGATAATAAGACAGAAATTATTGCAAATAATGGAAATGAAATTAAGTTTTATAATTCTAAAAGAAAGCTAAGATATACTTTGAAAAGTGCGAATGATTATTTAACATTTGGTGATATTAATAATAGCAAAAAAGAAAAAACTTTGATTGCAAAAGCTAAGACTTTAAAAATTTATAACAAGACAAGTTTAGAGAAAACATTTAATTTTTCAGAAAATATAAAAAGTATTGCAGTCGGCAGAGTATTGAAATATGATCAGCCTTTGATAATTGTTGGTTTTGATGATCAGATTAAATTATATAAATATAAAAATAAAAGTTTAGTTTTGAAAAAAACAAAGTCATTAAACTACAGTAAATTATTGGCTTATGATTTGGATACTAATGGAACTGATAACATTATTTATTCTAAAAACAAAAAAGTTTATGTATTAAATAAGAAGTTGAAGAAAAAGTTTTCTTTTAGCGCTGGCGGAAGTTTTTTAGCAGTAGCAGATGTCAATGATGACTATTTATTAGAAATTTTAGCAAGTACTGGAAAGAAATTAAAAACTTATTCAAATGAAGGAATTTTGTTGAATAGCAAAAAAGATAGCGGGAAATGGATTGGAGCAAGATTTTAAGGAGTTATTAGTTTTTTGAGATTTATGAGAATTAAAAGAGTACGAGAGTACTCTTTTAAAAATATTTAATTATATAATTGACAATAATGATTTAAAGATTTAAGATACTTTGAGATGTTTTCCCCAGATTGGGAAGGAGAGGAGGGAGAAATGACAGACAGAAAACAGGTAGTTCTTTCAGGAATTAGAGCGACAGGACAAATGCATTTGGGCAATTACCTTGGAGCAATGCGTCATTTTGTGGAATTAAGCAGAGATCCTAGCAAGCGATGTTTTTTCTTTGTGGCTGATTTGCACACATTGACGACTTTGAAAGATCGGCAACAAATGGCAAAGCATTTGCCAAATATCGTTTTGGATTATTTGGCTGCTGGAATTGATCCTAGGGTTGCAACTTTGTATGCTCAGTCATCTGTGCCAGAAATTTCCGAGCTTTTTTGGCTATTGTGCAATTTTATGCCAGTTGCTGATTTGTTGCTTTGTCCGTCTTACAAGGATAAGGCGTCCAAGAATCCTCAAATTGCTGGTTTGTTGAATTATCCAATTCTGATGGCTGCTGATATTTTGGCTCCCAGAGGCGAATTGATTCCTGTCGGCCATGATCAAATTCCGCACGTTGAAATGGCAAGACAGATTGCTCGTGATTTTAATCGAGAGGTTGAAGAAGAGCTTTTTGTAATTCCAGAACATTTGGGTGGCGAATCAATTACTGTGAAGGGGTTGCATGGTGAAGGAAAGATGGGTAAAAGTGAAAAGCCGGATTCAACTATTTTCTTGACTGATAGCTATGATATTGTTTGGGGTAAATTGCGGACAGCAACTACTGATCCAGATAGGAAAAGAAGAAATGATCCAGGAAATCCAGCAGTTTGCAATGTATTTACTTTGCACACACTTTTGTCTCCAGATGAGAAATTCCGAGAAATGGCCGAAGGTTGTCGAACTGCTTCGATTGGATGCATTGATTGTAAGAAAGAATTGATGATTCATTTGTGGAAATTGTTGGCTGAATTTCAAGCAAATCGCCAGCGAATTTTGCAGAATGGAGGCATTGATTATGTTAGGAATGTTCTGATTGAAGGTGGAAAAAATGCAAGGTCTGTGATTCAGTTTACTGTGCAAAGAGCACAAGAATTGATGGGTGTAGCAACTTATCTTTGATCTTTTTTTAAAGCGTATACACGCTTTTTTTATTGACTAAAAAAGCAGATAATAATAGACTTAAATATAAAGTTGTACTTTGACAACCCGAAAAGGGAGGGAAGAGAAATGCAAGAAGAAGCCGCGAAGTTTTATCAGCATTTGGAATATTTGAACGTTTTTAAGCCTTATCTTGACGCGAAAGCATACAATGATGTTGTTAGTCAAGCATTAAGAAAAACTTTGGCTGATCCATTTTTTCATGGTAGAAGAATCAGAGTTTTGGATTGTGGAACTGGTACAGGAAGAGGATTGATTAGATTGATTAAAGATGGCTTTTTGAGGAATGCATATATTGAAGCTTTTGATGTAGACAGAGATTTGTTGATGGGTATGCCTCGCTTGTTTGAAGAGCATGCTGTTTTGAATGGTTGGTCATACAAGCCTTTAGATTGTAAGGACCCAGCTAATTTTCAGTTCAGTATTACTTGTGAAAAAGAAGGTATTGATATTGTAGTGCATGGTTTTGTTTGTTCTGTTTATGATATTGGGTCAGAAATACTGCTTGAGGAAGTGGATTTGGTAATTGGTCAGGCTTTTATTGAACATGTTAATTCTCAGCTTGCTTATGGCAGACTATTAGGATTGCTGAAAAGCGGTGGGTTTGTCTATTTTTCTATGAACTGTGATGGATGGTTTTGTTATACTCCTTGTCCTCGTGGTTCTGAAGATAGAGATACTAAAATTATGAATTTGTTTAATGATTTGGCAATGAATGATCAGAACTATGGTAATTAATCTGGTGCAATCTATGGTGGTAGAGCATTTTGCGGTCGAAATTTGCCTTATGATTTTAAAAGAAGAGGTTTAAAAACTTTGGCTTATGGACCATCAGATTGGGTTGTAACTCCATATGATCAAGTAGATCAGGAATTGGGATTTTTGAGGCATACTTTGGCAGAAATAAAAGATATTTGTATTTCAGAAAAAGCATTGGAAATGAGGTCAAAGTGGAATGTTAGCGTTTCAGAAATTTTAGAATGGTATTTGGAAAAGTTTGCAGCAATTTCTGATAAAAGTATTGGTTTTACTTGCGTTCAGAAAGATATTTTAGGGAGGAAGATTTAGTTCTTAGCGTGTGAATTGCACGCTTTTTTTATTGACTTGTTAAAATGAATATACTAAATTAACTTAATGTTCTTTATTCCAACCAGAAAAGGAGGGAAGGAAATGGGAGCTGTAAATAAAAATTTATTTGATGAAGCAGTTAGAAGAGCAAAATTGATTGCTCAAAATTGTTCTTCTGTTAATTTGATTTTTTTGGATCAATGGCGAAGATCAAGAGAAGAAGATAAATGGAGGTTGACATATTTAGGTGATGACATTGGTTGTTGTTCTAGTGATTGTTTAAATTGCCCTATCTTTTGGAGTTGTGGAGGAATGGATGATCCTTTTGATGAAAACAAACTTGTAACAACTTTGGTCTTGGCAACGAAATCTGATTTACGAAATTATGATGGAAGACAAGTCTATCTTAATTGTAAATCGTTAGATCAATATGTTATTTCTTTTGTTAATTGCTTTGTTGGAAGTTGTCATAATCGAGTAACAATGCTTGATGAATTAGATTATGTTGCGGGATTTAAAGTTGTTTATTCTCGAGACGAGATTGATTTAACAACTCTTGAAATGAGAATAAAGGAAAGAATTATAAAGGGATGTTTATTAAGATATTCAGAAAAAGAAAAAGAAATTTTTTCAGCTGCAGTGTTAGAGATTGGATTTCCTAAATATTTTGTAATTTGAACATTGTGATCATACATGGATTGTATGATTTTTTTTATTTTCTCTTGACTTTAAAAATATTTTTGATAATATAATAAGTGAAACTTAAAACTTTAAAAATCGTTGACCTGGAAAAAGTAAGTTAGTTATTTTTAAAAGTCTGCTTTCGCTAAAGCTACAGCAGACGAAGCGAATAAGGGATAGTGAGAGCCTTATAAAAATACTAGCTGAAAATGGATCCAGCGAGATGATAAGTTAAATACTTATCCGGTTGCCTCCGTAACCATAGGCTAACTGATATCTTGAATCCACCTTTGCTAAAGCTTCGGTGGACAAAGGAGTCAGTAAGTGATCAGTGTTTTTGCACTGATAAACAAGGTGGTAACACGGGAAGACTTCTCGTCCTTGAATACTTTTTAGAAGTATTTTAGGATGAGAAGTTTTTTGTTATGATCGATCTTTCACAACGCAAGGAGGAGAGAAGATGAAAGTTCTATACCTGAGAAATCTGATGGGTTTGGAAGTGTCGCAGATTGGTGGCAAAGCATTTAATTTGGGCAAGTTAATTATGGCTGGATTTAATGTACCAAGTAGAGGTTTTGTGTTAGATGTGGATGTTTTGGACAGTTGGCCAAGTGGACGTGAAGAAGTAGCAGATTTTTTTGTAGATTATTTTGGTGGACAAGTCGTAGCTGTGAGAAGTTCAGCAGTAGCAGAAGATTCTGGATCAGCTTCTTTTGCTGGTCAGTACAAAACTACCTTGCATGTTAGGACTAGGGAAGAATTTTTGCGAGCAGTTGATGATTTCGTTGCTGGTTTGCTTGATGATGGCATTCAAGCATATCAGACAGTAGTTAAGCAGAAAGATTCAGGTCGACGGCAGGCAGCTTTGATTGTTCAGGAAATGGTTGAAGCAGAAATTGCTGGTGTGCTTTTTACGGTTAACCCACTCGATGGTTTGGACGAGATGATGATTACAGCAGCTTCTGGTATTGGTGAGGCATTGGTATCTGGTCAGGTGACTGGAGATACATATGTTGTTGATAGAGATGGGATGCTCAAAAAGATGGTTATCGGCGGTGTAAAAAAAGATTTGCGAGATGGTGTTGGCTTGATGACAAATAGAGATGTTGCTGAGAGAATTTTGGATGATAGTTTGCTGATGTATTTAGTAAAAATTGGCAAGCGGGTTGAAGAACTATTCCAATGTCCGCAAGATATCGAATGGGCAATTGTTGGTTCGCAGATTTTTTTGCTGCAAGCTCGACCAATTACGGCAATGTCTACTTTGGGTTTGCAGCGTCAAAAAGTTATTGATGATCTTGGAAATTCTTTTGAAAAAGAGAGAGCGAGATTGGAAGAGTTAGGTGTTGTATTGGCAACTGATTGTTTTTCTGATCAAAATATTGCTGAGCTTTTGACTCGTCATCCTACGCCAATGGCTTTTGGAGCATTCTGTTATATTTTTGCTGATGGCGAAGCTGGAATCCGGCTTGGTCGCAATCAAATGGGTTATGAGATTGGGTCAGAACTTGATCATGGTTTTTTCAGATTAGTTGGTGGTCAACCTCGTTGTAGTATTGTTCATGATGCTTTTACTTATCGGATTGCTGGAATTCCGTTGTCGGATTATGCGATTTTGGTGAGATATTATTTGGAGAAAATTGCTGAAGATTCTAAAATGGCAAATTATCCAGAAGTAGTGCTCTATAAGCAAGATCCGAGTTTGGAATTTCTGACAGAATTGTTTGGAGCAGAAAAAGCACAGTTCTATCGAGTGGCTTTTGATCGATTTTTTACTGGATTAGCAGTGTTGATTGAGCAAACGGTGTTGGAGATGAAGACATTCGAAGATGATTTTAGGGCTTATATTGCAAGAGAGAAAGTCAAGATGGAAAGTTTGGACATGAATCTTCAAGCTAATATTGCTCTATGCATGGAAATGTTTGATCATCTGCGAACTGTTGCTTGTGTGATGTTTGTTAAAGTTGCACGTTTGGGATTTTTTGCTTATGCACGACTTCGAGAAAAAATGGCATTGCATTATGGTAAAGAAAAGGGCGAGCAGTTGTTAGCAACATTAACTAGTGGATTGGATAATGATCCGTCTTTGCATTTCAATGTTTGTTTGGCACAGTATCGTGATGGTCAAATCACTTTTTCTGAACTTTTGGAAAGATATGGTCATTTGGGTGCGAATGAACTAGAGGTTTCAGGATTGCGTTATCATGAAGATTCAAGTTTGTTGGAGCGTTACGCAGAACAGATTGCTGGAGATCCTCGTGTTGAATTGGCACGCAGAAAGGCAGAATGTGATAAGGTTCGTGCAACTGTGGCAACGGAATTGGGAGAAGAAGTGGCTAGCTGGGTTGAGGTAGCGCGACAGTATTTGGCTGGTAGAGAATTAATCAAATATCTTTATTTGATGGAATATGATTTAGTTCGGCAAATGTTACTTAGAATCGAAAAGATTTTACATTGGGAAGATGATTTGGTCTTCTGTCTTTATCCAGGAGAGATTCCAATGTTGCAATATGATAGCGAACGTATCCATAGAAAAGCAGTTGCGCGTTTGCAGCGTAGGCGTGAGCAAATGAATATCTATGTTCCGCCAGTAATTTTCTCTGATGATTTGGAGAGGATCGGTCAATCTCCATATCAAGCATCTGATAAGATTTTGACTGGCTTTGGAGTGACAGATCAGGTGGTGACTGGAGAGGTAGTTAAAGTGGCTGATCCAAGGGATAGAAAACAAATTGCCAAGCTTTTTGCAGGTTGTGTTCTAGTGACAATGACAACTGATCCTTCTTGGGCCCCATTGATTGCAGCGATTGGTAGTAACGGTGGTTTGGTGACTGAGATTGGAGGTCCTTTGGCGCATGGGGCAATTGTAGCTAGAGAATTGGGAATTGGCGCTGTCTTGGATGTTACTGGAGCAATGCAGATTTTGCAGGATGGAATGAGAGTAGAGGTTAATGGTCCTTTGGGAGTTGTGAAGATTTTGGATTGATCTTTTTTGCGAGCAAGCAGATTTATCTGCTTTCTTTTTCTGTTTTGTTTTATTAAGATAATACAAAAGAGAAGAGGAAATATTATGAAGAAAAAAATAATTTTATTTGTTTGTTCTGGAAACATGTTTCGGTCACCAATTGCTGAGGCATATTTTGATATGCTTTTAAAAAAGAATAACGATCATAAATTTTTTGTTGCAAAATCAGCAGGAATTCAAGGTACTGGTGGAAAGATAAAATTAAAAGGACAAAATCCTCCAAAATTTAAAAATTTAAGAAATTATGAATTAGAATGGAAGCATTCTGAGCCATTGTTAAAGTCGGCAAATATTGATATTTCTAAACATAATTTTGTTGCTATTAATAAGAAAATTATTTTAGAATCAAGTTTGATTATTGCAATGAGTAAAGATATATATCAAACAAGAACTAACTCTTTATTAAATCAATTTTTAGAAAACAAAGACAAGATTTTTTTATTAAGCAATATAATAAACAAAAAAAGAGGAATACCTGATGTTTTTGGAAAAAGAAAAAGGAGAATGTATAAAGTTGCAATTGGACAAATACAAAATTATTTGGATTCTGGTTATAAGAAAATTATTAAATTAGCTAAAAACTAATAATATTTTGTTAAAAAACTGAACTTATTAGTTCGGTTTTTTTGTACAAAAAAAGACCTCTCAGAGAGAAGGTCTAAAGGGGCGGGCCAGGAGGGATTCGAACCCACAGCATTCGGTTTTGGAGACCGACGCTCTACCATTAGAGCTACTGGCCCGCAAGGTGCAAGAAAAGTAAAGAACGTGTATTTATGATGTCATCATATATCTTTGATTTTGCTTTGTCAAATTTGACTTGTGGATTACTGGTGAGCTTTTTTCCATTCTTGGTCAGCTAGGTCAAGATCAGAAACAAAACGTTTGATGAAAGGAATAGTGTGGGGCATAATACAAATCTTGTAGACAATCAATGGACAACTGAGTGGATCTAACGTATTTTTTGGAAAATAATCAGAACGAAGATGATAAGGCTGAAGAATTCCATGTTCTAGGATTTGTTTGGGGATTTCTCCACCTTCAATGTCAATGACCATTGGAGCAAAGTTGACATGAGGTGAATACGGCATAATTTTGATCCAATTTAGATTAGCATTTTCCTTAATCAATCTAACTAGCTCATTTCTTGTTTCAAGACATTGTTGGACATATTTTCGTTGTCCATTCTGTCCTTCTGCCTGAAAGAGATATCGAGCTAAAACAGGAGAGAGGCAAGATCGTGATCCAGAAACAGTGTCATGATCATGACCTCGGACGTATTGAACACGTCGAGCAACAAGTCTCATCAAATCTTTGCGACAGAGAAAAACTCCAGCAGGATAAGGTAGTCTTCCCATTTTGTCGCCGTCAATGGTTACTGACATGACATTAGGAACATTGAATCCAATTTTAGGTGCATTAATGTTGCAAAAAGGAATTGTAAAACCGCCAAAGCTAGCATCAACATGCAAATAAAATCGGACATCTTGAGTAGTGTTGCGATCAATGAAATTACTGATCGCTTCGATTGGATCAATTGAGCCAAGTACAGTTGTTCCAGCTGTTGCAATAATCAGAAATCTTCTGAAGCCTTCATGGATTTTTTGGTTAACAATTTCTTGTAATGATCCAATATCCATTTCGCCTCGTTCGTTCATGCCAACAAGATTGAGTCCGCAACCGCGATGATCTGGTGTAAACAGATGATCTTTGCTACAGTGAACGCAATGTAACCATTGCGGTTCGCCAAAATCGAGCATTTCTAAAGCTTGAGAAATAGAGAAGTGCTGCAAAGGAGTTGCTAATGCGACAATTCCGCGATTATTAGGATCTGGACATTGGCGCAAATATTGTCTGCCGATCCAGAGTCCTTCAATATTGGCTTCAGTACCACCTCCGCAAAAATATCCTTCGGTTGTTGCTGGTGTGCCACCGATAACTGATGCAAGCATCCAGATTGCTTCAGCTTCCATTCTTTGAACAACTTCAAAACCGCCTTCACCATCTTGGAATTTCAAATTTCCATTATCGTCAATTTCAATGTGGGTATGACTGCCAATAGCATTGATTTGTTTAGCGAGCAGACTTTTTGCACGACCAAGTACGCCTTTTGGCAGAGTTGTACCAGGATAACAAAATGGCGGAATCTCTTGTTCATATGGTGAAGAAATGCTGGCTACGATTTTGGCAATACCTTGTTGATCATGTCCATTTTCTGGCCATTCCCAATCTTGTCTTTTGTTGACGTTCATTTTCTTTTTTCCCTCCCTTGTTGTGAAGGTGCTTCTGCGAAGTTTATAACAATAATTTGATTTTGGCAAGGGCAGGATTTATTTAAATGATAATTTTGTTTTTGTCAAGATGTTCATAACTGCATTGACAAATATATTTAAGACGCTATTATTAGATAAACACTTAAATTTATGATTAAGGTAGAAAATCTTACAAAGTCATACGCAAATTTTAAAGCACTAGATGGTGTTTCTTTCGAGGTGCAAAAGGGCGAAATTATCGGTTTTCTAGGTCCTAATGGCGCTGGAAAGACGACAACAATGAGGATTTTGACAGGTTTTTTTCCTCCAACATCAGGAAAAGTCGAAATCGATGGTTTTGATATTTTTAATGATTCGATTGAAGTTCGAAAGAGAATCGGCTATTTGCCAGAAAATACTCCATTATATCAAGACATGGAAGTTTATGCATTTTTACGATATATGGCAGAATTGAAGGATGTTGAGCCAGAAAAGAAAAATCAGCATATCAAGAATATTATGAAGCGTTGCGGAATTGAGCACATGAAAAATGAGATTATTTCTCGTCTTTCAAAAGGCTATAAACAAAGAGTTGGATTAGCCCAAGCTTTAATTGGTGATCCAAAAGTATTAATTTTGGATGAGCCAACTATTGGTTTGGATCCAAAACAGATTATTGAAATTAGGAATTTGATTAAAGAATTAGGCAAAGAAAAAACAATTATTTTATCAACTCATATTTTACCAGAAGTAGCTGTGACTTGTACTAGAGTTATAATTATTAATGAAGGAAAGATTGTTGCTGAAGATACACCAGATAATTTGGAGAATAAAGTTTCAGGTGTTGCAAAAGTAATTGTAACTGTTCGAGGCGGATCTCCTGATTTGATAAAATCAAGATTGGAAGGCGTACAGGGTGTCAGCAATGTAACTGTTTTGAAAAATCATGCTGGATTTACTGATTTAAGTATTCAATCTGAAAAAGATGTTGATGTCAGAGATAAAGTTTCTTCAATTATAGTTCAAAATAATTGGGGATTGATTGAAATGCATCGCGAAACTTTAGGATTAGAGGAAATTTTCTTAAAACTTACTAAAAAGGGTTAATTTTCTCGAATAAAATCTCTAATAAAACTAATGTAACTCGAATTTGGGATTTATTAGAGAAAGAGTATTAGAAATAGTATTAGAGAAATCAATGTTATGCATAATATTTTAACAATTGCGAAAAAAGAATTAAGATCATATTTTCTATCATCGATTGCTTATGTAGTATTTGCAATGTTTTTGCTTTTGGCAGGATATTTTTTCACAGTAATTTTGCTATATACTCAAGAAGCTTCATTACAAGGAGCAGCTTATAATATTGTAATTACTTTATTATTTTTGATTCCATTATTAACAATGAAATCATTTGCTGAAGAAAGACGACAAGGTACATTGGAATTGTTGATGACAAAACCAGTAACTGATTTAGAAGTTGCATTAGGCAAGTTCTTTGCAGCAGCAGGAATGTATTTGATAATGTTGTTATCAACAGTTGTGTACGTATTTATTTTAATTAAATATGGTAATCCTGATATGGGTCCAATTTATTCTGCCTATATTGGTTTGATTTTGGTTGGATTTGCTTTTATTGCTTTAGGAGTTTTTGCTTCAACTTTGACTGAAAATCAAATTGTTGCTGCAGTAATTGGCTTTGCAATGATTTTATTATTATGGGTTTTGTCTTGGGCTTCTTCTCAATTTACAGGAAATATGGCTGAAATTATTTCGTATTTATCTTTATCTGGGCATTATGATAATTTCGTAAAAGGCGTTATTGATTTGAAGGACGTAGTTTACTATTTGAGTTTTATTATTTTCTGGTTGTTTGTAACTGTAAAATCAATTGAGGTTAGACGATGGAAGTAAATAAGTTCTAAAGTTTATAAAGTTATAAAGTTCATAAAGTAAATATAATGAAATTTGATAAGAAAAAAATTAGTGAAAAGATCAAAGGTGCAAGCAAAAAAGCTAGCAATGTTTTAGGTGCAAGACAAACAAAATTTGGCAGCAATACTTTAGTATTGATTTTGGCTTTGCTTGGTATTTTAATTCTTGTTAATTATATTGTTAGAAAAGAATCTGGAACTTTGCGATATGATATGACAAAGAACAAACAGTTTACTTTGTCTGATCAAACAAAAAAAGTTTTGCAGAATGTTAATGATGATGTAAATATTACAATTTTTTATCAGACTGATAATCCATCTCGTGCTCAATTGCAAAATTTATTATCTGAATATCAAGCGAAAAATTCTCGTATTAAATTTGAATTTGTTGATCCAGATAAAAATCCAACAAAGGCCAGAGAATTTGGAATTACAAGATATGGAACAATTATATTCAAAAAAGGAGATAAAACAGAACAAACGACTGGTTTTTCAGAAAGTGATATAACTTCAAGTATTTTAAAATTAAGCAAAGATGGCAAAAAAGTTGTTTACTTTATGATTGGTCATAAAGAAAAAGATTTAAGCTTGACCTCAGAAAAAGGTTATAGCAGTATTAAAAATACTTTGGAAAAAGAAAATTTTGAAATAAAAAATTTAAATTTAACGACAGTTAGTAAAGTTCCTGATGATGCATCTGTTGTAATTTTGGCTGGACCGCAGAAAGCGCTTTTAGATAAAGAAAAAGAATCTTTAAAGAAATATTTGGATGAAAAAGATGGAAAACTATTTGCGTTGATTGATCCAAGAAAAGAAATAAAAGAAGACGTAAAAGTAAATGATCTTTTGAATAATTATGGAATTAATTTAACAGATGGCTTAGTAATTGATCCGACAAAAGCTTTTTTTGGCGATGTTGCTGCACCAGTTGTTGAAAAATGGGAAAGCCATCAAATTACTGAAGGCTTGTCTGCTGCATTTTTTCCTGGTGTGCAGATGGTTTCTAAAGGAGACAAAACACCAGAAAATATTTTGGTCAATGATTTAGGAAAAAGCAGCAATGATTCTTGGTTAGAAAATAATTTAGATACTGAAAAAGTAAAATATGATGCAGGATCTGATAAAAAAGGACCAATTTCAATTGGTACTGCTGCTCATCAAACTAAAAAAGTAAAAGAAGGCGATCAGGAAGTTGCAAAAGAAGGATTGAGAATTGTTGTTATTGGAGATTCAGATTTTGCAGTAAATGGATATGAAACTTTCTTAGGCAATCAAGATCTATTTGTTAATTCATTGCATTGGTTAGCTTCTGAAGAAGAATTAATTTCTATTCGTCCAAAAGAAGAAGAACAAAGAACTGTTGCTTTGACAGGTTCACAAGGCAGAATTATATTTTATTTGACTGTTGTTATTATGCCATTAACTGCAATTGGTGTTGGCATATATGTTTGGTCACGAAGAAGAAAAACAAGACGACAATAATTTGTATTAACGCAGAATCGAACGCAGAAAATGCAGAATTATACGAGAAAATTGTTTCAGAAATTATATTAAAAATAGTGATATGAAAAAACTTTGGGAAAAAATAATGAATTTCAGATTTAAAGGTGCATTTATTTTGACATTAATATTTATTTTATTGTTAGTTTTTGTTTTAGTATTTGAACGAAATCGAGAAGTAAAATTGGATGAAGCTGGTCAAGAAACTTTTACAGTTTTGGATATTAAAAAAGATGATGTGCAAAAAGTTACATTTAATAATGATGGCGAGAAATTAGTTTTGAATAAACAGGATGACGGATCTTGGAAAGGCAAGAAAGAAGTTATGAAAGATAATAAGAAAAGCACTGACTATTTCAAAGTTGATAGCACAAAACTTGATCCTATTTTAGATGAAATGATAAAAATTGAGGCAGCAGAAAAGATTGAAAATCCTAATCTAAAAGATTATGGTTTAGAGAATGCAAAATATTCTGCAATATTTGAATTAAAAAATAATAAGAAAAAAGAATTATTTGTTGGAGACAAAAATCCTGATGGATCTTCAGTTTATGCAAAAATTTCTGATGAAGATTATGTTTTTTTAGCTCAAACTTCAATAAAAGCAAAAATTCAGACTAAAGAAAGCGATTTGAAATAATCGCGAATTTGTACAAATTTATCACTAATTTCACAAATACGGCGAAAGCCGTTTTTTGGTGCCTCACTCTAATAACTTTTCTAATAGAAATAGATAGTGCATATTGAGAAGAGTTAAAATTTTTTGTTGACAAAAGTTATTATTTTTTGTATTCTATCCTATTGTTCTTTATAAATATTGTAGCCAGAGGAGGAAGAGGAAATGGCACTACCAGAGTTGGTTGTTACCAGAAGTAATACAAAAGAAAAGATTACAAATGTATTAGTTATAGGATCACCTATGTTTGATAGTTTCGAAGTTGATTTAATGGAGACAAAAGATGGAATGTTGGTGGTTGGTCATCCCAGTATTTTTCAGGCTCGTGATTATACTTTGATAGAGGCAAGAGCGCAAAGAGGAGCTTTAACTATTGATGAAATGGCAGAAATTGTTTTGATGAATAATCTTCATGTTTTTTTGGACTTGAAGTATGAAGATATGGGCGAATTAGCAGCAAGCGAGATTAGAAGAGTTGGCTTGCAAAATCATTCGGTGTTGATTTCTTGGGGTCAGCAGAATTTGGTAGCTGTCAGACGAGTTGATAAAGAGCTTAAGACTGGTTGGATATTTAATGGCGCCTTGGAAGATCCAGCAGGTGAGATGGAAAGGTTGGGATGTAATTATTTTGTGACTTGTTTTTATTACATGACGACTGAATTTTGGGTGAAAATGCGTAATTTGCGCAGAAAATCTAAAGTTGGGCTTTGTTTGAGAAAAACTACTCATAAAAATGATTTAAAAATAGCCGCACATGAAGATGTAGAATTTATTTTTGTTGATCCAGAAGTTAATTTAAATGAAATGCTTGTTACTTTTGCTCACGTGACAACTGAATTGATAGACGAACTTTGATACAGGCTTAGCCTGTTTTTTTATGTCTCACTTTAATATTTTTTCGAATAGAATGAATTAGTATGCTATCAGTTATATTAGAAAATCTATTAGAATGATAACAAAAAAACAGGAATTAGATTCCTGTAGAGTTTAGACGAAGGTTCAATATTGGTACAGTTGGTCCAGCTGTTATTCTGATCAACCTGATATCTTTTTTGCGGTTTGAGAAAACATCGCCATCAATAATGATATCTTCGTCAGTTTTAAGAATCAATTCTTTGGCATTGCCATTGATGACTTTTCGAGAAATAAGATCTCTTTTTACTTCTTTGCCCCAGAGATATCGAAATACATGGCTTAGAAGTTCATAGGCATTGAGAGAAAAAATACCAAGAAGAAATTGACCTTTTTGGATTCTTCCAGACAATGGTCTGAATGTTAGGACAACATCTTTAATATTAGCAGCGATGATTCCAGCAAATTTTGTTCTTTCAAATTGCTGATTGTCATATGTTACTTTAGCTTGAGCATAATGGTAAATTCTGAATCTGCTAAAAACAGTTCCAAGAATACAATGAAAGATTAAGCAAATCGCTGCCCAAAGACCCTTGCTTGTTTTTTCGTAATATTTCAAATAATCAACAACAACTCCAATTGAAAAGAAAAATCCATAATAGATTTTTCCAGCATCATCAATTTGAATTAGCTCTTTTTGATAAATTGGATAATCTGGCTGAGATCTGATTTTTAAAACAGTTGCAAGATTTTCATGCGGATCTTTTTTGAAACCGAGAGCTTTGGCAACCATGGACATTGATCCGCCACCGATATGAGCGATAACTGGTAATGCTTGCGTGCCATAAATTTTGAGAGTTTCTTGAATGATGTGGCGCAAAGCTCCATCTCCACCACAACAACAGATATAACGAACTTTTGCTTTTTTTAACTTGCGAATAATACTTCTGACTTGTTCAGGACTTTGAGTAATAAAAACTTGGACATTTTCAACACTTGAGGCAACTTTTTTTATTCGATTGATGTATTTTAGTCCTTTTCTTCTAATCAGCATTGCATTGAGATTGATGATGACAGCAACTGGTGGTAGCATTTTGTCCTCCGTCTTTGTTTGTTAGGGTGCAATTTAGCTTAAATTAGCATAAAAATAAGTTATGCACAACAAAATTATTGATGTTTGGTTTTTGTTGTCCGTCACGCTAATGTTTTTGCGAATGACACTAATAAAAACACTAATAATTTGTTTATCCACAGCTTAAAGTATTGTTGTTTGGTTTTTGTTCGGTTATAATATAAATAACAAAATAACTAAATTATAAATAACAAAATTATGAAAAAGCTAACAAAAAAACAAAAGATTTTATTAGATTTTTTGGCTAATTTTGAACAAGATAATGGCTATATGCCTTCGTATCAGGAAATCACAAGAGAGATGGGATTAAAATCAAAAGCAACTGTTTGGGAGCATTTGAAAAATTTGAAAGATAAAGGTTATTTGGATTTTGTAAAAGGAGCAGCTCGAGCGATAAAGTTAGAAGAAAAATTTAGATTATTTGCAAAAGCAGTCCAAGTACCTTTAGTTGGATTAATCGCAGCAGGCGAGCCAATAGAGGCCATAGAAGATAGAGAGATGATGGATGTGCCAATTGGTTTTGTGAATGGCAAAAGAGTAGAAGATTGCTTTGCTTTGAAGGTAAGGGGTGATTCAATGATTGAAGATGGAATTTTAGATGGCGATTATGTAATGGTGGAAAAAAATTATTATCCTAGTAATGGAGATGTCGTTGTAGCTTTATTAGGAAATGAATATGCAACTTTAAAAAGATATTATCGAGAAAAAAAGCGAATTAGATTGCAACCAGCGAATTCAACGATGAAACCAATTTATGCAATTAATCCGGCGATACAAGGAGTGGTGAGGGCGGTGTTGAGAAAGTTCTAACTAATTTTCAATTTCTAATTTCTAATTTCTATTAAATTCTTAATGCTTAAATTTTCAAACCTATCTTTTGTCGTCGATGTTTAGAAATTAGTTTATTGAAAATTTAATAGAGTTAAAAGCGACCTTAGAAGCTTTTAACGGGCAGTAGCCCTTAGAAATTATTAATTAGAAATTTTTTTGTAAATTTATGTACGAGCAAATAAATGATCCAATCGAAGTTTTAGCGGGTTTTAAAAGAGGACAAATAATTCCTTATCGTTTTAAATGGGGAATGCATCAATATGATGTAAAAAAGGTTAATTTAGTGCATGGAGAAATGCGAGGTAGGGATATGTTATATTATTTTTCTGTTTCCGATGAAGCGAATTATTTTAAATTATGTTTTGATGCTGGACGGATGGCTTGGAAGTTAGAAGAAATGATGGAAGCGTAAAAAATAAAAATTTAAAAATCAAAATGTAAAATGATAATTTAAAATTTAAAATGAATAAGATTATTCTGCATATTGATATGAATTCATATTTTGCGACTTGTGAACAACAAGCAAATCCTTTTTTACGTGGAAAACCAATTGCAGTCGGCGGCCCGCCTTCGTCTAGCACTTTTGCGAAAAGTTGCTGGACTTCGGCGGGTAAATCTGGTGGAGAATTTTCACGTAGGAATTTGCTTATTGTAGCTGCATCTAAAGAGGCGAAGCTAAGAGGTGTTAAATCAGTAATGCCATCTTGGGAGGCGGTAAAGATTTGTCCAGAATTAATTTTTGTACCAGGAGATCATATAAAATACAAATGGATTACGGATAAATTTTTAGAAATATTTAAATCATATTCGCCAATTTTAGAAATTTTTAGTATTGATGAAGTCTTTTTAGAGCTCACGAATTTGCACGAATGCCTTACGGACACGAATTGCACGAATGAAGATAATGTTGATTGTGCGGTTAAAATTGCTAAAGAAATTAAATTAAGATTAAAAAAAGAGATTGGTGAATGGATGACTTGTTCAATTGGAATTGCAAAAAATAAATTACTGGCAAAGTTGGCTTCGGATTTAAAAAAGCCAGATGGATTAATTATTATTAATGATGAAAATAAAGAGAAAATTTTAAATTCGATAGAGCTAACTGATTTTTGCGGAATTGGCAAGAGGATTGAAGCAAGATTAAATGGAATGGGAATTTTTACAGTAAAGCAACTTAAAAGTTGTTCATATATTAATTTAACTAAACAATTCAAATCTTATGGTCATAAATTATATTTGATGGCCCGAGGAGAAGATAATTCAGAAGTTTTACCTTATTATTTATTGCCAGACGAAAAATCAATGGGTCATAATTTTACTTTGCCAAAAGATGTTTGGGATTTGAAAGAAATAAAAAATGTGATTTTGCAGTTATCGGAAAAATTAGGTAGACGTTTAAGGCGAAAAAATTTTGTTGCGAAATGTGTAACGTTATTGTTGAGATACTCTTTTTATGAAAAAAATTCTGGATATGCTAGTTTTCATCATTTTCATAAGCAAAAAAAAGTCAGCTATTGGATTAATGATGGTTATGAAATTTATAAAGTTGCGGAAAAAATTTTAGAAAGTTGGAAAGATAATCAATCAGTTAGAATGATTGGCGTTTCAGTTTCTTGCCTTTCAAAAATGGATCAGATTTCATGTTTAGAAAAAGATAATAAATTAAAAAATGTTTTAAAAGCTTCGGATAAAATAAATAATAAATTTGGAGAAAATACAATTTTTCGTGGCGGTTATTTGCAAGCTGAAAAATCAAGAATTTTAATGCCAAAAGCTTTAAAATCTCCAGTAAGCTTTATGCGACGAAATGATTAAAAATAAAAAAATTTAGTTTTAAAATAGCTACTTTTTTGGCTTGACGAAATTATTGATTATGTTAAACTTGAAACTTGCTGCCCCAAAGGACAAAGGGGCTTGGAGGAAAAGGATGAGAGGGACGAGAATGAGTGCTTTGTGTTTGATGCTGGTTCTTTGTGCATGTTCTGCAAATCCATTTGAAGGCAGGCATAATGTAAATTCAGGTAATGGCAATATTGATGGCAAGAAGGCGATCACAACAGACATGCAATTTTCTGTTGGCGAGGTTGATCCGTTTGATGAAGGAAATTTGGAAGTTTTGGATATGTCTGGTCGTGAGATTTTGCGTGTTGATGCTGTTGCTAATGACACAAAACGACAGTTGAAGGCACTGTCTTGGTCTAAGGATTCTTCCAGATTTGCTGCTCTTTATAGTGATTATCAAGGAACCGAAGCCATTGTACACTGTACTAATGATGCTTCTTATCCTTGTGGAAGAGCTGAATTCAAGAACATCAAGGAAACTAATTTTCACTATTTGACATTTAGCAATAATTTGGGATTTGTCTTGATTTCGACTGATGGAAGTGCTGTTGAAGAGTTGCCAATTATTCCAATTTCTCCCGCTGTAATTGTTTCGCCTCCTATTGTTAATGAAGTAGAACTTGATGGTGGGACTGTAGTCAGTGATTCTGAAATTGTTCCACAGGAAATGGATGGATTAGTAATTGAAGTAGATTCTTCAACCTTGAAAAATTAATTGCACCTTTTTTAAAACCAATTCTGTTTGGTTTTTTTTATTTTTTTTAAAATTTTCTTGACAAATATTTTTTTAATAATATTATATAAGCTATGTTGTTCTTTTTTTAAAAATGCAAAGGTAATTGTGGAGTGAACATTTTTTTAAGCGCTCGTGCGCGTTTTTTGAAGCTTTGGCTTTTTATATTTTGGCCGCGAGGCCAAACAGCGGGAAGGATTGATTCAATATTAAAAATGCTAGCTTAGAAAAATGCTTTGTTGAAGAATTTTTTTTGATACAAAGTCAGAACATCATTTTTTTTATAATATTCTTGCTAAAATTCTCCCTCATTCTTATGACGGATTTTAGCTGGCTCCCATAACTTTGCCGGCAGATATCTTTGGAGGTTACGGCCTCTGAGGACTACCGTGAAACAGTCAAGTTTCATGCCATGTAATTTAACCACATTGATTTTCTTTAGATTCTTTTTTTCTCTTGATTCTCGATGTGGTTGTTTTATTTTTGTTGAATTTTTTAGATAATTGTATTATAATATATTAAAATATTTTGATTGTTCTTTGAAATTTAAGTAGTTATTTTAATAAAAAACGGGAGGAGAGAAACATGAAACTGATTTGGAACATTGTTTGTTTTCCATTTCGGTCTTTGAAATTTTGGTTGGATTTTTTTATTTCATTGTATAAAATTGCGAGAATTAGCAAAGAATTGGCTATTCTAGTAATAGAAATTTGAGATTATGTTTTTCATCTTGATTAATTCAAAATGTTGATGTATGCTTTGATGTTTACCTCAAGCAAGAGGAGGGGAGAATGGAAGGACAGCAAATTGGAAAAAAGAATTGGATTAAGGTAAATTCTGGTTGGACAACTTTGAGTGTTTTTTGTCTTTTGACTGGTTTAGGAATTCTCTCTAATCTTCTTTTTGAATTCTGTGGCAATGTTTTTCTTGCTTGTCTTGCAACATATGGACTTGTAATTTGTGTGATCTGGTGGTTTGCTGGATTGGGTAGTTTCGTAATGATTGGCAAGAAGACTTGGAGTCGTGCACTTTTTGCATTGGTTGCAATTGTAGTTTGGGGTGGTGTTGGTATTGTTGTCTACTATATTTGGAAAGATCTTTTTTGGGCAATTTTCAGTGTTCCTATTGCATATTGCTTTATTGCTCTTTATGTTGATTCGATTGCTAATGCAAGCAAGGAACAGTTGCAGTGGGGATGATCTTTTTGGATTCTTAATTGAATCCTTTTTTATTTTAAAAAAAATAATAAACTTGAATTTTATGATTGAAAAGGTAAAATAAGAGTATTAGAATTATTTAAATCTTTGTCATATATTTTTTTAGATGACAGTTATTACAAAATAATTAAAAATATAATTGTTGAAGAAAGTCCACTTTTTCCGTAAAACAAAACCTCATACGTTGTTTTCGAGCAACCCTGCGGAAGCCCACGTATGAGGATTTACTTGTATTTTTAGCGTAGCATATTTTTAAAATTATTACAAATGTTATCTAGAATTTGTAATGGCGCTGTGTGGTTGAAAAAAATATAATAGATTCTATGTTCTTCGCAGCCTGGCTTTACTTATTATTTAGAAAGAATATAATATATTTTTCGTACCCTAGAAAAGGAGGGAAGGGAAATGGGATTAGTCTGGATTCCAATTGTGAAAAAAGATGTTGATGGAAGAAGTGAAAGCTTTTTTGAAACTCCGAATTTTATGAATTTGGCGCAATTTGTTAAGATTTTTCTAATTGATGTTGGGGCAAGAGAATTAAAAAAGTTTACTGAGGGTTTTGAAACTCCGCATTGGAAATTGGATGAGGAAATTAAGCCTGGTGCAATTTTGAAACTTACTACTTCTCCTTATTCTCATGTTGATCATGTTGTTGTAGTTGCTGTGAGGGATGATCGAGCCGATTTTCTTATCGGCAATACTTTAGAGAGGGCAAGAGCTGAATCTGAGCAACTCAAAAAATGGAAGCTTGATAGAGTTCGAAAAGTTTAGTACTTTTTATAACCGAAGATATTTCGGTTTTTTTATGGTCTCACACTAATATCTCGCTAATAGCGCTAATGTGTCGCTAATAAATTGTTTTATTAAAATTTTTGTTGTAAGATATTAGTTAATAAGAATATTATGTTGATAAAAGTAAAAGTATTTCCGAATGAAAAAAAAGATGAGATAATAAAGAAGTCAGAAGATAGCTTTATTATAAAGGTAAAAGAAAAGGCAGAATTGGGTCAGGCAAATAGGGCTGTGATTTGGCTATTGTCTTTGTATTTTCAAATTCCAGGAAATAAATTCAGAATAATCAAGGGAGGAAGAGAGAGAAACAAGATAATTGAAATATTATAATCTGTAATTATCAAATTGGTTAAACAGATTAAAATTAAAATCATGCCTGTAAATAAAATGAAAATTTTGATTAGCAGTATTTCGGCTACTCCAAGCCCTTTTTATTTGTTGCGAGAAATGATGTCGCGAAAATTTAAATCTTTGCAATTTTTGCAAAAAAAGAATATAGCTTTAAAAGAATTAAATAGCAAATTTTGGAATGAAGAATCATACGATGGTTTGGAGCTAAATTTTCCTGGTTTGGGTTTTTTTGATGAAAATTGGAATATCAAAAAAGATAGAGTTATGGAATATAAAAAAAGCAATTATCCATTTTACTCATTTCATGGTTGTTTTGATTCCTTCCCAAAAAATTTTAGAGGACTGTATTTAAATTTAGCATCTTCTGATAATTATATCGCAAAAGCTTTAAACTCGCAGATTGATGTTGCTGCTCGGCTAAGCAAAGATACTCCAATTTTAGTTTTGCATCCAGGCTTTGCTGATCGTTGCAGTAAGGAAAGAGCATTAGACAATTTACTTTTTAATTTGGAAGGTGCATTACCATATGCAAGAAGGAGAAATGTGATTTTGACATTGGAGAATATGAATTGGAATCCAGACAGAATGAATTTAGGATATCTTGCTGATGACTTTGATTATGTTTTTAGAAGAATAGATGATCCAAATTTAAAAGTAACATTTGATATTGGGCACATGAATACTCAAGTTTTGAATAGAAAATTTAGAGTAAGTCATAATATTGAAAATCAGGCACATATATTAGAATTTATTGATAGAATGTCAAAGAAAATCATTCATGCTCATCTTCATTATAATAATTGTCATCGTTATTTTGATAATGTGTCAGGAATGTTGAAACAAAGTATTTCAGCATGGTTCTATTTAGGTTTTATGACATGGATGAAAATTAATAGATCGATAATAACGAATAAAAACGACTTATTGGATGAACATTTGCCTCTTAATAAAGCAGATAAAATGACAATGGATGCAATAAAAAATTTATTAGAAAAGACAGCTATAAAAGAATATGGAAAATTAACTTTTGAATTTACGCCTAAAAAAATTTTTAAATTTGTGGCAATAAAAAATGGTGCTGAAATGAAAGATCATCTTGCTAGTTTAGAAATAATGAGAAATATATTGAAACCAAAAATATTAAATCTTTAAATTTATTAATTAAATAAAAATTATGGCAAAAGTAAAAGTTTTTAGTACTCCAACTTGTCCTTATTGCGTTCAGGCAAAAGAATATTTAAAAAGCAAGGGTGTTGAATATGAAGAAGTTGATGTTGCAGCTGATGAGGCAGGAAGAAATGAAATGGTAGAAAAAACAGAACAAATGGGAGTACCTGTAATTTTGATTGGCGATGAATATATTGTTGGATTTGATCGTGCAAAAATTGACGAATTGCTTGCGAAATAATAAGTATCCTGAAAATCTAAGTTTGAGGTATTGAATACGAGTTAGACTAGTTAGATATGTTAGACTAGTTTTATATTTTTAGGTTTTTATATTTTTATGAAACGATGAGTAAGATTTTGTTATTATTGGCATTGTTAGCAGCTCAAATATCACCATTGTCTGGTGGAAGTTTTGATGTCCAAAAAAAGGTTGATGATTTAGGGCCAGTCAAAAAAACAGAAAGTTTAGGAATGCAGATAACTTCCAAATCAGCAATTGTTGTAGATAGAAAAACAAAGAAAGTTTTATATGAAAAAAATCCAAATCAAAGAATGGCAATGGCGAGTATGACAAAATTAATGACTGCAATTGTTTTTTTAGAAGAAAGCAAAAAGAATCTTAATGATCGTTTTTTAGTGCCATATGAAATTACAGTTTTAGATGGTGCTGGAATTGGTTTAGAATCAGGTGAAGAAATAACATATAAAGATTTACTTTGGGGTGCTTTGATTGGATCTGGAAATGATGCGGCAGAAGGATTAGCGTTAACGTTAGATAATCGTAAAGAATTTATTGATAAAATGAATGAAAAGGCAAAAGAATTAGGGTTATTAGATACTCATTTTGCTTGTGCTTCAGGACTTGATACTGAAAATCATTATTCTACAGCTTCTGATATGGCAAAAATTTTGGATTATGCATTAGGTTTGAAGGAGATTAAAGAAGCAATAAAAGTTAAAGAATTTGATGTGAATTCTTTGAACACAGATCTTGTTCATCATATTTTGAATACAAATAGGCTATTAAGGTATGATTATCCGAAGATGGTTGGTGGTAAAACTGGTTATACTGATGCTGCTGGTTTTTGTTTAGCTTCATTATCTTCTGATGAAAAAAATAATGATATTCTTACAGTTGTTATGAATTCTGATTTAGATGGAAATCAATTTCAAGATACAAAGGCATTGGTTGATTGGACGTATAAGAATTATAAATGGGCAAAGCTCTAAACTCTAAATTCTAAACTCTAAACAAATTCGAAATACAAATGACTAAAATTTAAAAATAACGAAGTGTTTTGAAAATTTGAATTTTAAGCATTTAGATTTGTTTAGATTTTAGAATTTAGTGTTTAGGATTTTCTGACTTGATTTTAAGTCGGAAACATTTTATTATAAATAATATGGAACACATCCAAGATATAAATTTAGTGACAAATGCAGCAAAAGTTTTGATTATGACAGCAATAGCTTTTGTGACTGCAATTTTGTTGACTCCTGTTTTAACTCATTTCTTGTATAAATACAAAATGGGCAAAAGTATCAGAACTTCTGGAGCTCCAGTTTATACAAAAATGCATAAAGGCAAGGAAGGAACGCCAACAATGGGCGGAATTTTAGTTTGGTTGACTGTATTAATTTTGGCTTTGCTTTTTTTGATTTTAAGTACTTTTTTTAACAATTACTTTGGTTGGATGAATTTTTTATCTAGATCGGAAACTTGGTTGCCTTTGTTTGCATTAGTTGTTACTGCTTTGATCGGACTTGTTGATGATATAATGAATGTTTTCAAAATTGGTCCAAATGGCGGAGGTTTGAGAATGAGATCTCGATTGTTGGTTTACACTATTATTGCGACTGTTGGTGCTTGGTGGTTTTATTTTAAATTAGGTTGGGATTCAATTCATATTCCTGGAGTTGGAGATTTCACGATTGGCTGGTGGTATTTTCCATTATTTATTTTAGTAATTGTGGCAACATCTTTTTCGGTTAATGAATCAGATGGATTGGATGGATTAGCTGGTGGAATTCTTTTAACTTGTTTTAGCGCATTTGCGGTTATTGCATTTATGCAAGGTCAAGTTGATCTTGCAACTTTTTGTGGTGCAATTGTTGGCGCATTGTTAGCTTTTTTGTGGTTTAATATTTATCCTGCTAGATTTTTTATGGGAGATACCGGAGCAATGGCTCTTGGTACTACTCTTGGAATTGTAGCAATGCTGACTAATTCCGTTTTCGTTTTGCCAATCATTGGATTGCCATTAGTAATGGAATCTGCGTCAGTACTAATTCAAGTATTTTCGAAAAAAGTTTTAAAACGAAAAGTTTTTATTTCAACTCCGATTCATCATCATTTTGAAGCTTTGGGTTGGCCAGAAACAAAAGTAACAATGAGATTTTGGATTATTGCTATTATATCAGCAGGGTTGGGGTTGATTATAGGACTGATTGGAAGAGGTTAAAATTACAAATCCCAAAATACAAACAAATCCCAAATTACAAATTGCAAACATTAAATATTCATTGTGTTTTGTAAATTGTAATTTGTTTGGGATTTGGAATTTGTTTTTTTGGTAGTTTAAAATAAATTATGCAAAAATTGACAATTGGTGTTTTATTTGGTGGCAGATCTGGTGAACATGAAGTTTCTTTGGTATCAGCGACTTCAGTAATTGAAAAACTAGATAAAGAAAAATATAATGTAGTAATGATTGGTATTTCTAAAGAGGGTCACTTTATTTCTGGTGAAAATGCAATGAAAAGATTAAAAAATAATGATAAAATTTCGGAAAGTGAAGTGATGATTTCTGCTGATCCTTTAGATTTTGGATTGATTGATTTGAAAAATCAAAAAAGGATTAAAATTGATTGCTTCTTTCCAGTTTTACATGGAACATATGGCGAGGATGGAACAATGCAAGGATTGTTGGATTTGAGCGGTGTTGCTTATGTTGGCGCAGGAATAATTGGATCATCATGTGGAATGGATAAGGTTGTAATGAAAAGATTGTTTCGTGAAGCTGGCTTGAAAATCGTTAAAGATTTATATACTACAAAAAGAGAAATTGATTTAGATAAACAATCTTTTGTTGAAAAGGTTGAAGCAGAAATTGGTTATCCAAATTTTATAAAGCCAGCAAATATGGGTTCAAGTGTTGGAATCAATAAAGCACATAATAAAAAAGAATTAGAAAAATTTATTGATGAAGCTTTGATGTATGATAATAAAATTCTTGTTGAGCAAGGTGTTGAAAAGCCTCATGAAATTGAATGTGCAGTATTAGGAAATGATGATTTGAAAGCATCAGTATTGGGTGAGGTTTTTCCAAATGAAGAATTTTATAGCTATGTAGCAAAATATGTTTCGGAATCAAAAACAGAAGCACCAGCAAAATTGCCAGAAAATATTGCAGAGGAAATTAAAAAACAAGCAATGGACGGTTTTAAAGCTGTTGATTGCAAGGGGTTAGCTCGTGTTGATTTTTTAATTAGTCAAGATCTATCAGAAATTTATATAAATGAAATAAATACTTTGCCTGGGTTTACATCTATTTCAATGTATCCAAAATTATGGGAGAAAACTGGATTAAGTTATACAAAATTGCTTGATGAATTGATTAAATTGGCAATTGATAGAAATAATGAAAAAAAGAGTTTGAAGACTAGCTTTGAAGAAGCAGGAACGTGGCATAAGAAGTGAGTTAGGACCCAACTTTAAGTTGGGGTTCGAAGAACTTTAGTTCTAGTAGTAAGGTTTGTGATAAAATAAAAAATAAATAAATGCTGAGTGCTGAAATGGGTGGAAATTTGCAAAAAGATATTTCAGGTTCTGAAAAAGAAAAGCAGAAGCCTGGTTTGGAATTGGTGAAGGGTGAAGAGTTGGATAATGTTGCTAAGGCAATTGATGATTTATCAGGAAAAATTGAAGGTGATAAAAAAGTTACTGGTGATGATGTTCTGAAATTGGATGAGGCGTTGGGAAAAGTGAAAGTTGATTTTTATGGTGATGAAATGACTGTTGATGAAATAAAGAAAATTCCTGATTTGAAAGAAAACATGAAGCTATGGAAGGGAATAGAGAAAGGTGAAGATAATACAAGTAAAGTTACTTATATTACGAAAAATATTGCGAGAAAACTTATGATAAAAGCGACGAGTAATTTTTATAATAGTGCTATACGTTTTGATAAGTTAAAAATTTTACCTGATGATGTTGCTGAAGTAATAGCTGGTTTGACTCATAGATTTTTTAGTATGTATTTCAATAGTCTGGATTTTTTGTCTGATAAAGCGATAGAATCTTTATGTTCATCAGAAGCTAAGGTATTGGGTTTAAAGTTTGTTAATAATTTATCTGAAAATGCAATAAAAATGTTAGCTGAAAAAATGTTAGCTGAAGATGATAAAACTTTTTTACTTTCCGATGAAACTAAAAAAAGAGTTGAAGAATATTGGGCGAAAAAATAAAAAATAAGTAGAAAAACAGTTGCTCAGCGCATCAGCGTAAGATCTGCGTTGGCATCAGTGTTTAATCTGCTTCTAAGAAATAAAAATGCCGAATTTGGGAGGATATTATTATTCAAAAAAACGTGATAAAGGACTTTCGTCTTACGCAAAAAAAATGCGCAAGTCGAAAAAAAAGTCTGTACAAAGTTTAGGTAAAACTAAAACTAATTTTGGCGTTTCTTTGAGAGGTAAATCAACTTTGATCGTCTTGTTGATTGCAGCGATTATTTGCGCAGGAATATTATTTTTCAGCAATTTTTTTTCAGTAAAGAAAGCGGTATTAGTTGGAAATAATAATATTAAAAGCGAGGAAATAGAAAATATTTTAAAAGATGCAATTTCTGGAAAAAGATTTTTTATTTTTCAAGCAAGCAATATTATATTGATTAATGATGGCATGATTAAAAATAAAATTATGGAGGAGATGCCATTGATTGATAAAATTGAGATAAAAAGAATGTTGCCAAATACTTTAAAATTAAATATTTCAGAAAGAGATCCATTTGCTGTTTGGGAGACAGGAGGAAAAAGATATCTTGTTGATTCAAGAGGAAAGGTTTGTTATGAAATTAAAGATGATGCTAAAATGGACTTGCCAACAATTTATGATAAACAAAATAAATCAGTAGAAGTGAAGGGCGAGGCAACTTTTCCTCAACAGATAAATATAATTAGAAACATTTTAAATTCGTTGAGAGATAAAACAAAATTAGAAGTTGAATCTGTTTCTTTGCCGAATTCATTAGGTTTTGAAGTTGATGTAAAAACAAAAGATGGATTTATGATATACTTTAATACAGAGAGAAGTGTTGATTCGCAAATCAGAGATTTGAAAAGTGTTTTAGATAAACAAGTTGCTGACCAAAAAGGATCTTTGCAGTATATTGATTTGCGAGTTGAGAATTGGGTTTACTACAAGTAGTTATAAAGTTTTTAAAGTTATCCGCCTTCGCTTCTGCTGAAGCTACGGCGGACAAGTAAAGTTCATAAAGTTGTGAAAATTAAAGAAAAAATTAGAATATTCAAACAACATCCATACTTCAGATCTAAATTTAGTATTATTATGCTTTTTAATAGTTTGCTCTTGAATTTTGCTCTGTGGATGTTATTATATTTTAGAATAAAGCCTTCTAATTTTCCCATACCTTTGCATTATTCAGTTTATTTTGGAATTGATAATATAGATTATTGGTACAAAGTATTTTTTGTACCTGGAATTGGAATAGCTTTTTTGCTATTGAATTTGTTCTTATGTATTTGGTTTTATAATAAAGAAAGATTTATTACTCATTTTTTGACAATTAATAATTTTGTCATTCAGCTGATTTTATTTGGGTTTGTTGTGCCATTGGTATTTATGCAGACATAATACAAATATACGAATTTATACAAATCTACGAATATGCGAATTAGCGAATTCGTACATTAGTATATTTGTAAAGTGGCATTAATTTGTTTCTAAGGTCACAAATTAATTTTGTAGATTGGTATCATATTTATGCGGGCAGATCAAATTAAGAATAGAAAAGATAGAACTATTTATAGATTACTGGAAATATTGCCGGGCTTTTTGTCTTGGGGAGTTTTATTAGGAAGTACTATCTTGTCTTTTGTTGAGCCTGTTTGGGTAGCAATTTTTATTATTTGTTTTGATGTCTATTGGTTAATAAAAGTACTTTATTTAGCAGTATATTTATTGGTTTCTTATCGCAGATTAAAAAAGAATGAAAAAGAGCCATGGCTTAAAAATTGTAATAAAATTAAAGTTACAGATCTACCTTCGTCTTCTGACTCCGGTAGACAAAGCAGGCCGAAATTTGAAGAGATTCATCATTTGGTAATTATACCGATGGTTTTTGAAGATGTTGATATTGTAAGACAGACTTTTCAAGCATTAATTAATTCTAATTATCCGAAAGATAAAATGATTGTTGTTTTAGCAACTGAAGAAAGAGCTGGAGTTTGGGCAGAAAAAGTTGCTGATCAAATTCGTGGTGAGTTTGGTGATAAATTTTTTCATTTTGCAGTGACTAAGCATCCTGATAATATTGTTGGCGAATTAAAGGGTAAGGGCTCTAATGAAACTTGGGCAGCAAAAGAAATTAGGAAATTTATTGATGAAAAAGGATTTACATACGAAAGCGTTATTACTTCAGTTTTTGATGTTGATACTTGTGTTCATCCTGAATATTTTGGTATATTAACTTATAAATTTTTGACTGTCGAAGATCATTTGCATGCTTCTTTTCAGCCTGTGCCGATGTTTTTTAATAATCTTTGGGATTCTCCAGCTTTAATGAGAATTGTGGCAATGAGCACGACTTTTTGGATGTTAATGGAACAAGGTAGGCCAGAGAAATTATATACGTTTTCTAGCCATAGCATGAATTTTAAAACTCTTGTTGAAGTTGGTTATTGGGAGACTGATGTTGTTTCTGAAGATTCAAGAATTTTTTGGCAATGCTTTAATTTTTATAATGGCAATTATCGTTGTGAGCCTTTGTTGATTCCTGTTTATATGGATACTGTTTTGGCTGGAACTTTTTGGCAAAGTGTAGTTAATCAATACAAGCAACAGCGAAGATGGGCTTATGGAGCAGAAAATATTCCTTATGTATTAACGAGATTCGCAAAGAATAAAAAGATGTCTTTTTTTAAAAAGATTGATCATGGTTTTTGGGTAGTTGAAGGCATGCTTTCTTGGGCAACAAATTCAATAATAATTTTCTTGGCTGGCTGGTTGCCTTTGTTTGTTGGCGGAGAAGCTTTTTCAAAATCTTTATTAGCACAAAATTTGCCATATGTAACGCAGATATTAATGACATTAGCAATGTTGGGAATGATTGTTTCAGCAACTTTAAGTATGTTCATGTTGCCACCAAGACCAAAAAGACATGGTCAGCACAAAATATTGTTTATGCTTTTGCAATGGATCTTATTGCCTATTTCAACAATTTGCTTAGGTTCTTTTCCGGCATTAGATGCGCAAACAAGATTAATGTTTGGAAAATATATGGGATTTTGGGTGACTGAGAAGGCGAGGAAGCGCGACGATGATGTTAAAAAACAAAATTAAAAATTGTGGTTTTGAAGGTGAGTTAAATAGGTTAGATAAGTTAGACTGGTTAGATTTGTTAACGCTAACTAGTTTAACTTATCTAACTAATTTAATTAATTTCTATGTTTGATATTATTATTAAAAATGGCACAATTGTCGATGGTACTGGCAAAGAAAAATATCAGGCTGATATTGGAATTAATCGAGATACAATTTCAGAAATTGGAAATTTAGAAAATGCCAAAGCTTTAAAACAAATTGATGCTAAAGGTTTTTTTGTTTGTCCTGGATTTGTTGATGTCTTAAATCATTCTGACAGCTATTTTAAAATTTTTTCAAATCCGACTTTAGATAGTTTGGCTTTGCAAGGAATTACAACTATAATTGGAGGAAATTGTGGAGCATCTTTGGCACCTTTGGCTTCTAGTTTTACAATGTCTGATTTAAATAAGAGAATGGGTTTTAAAGCAAATGTAATCACAAATCCATCAAAAAGTGAGACATTATTAAAGTCAATGAGAAAATGGATTGATGTTTCAGGTATTAATATTAATTGGTCTACTTTGGATGAGTTTCTAGATGTTTTAGGCACTCAAGGAATTTCTTTAAATTTTGGGACTTTGATTGGTCATAGTTCAATGAGGCGAAATTTAGTTGGTGAGAGAATTTCTGATTTAACTTCTGACGAGATGACTTTTTTTAAAGAAATGATTGCTGATTCAATGCAACAAGGCGCTTTGGGAATGTCTTGCGGACTTTCTTTTAGCCATGAAAATTTTGTTGAAACAAGCGAGCTTTTAGATTTAGCTTCTGTTTTGCATGATAGTGATTCGATAATGGCTTTTCATCTGAGAAATGAATCAGGAAAAATTATTGAATCAGTGGCTGAAGTGATTGAAATTGCAAAAAGAAGCGGAGTGCGAATTGAAATTTCTCATTTCAAAATTAATGGCAAGGAAAACTGGAATAAAATTAATGAAGCCTTTTCTTTAATTGAAAAAGCTAATGAAAAAGGATTGGAAATTAATTTTGATTTTTATCCTTATGATTTTGGATGGACAGTTTTTTATCAATTTTTGCCAAGCTCATTATATATCGGTGGCAGAGAAAAAATGTTAAAAAGATTAATGGATGAAAAAGAAAAGCCAGAAATTTTGAAATCTCTCCAAAAAATTTCAGCAAGAGTTTCAGAAATGATAATTGCTTATAGCCCATTTAATAAATCTTTTGTTGGCAGGAGTTTTACTGATATTGCCCAATCTCAAGGTATTAGTTTGGAAGAAGCAATTATGATGGCGCTGATTGGCTCTCGCGGACATTTGATTTGTTTTGATAAAAATTTAGATGAAAAGAATATTGTAAGACAAATTAAACATCCATTAGGAATTTTATCATCTGATGGAAGCGGTTTTTATGAAGAAGAAAGTAGAAATGGACAATTAGTTCACCCTAGATGTTTCGGTGCTTTTACGCGTTTTCTAGGAAAATATATTAGAGAAGGAAAATTCTTGGAATGGGAAAAAGCAATTCAAAAAATTACTTCAATGCCAGCTTTAAAATATGGAATCAATAATCGTGGTTTTTTGCAAGCTGGATTAAAAGCTGATATTACAATTTTTGATCCAAATAAAATTGCTGGTTTAGCAACAATTGATAATCCATTTCAATATTCTCGTGGTGTAAAATATGTTTTGGTAAACGGAAAGTTTGTTGTTAATGATTCTAAGCATACAAAAGAACTTGCTGGAGAAATAATTAGAAAATAAATTAGTTAGATTTGTTAGACTGGTTAGATAAGTTAGGCTAGTTAAACGATTGTAAAATTGATAAAATTGATAAAATTCTTACCCTGCACTTAGCAGGGATTTTGGCAAAAATATGCAGAAAGTTGTATCTCAAAAATTAAGTAAACATAATAATTTGATTCAAGGCTTGGCTATTGGTGATTTTGGGCATTTAAAATTTGGAGATGATGGGAGTGAAAATAATATTGAAAAAGTTGTTGAAAATAGAAAAAAATATTTTGATATTTTTGGGATTGATTTGAAAAAAGTTGTAATGCAAAATCAAGTTCATGGAACACATATTTCTTTAGTTTCAAAAAAAGATTGTGGGAAAGGAGTTTTTAGTCCGGATTCTTATATTGATAATAGCGATGGCTTAGTTACAAAAGATAAAAATGTATTTTTAGTTTGCTATACTGCTGATTGTTTGCCAGTAACTTTTTTTGATCCAAAATTAAAAATTTGTGGAATTGCTCATTCTGGCTGGAAAGGAACTTTGGGAAATATTTCTGGTAAAATGATTGGTGAATTTAAGAAAATGGGTAGTAATGTTTTAGACATTATTGTTTATATCGGTCCAGCAATTGGTAAATGCTGTTACGAAGTAAGTGAAGCAAAAGATGACAGGATTAAACTTTTTGAAAATTTGGCGAAAGAATTTAAAGCTGATAATTTTGTCGTAAAAGAAAATGATAAAATTTATTTGGATTTAAAAAGGATAGTAAAAACGGAATTGTTGGATTCTGGTGTTAAAAATGAAAACATTGAGATTTCAAAAATTTGTACAAGTTGTGATGATAAATTTCCGTCATATCATAGAGATAAAGATTTTAAGTCTGATTTGTTAAGCGTAATAGGTATGAAATAGCTTGCGAAAAGCTTGATATTCGGATATTATGATATTAAGCGGAAAGTTGTTTTTGTGTTTTTAGTGTTTAAGTGTTCGAGTGTTTTATGACAATAGAAGATCTAAAAAAGAAAAATATTCATGTCTTAGGCGTTTCTGGAGCTGAAGGAAGCGCGGTTTTGGAATTTTTGGCTGATAATGGAGTTAAAAATATTACTGCTCATGATTTTTGCGATCAAGATAAATTTAAAGAAAGTTTTTTTTCTTTTCATGACAAAATGACAAAAAAAGAAAAAGAAGAAACATATAATGAGATTATCCGCCTTCGCCAAGGCTCCGGCGGACAAGGAAAGGTTAAGTTTAATTATAAAGATACTTATCTTGACCAAATTGAAAAGGCAGATTTGATTTTTGTGCCTCAATCTTGGTTTAGATATGCGCAAAATGATTTATTGAACCAGCATAAAGGAAAAATCGAATTTTCTAATATTACAAAATTATATTTTCAATTTTGCAAAGGCAAAATAATTGCAATAACTGGAACATCTGGAAAATCAACGACTTCAGCATTAGTAAATGATATAATGAAGCGAGGATATAAATTAGGCAAGGTCTATTTTACTGGCAATGATCGTGAGAATGTACAGATTCTAAAAAATATTTTTGAAATTAAAGAAAATGATATTTTAGTTGTTGAAGTAAGCAACAGGCAATTAATGATTGATTTGAAAAAAAGTCCGTATATTGGCATTATTACGAATATCTCGCCGAATCACATGGATGATCATAAGACTTTTACTGATTATATTACAACAAAGAGAAGTTTGATCAGATATCAAAAAAAAGGTGATTTTGCAATTTTGAATTTTGATAATGATATTACAAAGGATATTGGCTTAGATATTGATTCAACAGTTTATTATTTTTCTAGAAAAGGCAGAGTTGATCGAGGCGCTTATGTAAAATTCAATGAAATAATAATTCAAGATTTTGAAAGAGAAAGAAAAATTTGTTCAGTTTTGGATTTAAAAATTCCTGGACCACATAACATTGAAAATGCTTTGGCAGCAAGTTTGGCTGGATATTTGATGAAAATTAATACGAAAGATATCAGAGAAGCATTGTTAAATTTTAAGGGTATAAAATCGAGATTAGAATTAGTAAGAGAAGTTGATGGCGTTTCATATATTGAAGATTCTTCAGCTTGCAATCCTGATGGGACTGCTGTTGCTGTTTCATCATTTAAAAAACCAATGATTTTAATTGCTGGAGGATCAAGGAAAAAACCATATCCAGGAGAATTCGATAGAATGGCTGATTCAATAATAAATTCAAAAGTAAAAATTGTTTTTTTGATTGGAGAGAGAGCAGAAACAATTAAATTAGCTTTAAAAAATTCGAGTATAAGATTTCAAAAAACTAGTCCAATAATTAAAATATCTGAAAATTTGGAGGATGCAGTTATTTCTGCCAATAAATCAGCAAAAAGAGGTGATATCGTAATTTTATCGCCTGGTTGTGAAAGCTTTGGTCTCTTTATTGATTATCGCGATCGAGCGAGACAGTTTAAAAAATTAGTGAAAAGTTTATAATGTATAAACGCGATTAATTGTGTTTATACTAAATTATTATAAAGTGGCTTTAAAACAAAAACCAGATTATGTATTTTTAGTTGTGACTTTAATTCTTGTTGTTTTTGGATTAATTATGTTATCTTCAGCAAGTGTTGTTTTGTCGTACCAAAATTTTGCGAATAATTATTATTATTTTACACACCAACTATTATTTGGAGTACTGATTGGTTTAGTAGCGATGTTTGTTTGCTACAAAATTGATTATCATAATTGGAAAAAATTTGCAGCATTAATGTTAGTTTTAACTTTAGTCTTGTTGGTCCTAGTTTTTATTCCTGGACTTGGCTTTGAGTATGGAGGTGCAAAAAGGTGGGTTAATCTTGGTCCGTTAGGCACAATTCAGCCTACAGAAATTGCAAAATTGACTTTTCTTTTATATTTAGCAACATGGCTAGACAAAAGGTCTCAAGGTATAAAAGATTGGAAATATAGTTTTGCACCATTTTTATTTATGTTGGCTGTTGTCGGAACTTTGACAGTGTTGCAACCTGATGTTGGGACGATGTCAGTAATTATGTTGATGTCGATAATTGTTTATTTTGTGGCAGGTGGAAAATTAACGCATCTGGGAATTTTGGGAGTTGGCGCTGTTTTGATGATGATGCTTTTAATAAAAATAGCGCCATATAGAATGTCTCGTTTTACAGTATTTTTGAATCCTGAATTGGATCCACAAGGAATTGGCTATCAAATTAATCAATCTTTGCTGGCAGTTGGATCTGGTGGAATTTTGGGACGAGGTTTAGGCAAGAGTATTCAGAAACACAATTATCTCCCAGAAGCATCAGGTGATTCGATTTTTGCTGTTATTGCTGAAGAAATGGGTTTTGTGAGAATTATCTTTTTGTTATTGTTATTTTTATTTTTTGCCTATCTTGGATTTAGAATTGCGAAGAGAGCGCCAGATATGTATGGAAAATTAATTGCAACAGGAATTACATCTTGGGTGATTTTGCAAGCTTTAATTAATATTTCAGCAATGATTTCTTTAATTCCTCTAACTGGTATTCCTTTACCTTTTATATCATATGGCGGTTCGGCAATTATCGCTTTGCTGGCTGCTTGTGGGATCATGCTAAATATTTCAAAACAATCTCTAATTAAAAATGACTGATATTCTATTTGATTTAATATAAAAATACATGAAAAAAATATTTGTATTTGGAGCAGTATTTATTGCTTTAATTTTGTTTTGTTTTTTTAATTTCATACCTATTAAAAATGTATTGGCTTCGGAATCATGGAAAGCAATGGATGGTGGTACAAACAATGAAATAACTTCTTTTGCTGTTTATAATAACGAATTGTACGTTGGAGGAAGTTTTACAGAAGTTGGTGGAATTAGTGCAGATTATATTGCCAAATGGAATGGTTCAACTTGGAGTGATGTAGGGGGTGGAACGGATAGTGATGTTTTAGCAATGGCTGTTTATAATGGCGAACTTTACGTAGGTGGTTATTTTTCAGTGGTAGGAAGTGTTAGTGCTAATTATATAGCAAAATGGGATGGCAACACTTGGAGCGCTATTGGTACTGAATCGATGGATAGCAATGTGTATGCTCTTACAGTGTTCAATAATAAACTTTATGTAGGCGGAGATTTTACTACAATTGATGGGGTAAATCCTGTATTATATATTGCATATTGGGATGGTAATACTTGGAGTGCTGTTGGAGCTGGAGTAGACTATGATATTTATGTTTTGGCTGTATATAATAATGAGTTGTATGCTGGAGGAGATTTTTTGAATGCTGGTGGGGCTAGCGCAAATTATATTGCAAAATGGGATGGTAATACTTGGAGTGCTATTGGTACTGGAACTGATAATACAGTTTATACAATGGCAGAATATGATGGAGAACTTTATGTAGGCGGGAGATTTGATACAGCTGGTGGAGTGAGTGCCGCAAAAATTGCAAAGTGGGATGGCAATACTTGGAGTGTTGTTAGTACTGGTTTTGACAACACTGTACTAGTGCTTTCTGTTTATAATAATAAGCTTTATGCAGGAGGATATTTTAAAAATGCTGGTGGTGCTAATGCTAATTATGTTGCAAAATGGGATGGTGATGCTTGGAGCGGAGTCGGAACAGGTATGAATAGCTACATAAATGCATTTGTTATTTTTAACAATGCTTTATATGCTGGAGGTAATTTTGAGTTTATTAATGTTTTAAAAGCTGATTTTGTTGCAAAATGGGATAGTGATACTGCTGATTGGAGCTCAGTTGGTACAGGTATGAATGGTGCTATATATGATTTTGTTGTATATAATGCTGAGCTTTATGCAGCTGGTACTTTTTCTAATGCTGGAGGCGTAGTTGCACATTATATTGCAAAATGGGATGGTAATACGTGGACTGCATTGGCTTCAGAGGTAAATAACATTGTTTATACGTTAGTTGTTTATAATAACGAGCTTTACGCTGGTGGATATTTTACCCAAGCTGGTGGGGGTAGCGCAAATTATATTGCAAAATGGGATGGAAATTCTTGGAGTGCACTTGGAACAGGAATGAATCAATATGTATACACAATGGCTGTTTATAATGACGAGCTTTATGCTGGTGGAACTTTTGCTACCGCTGGCGGAGTTAGTGTTAACTATATTGCAAAATGGGATGGTAATGCTTGGAGTGCGCTTGGAACAGGAATGAACAGTTATGGTTTCGTAAATACTTTGGCAGTTTATAATAGTGAACTTTATGCAGGAGGAAATTTTACTACTGCAGGCGGTATTAGTGCTTTGCGTATTGCAAAATGGGACGGTGATTCCTGGAGCGCACTTGGAGTCGCGGGTACTGGGATGAATTCTTCTGTTGGTGCTTTAATCGTTCATAACAATGAACTTTATATTGGAGGTTATTTTACTACCGCTGGAACTGTTAATCCAGCTAATCGTATTGTGAAATGGGATGGTAATAATTGGTTTGCTTTAGGAAGCGGGGTAGAAGGACAAGGCGGTGCTGGGGTATCTAATCTTGATATCTATAATGATCAACTTTATGTAGCAGGAAATTTTACTTCTGCAGGTGGTATTGATGCATTTCGTATTGCAAAATGGGACGGTAATTCCTGGAGCGCAGTTGGAAATGGAGCAACTGATAGTGTGGCAGCAATGACTGATTACGATGGAGAGCTTTATGTTGGTGGTTTGTTTTACTATGTTGATGGTGAATCGGTACTACATATTGCATATACTGATAGTATTGTCCCAGTTACGACTGCTACTCCAGCAGGTGGAACTTATGATGATTCTGTGTCAGTAACTTTGGCATCCGATGAGACAGCAACAACTTATTATACTATTGATGGGTCTACTCCAAGCACATCTTCTTTAGTTTATTCTGATCCAATTGTGATTTCTCAAGATACAACGCTTAAATTTTTTTCTGCAGATTCCTTTGGTAATGAAGAAGTTGTGAAAACAGAGAATTATGTTATAAATATAACACCAACTCCTACTCCAGAGCCGACTCCTACACCAACGCCAACAATATTATTTAATGAAAAAATAAATTTAAAGAATATTACATTAAATACTATTTATCGAAGCCCAATTGATAATGCTGATCTTTTATTTTATAGGTTGCCTAAACAAGGATCGATAAAAGATTTGTATATAAAATTGATTCGAAATAAAACAAAATATATTAATGGTTTTACAAAAAAGAATAGTCATCCAGGTTATTTAAAGTTGTTATCAAATATAGGTACAGTTGACAAAGCATATTACAATAAAGTTGATAAGCATATTAAATTTAGAATTTCAATTCGTTATTCAAAAAATAAATTAAACAAAGCAAATATCAAAGAAAAAGATTTGAGACTATTTATAAAAGATAGAGATAATAATTGGCGAGGACCATTTACGATATATCAAAATAGAACTACTCATATAATAAAATTTAAGATCAGAAATTATTTGGTTAAAATTCCAAATACAGCTACTTTGGCAAATGAAAATAGGACTTTTGCTCCATGTTTTTATTTTAAGACAATTGAAAAAATAAAATTTGTGATTGCGAAGAAAAATGCATTGTCTAAATTAAGCAAGCTTGAGACTGTAGAAGATAAAAATTTGATTTTTGAATAGATTATCATTCGTTTTATTTTTGATTTTTAGATTATTTTGTTATATATTTTAAGTAGGATGTTCTTTCCTAAAGAGGAGGAGGGAGACGAAATGGATCAACAAGTTGGACTTTGTGTTGGAGATTTACATAGAATCATCAAAACAAGAAAAGAAAATATTGAGCAACGAGACAGAATTTTGAAAGAAAAAGAAGAGGCAGAAAGACTAGAAAGTGTTAGATTGCATGAAGAATTGAAAGCAAGAAGCATGCATTTCCTTGGTGACTTTTTTGTAAAAGCATTAGATGCGATTTTGTTAAGAGCTGCTAGAGCTGGAAAAATGGAAGTTGAAATGTTTGGATGCGGTGGACTTAAAACTTCGCTAGGATATTATTTCCATACTAGTAGTGAAACGGAAATTGGAGTTTTTAAGGAAACCTGGAAAGACGTAGTAGTTCTTAGAAGTGGTTCTTGTTGTGTGTATCTTTTTGGTGATGGCGGATATGTATCTGAGGATCGTTTTTTGTTCGATATATCTCTGCCTAGATTTGCTGGTTCTACTGGATATCTTTTTCCTGGGTATCCTAATGAGGCATGCTATTGGACGACTTTGAAATGTTTTATGAGATCTGATGCAAGTGAAGCATTCAGAGATCTAGTGAATGCAAAGGGTTTGACTTTGTCTAAAAATTTTTGCACTATAAGTTGGTAATCGCATAAGCGATTTTTTTTGACTTAAATTTTATTTATTCTCAAACAATATGGTTTCTATTGATTCGATTGGTTATCTGTGATATTATTTTTTTGGACTAGAAAACAGAAGAAGAGGAGGACGGCATGCTGTTTTTGAGACTTTTGATGGGTAAAGATTTAGCAGACTTGACTAATGGCGAAAGTTATATTGTTGGATTGGAGATTGCTTGTTCTAAGGGAGATTTGAGTGCGGTTGAAGAAAGCTGGGTTCTTAGACTAAAGAAAGAGATTGAAACGTACGCTGAATGCCAGCTTGGATATTTGAATGAAGATGATCCGACTCTTGATGATATCGGAAGATCTTCATTTGAAATGTCTGGATTTACGGATAAAGATTGTATTTTTGGAAAGTCGAAAAAAAGTAGAGAAGTTCTTTTATCTGTTTTTAGTGAGCACTTTGACAAGAATCATATTAAAGGTATTGCTGCTGATGCGATTAGTGATTACAATGTATCAATGATGGGACAATGGTATATCGAACATTTGACATGACCTATTTCGGGTCTTTTTTTATTTTTTGACTTGAGTCTTTTTTTGTAGTATATTTGAGTCATGAAAATACTTTTAGCAGGCGGAGGAACAGGTGGGCATATTATGCCTATTTTGGCTGTAGTAAAGCAAATTGTAAGATTAAATCTCGAAGCCCAATTTTTGTGGATTGGAACAAAAAAAGGTCCGGAAGCCAAAATTGCACGTGAGAATAAAATTGAATTTAAAGCTGTCTTAGCTGGAAAAATGAGACGGTATGTTTCGTTTTGGAATTTTGTTGATATGGTTAAATTGCCTCTTGGTGTTGTACAAGCTTATTTTAAAGTAAAAAAATTCAAGCCTGATGTTTGTTTCAGCAAAGGCGGATATGTCAGTGTGCCAACTGTTATAGTTTGCAATCATTTTAAAATTCCAGTTTTGTTGCATGAATCAGATGTGATTGCTGGCAAGGCAAATTTGTTTATGGCAAAATATGCAAGTAAAATTGCATTAGGATTTGAAGAAGGAAAAAATAGTTTTAAAGATTTTTCTGACAAAATAATCATTACAGGCAATCCTGTTCGCGAGGAAATTTTATTAGCAAAAAAAGAAGATGGCATTAAAGATTTAAATTTAAATAATAAAAAACCTGTATTATTAATAATTGGTGGAAGCCAAGGAGCGCAAAAAATTAATGATTTGATTGGCTTAGTTCTCCATAAATTATTAGAAAAATGGCAGATTATTCATGTTGTTGGGCCATCACATGGCAATCAGATTTTAGGTAATGTAAAAGCATTAGAAAATGATTATCATATATTCCAATTTTTGGATGGCAAGAAAATGGGCGAGGCATTGTCAGTTTCTGATTTAATTATTTCTCGAGCTGGAGCAAATAGCTTGGCTGAAATTTCAGCATTAGGCAAGCCAGCAATTTTGATTCCTTATCCTTTTGCATCATCTGATCATCAAAAAGCTAATGCAGAAATTTATGCAAAAAATAATGCAGCTGTAATTATAAACGAAAAAGATTTGACTTCAGAAAAATTATTGACTGATATAACAAGTTTGCAAGCTGATAAAGAAAAATTAGAAACAATGCATTTGGCAATGCTTAAGATGTTCAATAAAGATGCAAATAATAAATTAGCAACTGAAATTTTAGGTCTAGCAAAATCAAAAAATGTTTTTGCAAAGAAAAATAAAAAAATATTAGTATTTGTTGAAGGTACGATTTTGATGCACAAAAAAGGTTTAGGCGAAAGTCAAGAAAAAATTGTTTTGCAAGTTAAAAATAATGAGCCATCTGTGAAAGACTTTGCTAATTATATTATGATTGGTCACGCAAATGAAAAGCTAAAAAAATGGCAAGAACAAGGTGCAAAAATTTTATATTTAACTTCAAGAATTTCAATGGATGAAGTGTCGCAGATTGGCGAGGTTTTGGCAAAAAATAATTTTCCAGAAGGTGATTTATATTATCGAAAAGAAAATCAAAAATATAATAATATTATAGAATATGTAAAGCCTGATATTTTGATTGAAGATGATTGTGAGAGTAACGGAGGTCAGAAAGAGATGGCGATTACATTAGTTAAGCCAGAAATAAAGAATAGTATTAAGTCAATTGTTGTTAAAGAATTTCAGGGAATTGATAGTTTGTCGGACGATGTTAAATTGTTGAATGGTTAAATTGTTGCTAAACTGTTAGTTTTTAAAATTTGGGAAATAAAAAAATCCACATTAGTAGTGGATGAAAATGAACTATTCTTTTTCTGTTGGAACGAACTGAAGTTGTTCTCCTGAATCAGGATCTGGCAAACAGATTTTGATTTTTGTAGGAGTCGCGTATGTACCTTCTGGATCATTGACGCCTTGCATCACACCTTGAATTTCCGTAAGTGACCATTTGGGAGGACATTTTCTTTCTTCAGAATGTTTGACAATTTCTTGATTTGAGGCACATCCGAGCAATATGATTGATGCAACAACAAGAATTGTTCTTCTCACTTTTCCCTCCTTTGTGGACGGTTTATTAGTATAATAGAAATGTTATCTTATGTCAATAAATTTACAAAAATTTAAAAAAGTATATTTTATTGGTATTGGTGGAATTGGTGTTTCTGCTGTTGCTAGAATTTTTTTGCAAAAAAATATTGAAGTTGTTGGATCTGATCTGGTTGAAAGTGTTGTGACAAAAGATTTAATTAAAAAAGGAGCAAAGATTTTTGTTGGCAAACATGATGCAAAGAATTTGCCTGATGATGTTGATTTAGTTGTGCATACTGTTGCTGCAACATCCGATAATCCAGAATTAGTTAAGGCAAAGAAGTCGGGAATTAAGACGATGAGCTATCCTGAAGTTTTGGGTGAATTAACAAAAAATAAATATTTGATTGCAGTTTCTGGAACACATGGAAAGACAACAACAACAGCGATGATTGGATTAATGTTAGTTGACGCTGGTCTTGATCCAACTGTGATTGTTGGATCTAACATTAAAGAATTTGATGGCAATGCAAGATTAGGAAAAAGCGATTATTATGTTATTGAGGCAGATGAATATCGCCGAGCATTTTTAAATTATAAGCCAAAAATTGCAGTGGTATTAAATATTGAATTTGATCATCCGGATTGTTATAAAGATTTAGATGATGTAAAAGATGCATTTAATCTTTTTATTGCTAGGGCAGATTATATTGTTGATCATCCAGAAAATTTGATGAATGATTTGAATTTAAAATTAAAAGTTCCAGGAAAAGGTTTTTTACTTGATGCTCTTGCTGCTCGAGAAGTTGGCAGAATTCTGGAAATTGATGATAAAATTATTAAAGAGAGCTTGGAAAATTATCAAGGATCTTGGCGGAGATTTGAAATAAAAGGAGAGATTAATGGAGTAATTGTCGTTGATGATTATGCTCATCATCCAACAGAAGTAAAATCAACTTTGCAGGCAGCGAAAGAAAAATATCCTGATAAAAATATTGTTTGTGTTTTTCAACCGCATCATCAAGATAGATTTAATGCTTTGTTTGATGAATTTGTCGGTGCTTTTAATGATTGTGATAGAGTGATTTTGACTGATGTGTATCATGTGGCTGGAAGAGAAGAAAACAGAAAACAGAAAACAGGAAACAGGAAAACTTCTGAGGATTTAGCAAAGAAAATTGGTCAAAAGGTAATCTATGTTGGTGGACTTGATGAAGCCTTTGAATGGCTGAAAAAAAATGTTAAACCTGGTGATGTGGTACTTACTATGGGAGCAGGGACAATAACAGAGGTAAGTGATAAATTGATTAAAAATTTAAAATTAAAAAATAAATAAAAATAAAATGAAAAAACTATTTAGTTTGGGAGCGGTTTGTGGTGTGCTGGTATTTTTACTATTGGGACTAAATGTAAATGCAGCGACAATTCAGAATTATTTGAATGATTGGCAATTTGATTTTGAGGCTTATGGTGATACGCGGACAGGTGATACTGCGCATCAAGAAGTGGTCAATCAAATGGTGCCATTAAATTCCGATTTCGTGCTGCACGTTGGAGATTTGGTCAATAGCGCTTCTTCATTACCTGAGTGGCAGACTTTTTTCAGTATCACAGCTAATTTAATGAATAAACCAATCAAAAATGGTTTGACTAGAAATTTCTATCCTGCAGTTGGTAATCATGAAGTGCCGGTGGCTGATTATCAAGCACAATTTAATAATATTCCGACTTATTATTCGTTTGATTATTTTGGTTGGCATTTTATATCGATTGATAATTATGAAGATTTTGCTACCGGCAGTACGCAGTATAATTGGCTAGTCAATGATTTGAGTGCTAATCAAAATAAAGAAATAATAGTTTGGTTTCATGAGCCGGCTTATAGCTCTGGTCATCATGGACCGAATGCTACTGTGCATGACTATTTGATTCCTTTATTTGAACAATATGGAGTAGCTGTTGTTTTCAATGGTCATGATCATATTTATGAACGAACTTATCCGATTTATCAAAATGCAGTTAATTATAATAATGGAATTGTTTATGTTGTGACTGGTGGTGGGGGAGCACCATTGGGTAATTTTACAACTGGAAATTGGTGGACAGCGGCTGGAGGAAGTGAGTACGAATTTGTTTATTTACAAGCAACAAGTTCAAAGCTTTATGCTAATGTAGTAAATAATAATGGCACGCAGATAGATAATTTTACAGTTGATTTGAGAAAAAATAGCAAATATTTAATGACTTCTCTGGAACAGGATGGTCGAAAAAATATTAAGAAATTTAATACTTCAGGAAGTTTATTGAGTGATGGTTTTAAAGCTTATTCTAAAAAGGCTAAAAACGATGGAGTGAGAATCGCCAGCGGGGATGTAAATATGGATGGCAATGATGAATTAATTGTTGGTTCGGGTTCTAATTCTAAATCTTGGGTTAAAGTTTTTGATATAAATGGAAATTTGTTGAAAAAAATTTATCCTTTTAAGAAAGATTATTTAGGAGGTGTTGATGTGGCAGCTGGTGATGTTAATGGTGATAATATTTCGGAAATTGCAGTGTCAAAATTTACAGGAGAAAGTTCAAAGGTTAAAATTTTTAAATATCTTGATAAATCAGTAATTTTTGATAGAATTATTTATCCAAAACTCGAGTCCGCAGTAGCCATAACTTTAGGTGATGTCGATAATGATTGGACTGATGAATTGATTACTGGGACAGGAACAGGTGTAAGATCAAAAATTAGATTTTATAATATTCTGACGACTAATAAAAAGGGTTCGAAGATTGATAAAGAAATTAAACCGTTCAAGAAAGATATTGTGGATGGTTTAGATGTTGCTTGTGGCGATATAAATAATGATGGTAATTTGGATATCGGTGTATCAAAATTAGCTGGTGATAAAGGTAAGGTCAAGGTTTTTGAATATAGCACCAAAGATTTAATTGAGGAGATTAATGTTTTTCGTAAGGAGCATGTAAGTGGAGCCAATCTAGAGATGTTCGATGTTAATTCTGATGGCAAAGCCGAAGTAATTGCTAGCCAAAGATTAGCAGAAGATAGTCGGCCAACAGTTAAGATTTATGATAATAATAAAAGTTTATTAGAAAAGTTTTCTGCTTATAGTAAAAAAACTAGTGGAGGAGTAGTGGTAGTAGGTGTAAATTATTAAATTTTCAGAAAATAGGTTATGAATAATTTTTTTGAAAAATGTGAGCGCGATATTAATTTGGCTGATCATACGACTTTCAAAATTGGCGGGCCTGCTGATTATTTTTATATTGCAAAAAATCAAGAGGATTTGATTGAAGCTTTGAAATCAGTAAAAGAAGAAGGGATAAAATATTATGTTTTAGGAGGAGGAAGCAATGTTTTGGTTTCTGATGAAGGTTTTAGAGGATTAGTAATAAAAATAGAGCTAGATAATTTGGATATTAAAGAAAATATTATAATTGTCGGTGCTGGTGTTTCAGTTGGCAAAATTGTAAGCAAGGCTTTGGATAACAATTTGACTGGAATGGAATTTTTTACTGGCGTGCCTGGAACAATTGGTGGTGCGATTTTTGGCAATGCTGGAGCCTATGGAAGTGATGCTAGTAAAATTTTGAAAAGTGTCTCTTATTATGATGTAAATGCAGATAAGATAATTAAAAAAGAAATTAATAATCTTGATTTTTCTTATCGTTCAAGTGAATTTAAAAATGATAAAAATAAAATTGTTTTATCATGCGAAATTGAATTAAAAAAATCAGATAGAAATAAAATTATTGCTGAAATGTCAGATATTGCAAAACAAAGAGGAACAAAGATTCCAAATGAGCCTAGCGCCGGTTCAGTTTTTAAAAATGTAACAAAAGATTTAACACAGATACTCAACAAATTAGACACAGATAACACAGATAAAATTAAATTTAAAAAGTATGGAAAAATTCCGGCTGCTTTATTGATTGAAAAAAGTGGATTAAAAGGAAGACAAGTTGGCGGAGCAAAAGTATCAGAAAAGCATACTAATTTTATTGTAAATATAGGTTTCGCAAAGGCAAAAGATGTGCTAGACTTAGTTGAAATAGTGAAAACTCAAGTTAAAATTAAATTTGGCGTTGAGTTAGAATTAGAGAATATATTGGTCGGGTTCTAAATGTTGCATTAAATAAGTTAGATTAGTTAGATAGGTTAGACTGGTTATTTATAAATTGTTCAATTGTTAAATTGTTAATATTAATTTTGACAATTTAGCATTTTAACAATTAAACAATTAAGTTATGAAAATCACAATTTACCACAAAAAAATTGAATTAACGGACAAGCTTTATGATTATGTTCAGGAAAAAGTTGGCGGTTTAGAGCAATATATTGACAATGTGATTGAATGCTTTGTAGAGTTAGACGAAGATACATCAATGAAATCAGGCAAAAAATTCAGATGCGAAGTGCAAATGAAAGTTCCAAGATCTTCCATTAGAGCTGAAGAAATTGCCTATGATATTTTTGAAGCAATTGATCTTGTAATTCCAAAATTAACTAAACAAATTGAAAAATACAAAGGTACTAGAAGTCATCCGAGGGGAATAAAAAGTTTGAATTAGTTTTTATAAAAATATTTTAATTTTGAGAATTTAGAATTTAGAATCTGGAATCTAGAATAGAATAGAGAATTTGGAATAAAATAATTCTCATTTTACTTTCTAATTCTATTCAAAATTCTAGATTCAAGATTCTAGATTCTTAATTTTATGGCATTTGATTTTTTTAAAAAAATATTTGGTGATCCAAATAAACGAGTTGTTGATCAGCTCGCTCCAATAGTTTCGCAAATTAATTCTTTGGAATCAGGTTTGAAAGATTTGTCAGCTGAAGAATTAAAATCTAGAACAAAAAAATTAAAAGATGAATTAAAAAATGGCAAGACTTTAGACGATATTTTGCCTGAGGCTTTTGCTTTAGTTCGAGAGGCTTCCAGAAGAACGACAAAAATGAGACATTTTGATGTTCAGCTTTTGGGTGGAATTGTTCTTCATCAAGGAAAAATATCAGAAATGAAAACTGGTGAAGGAAAAACTTTGGTGGCAACATTGCCATTATATTTGAATGCATTGTCAGGCAAAGGCTCTCATTTAATTACTGTTAATGATTATTTGGCAAGAAGAGATACAGTATGGATGGGGCAGATTTATGATGCTCTTGGATTAAGTGTTGGTTGTATTCAGCATGAACAGGCTTTTGTTTACGATTCTCAATATAGCAAAAAGAATAATGAATCAGGAATAATGAATAATGAAGAACTTGATGAAGAAAGAGATGAAATGGGAAGTTTTAAAGTATTCCATGAATATCTAAGACCAGTTTCTAGAAAAGAAGCATATAATGCTGATATTACTTACGGAACAAATAATGAATATGGTTTTGATTATTTGAAAGATAATATGGTTGCAGAGCTTGCTGAAAAAGTTCAAAGAAATTTGAATTTTGCAATTGTTGATGAAGTTGACTCTATTTTGATTGATGAAGCAAGAACTCCGTTGATTATTTCTGCTCCAGCAGAAGAAGCAGTTGATATGTATAATCAATTTGCAAGCTTGATTCCAAAATTAAAAGAAAATGAAGATTACAATATTGATGAAAAAATGCGGGCAGCAACTTTGACAGATAAAGGAATCGCAAAGCTTGAAAAAATGTTGGGATTGCAGAATATTTATGAAGAAAAAGGAATAGAAATTGTCCATCATATTGAACAAGCTTTGAAAGCGCATACTTTGTTTAAAAGAGACAAAGATTATGTTGTAAAAAATAATGAAGTAATAATTGTTGATGAATTTACTGGCAGATTAATGCCTGGCCGTAGATTTTCTGAAGGTTTGCATCAAGCGTTGGAAGCAAAAGAAAACGTGGCGATTCAGCGAGAATCAAGAACATTAGCAACAATTACATTTCAAAATTATTTTAGAATTTATAAAAAATTAGCTGGCATGACTGGAACTGCGGCAACATCAGCTGAAGAATTTTCAAAAGTTTATAAATTGGATGTTGTTATAATTCCAACCAATAAACCATTAATACGTGAGGATTTAAATGATTTGGTTTATAAATCAGAATTAGGAAAATATATTGCTGTAGTTAAAGATGTAAAAGAAAGAAATAAAAAAGGTCAGCCAGTTTTGATTGGTACGATTTCAATTGAAAAAAATGAGAGATTAGGACAAATGTTGCAAGACGAAGGAATTATATGCAATGTTTTAAATGCAAAGAACCATGAAAAAGAAGGCGAGATAATTGCTCAAGCTGGTAGATTAAATGGCGTGACAGTTGCAACAAACATGGCAGGTCGCGGTGTTGATATTATTTTGGGTGGAGTGCCTTTGAATAAAGAAGAAGCAGAAAAAATTAAACAATTAGGTGGTCTTCATGTTATTGGAACAGAAAGGCATGAAGCAAGAAGAATAGATAATCAGCTTCGAGGTAGAGCTGGACGTCAAGGCGATCCTGGTTCTTCACAATTTTTTGTGTCAATGGAAGATGATTTGATGAGAATTTTTGGTTCTGACAGAATGAAAAAAATGATGGATACTTTGAAATTGCCAGAAGATCAGCCAATTGAACATGGATTAATCTCAAAATCAATTGAAGCAGCTCAAAATAAAGTTGAAGGAAATAATTATGATATTAGAAAACATGTTTTGGAATATGATGATGTGATGAATAAACATCGGGAAGTCATTTATAAAAAGCGTAATGCGATACTTGATGCTTGGGAACGAGAAAAAAGGGAAATAGGAAACAGAAAACAGGAAACAGGAAAAGAAATGCAAACTTTGAAAAGTATTATTTTAGAATATATTGAAGATGAAATTGAGCAAATTGTAACAAATCATACTGGTACAGAAGATGTTGAGAATTGGAATTGTGAAGAAATTTATGAATCTGTAAAAACTATTTTTCCAGTATCGCAAGATATTCATCTTGAATTGGAAAATTTAGCAAAAAAAGCTGGCAATGAAAAAAATGGAGCTGAAGCAAGAACGATAATTATTGATTATCTTTTTGATTTGGCAAGGAAAGCTTATGATGCGAAAGAAAAAGAAAATGGTGAGGAAGGAATGAGGCAAATCGAAAGAGCTGTTTTGCTTCGAACTATTGATTCTTTGTGGATGGATCATTTGGATGCAATGGAATATATGAGAGAGGGAATTGGCTTGCGAGGTTTTGGACAAAGAGATCCATTAGTTGAATATAAAAAAGAAGCATTTGGAATGTTTGGTGCTTTGTTGGCAGAAATTCAAAATAGAGTTGTTTATACTATTTATAAAGTTGGAATTGTGACACAACAAGTATCGCCAATGCAAAAAGCAAAACAACAAATGCAAACTTCAGGCGCGGAAAAAGGTGAAGATTCTAAAACTTTGCCAGAGCACTCTAGCAAAATTGGAAGAAATGATCCGTGTATTTGTGGAAGTGGGAAAAAATACAAGCACTGTTGCGGAAAAAACAAATAGAAATTCGGAAATTATGAAATTCGGAAATTTCTACCCAACTTCAGTTGGGGTTAGGTGAACTTTAGTTCACGGACGACGAAAAACTAAAGTTTTTTTGACCCCAACTGAAGTTGGGTAGGGTACTCTAAAAATCAAAATAAAAAAACGAACGTGGAAGTTCGTTATGCGGAAAGTGCTTTGAAGACAATTCTTGCGTAGTAAGAGCAGACGATTGTAGGTGGAATATCATCTGTGCCATCATTTTTTGTAATTCTGCTATATCTTTCAAGCTGAACAGTAAAATGATTGAAGGGTGGACTGGAAAGTAAATCATTTGCTGTAGATTGGACCAGATTGCTACATTTTTCTATTCCTCTATCAGATCGTTCCATAAAACAGATTTCTGCAACTACTCGATTATTTGCAGAACAATTCTTAGCGTGGTTGGCAATTTTTGCAGCAGTTTCCATGATACGCCAAATAGGCATACCTTCGCAAACAATATAAGTTTTTTCCTCTTGCATTTTTCTTTTTCTCCTCCTTGTTGTCCTCTTTCGAGGAAGGTGCGAATAATTTAGTATATTATTTTATTACGAAAAGACAAGAGATTTTAAAAATCTAAACAACAAAATTAATATTTATGTCAATACATGATCGGATATTGCGGATATTAGATATTCGGATATTAGGTGGTTTGATTTTGGTTGTTTTTTTGTTTTCTTGTTTCTTTGTTTTGAATGCAAATGCGTCCAACTACATTCAGCCAGAAATAAAAGTTTATTCTGATTATGGAGATAAAATAGATGCTGATTTTTTGGCATTTGACAAGAATTTTAAAGGCGGAGCATATCCAGCAATTGGCGATATTAATAATGATGGAAAAGATGAAATTGTGATTGGCGCTGGATATGGTGGCGGGCCGCAAGTTAGAATTTTTGATAAATTGGGAAATTCAACTGGCATTAATTTCTATGCATTTGAAAAAGAATATACTTCAGGTGTTGATGTTGCTGTTTGTAATTTAGATAATAAAGGTAGAAATGAAATTGTTGTTGGCAAAGCACTTGAAGATAGAAGCGATATTGCAATCTATAAAATTAGTAAAAAAAATAAAATTAATAAGCTGACTTCTTTTACGGCTTATGATGAAAGTTTTGAAGGTGGAGTGAATATTTCATGTTCGGATTTAAACAATGATAAAAGAGATGAAATTGTTACTTCACCTGGACCTTCTGGTCGTAGTCATATCAGAACTTTTAAATATTTGGCAAAGAAAAAAGAAGTTGTTGATTTTGGATTATCTTTTTTTGCATTCAATGACGATTTTGAAGGCGGAGCAACTGTCAGTGCTTATAATGGCAAAATAATTGTTGGACAAGCGACAGGAGGAAATTTGGTTTATGTCTATGAAGTGAATCGCAAAGATGTAAGAAAGTTTTCAAAATTAGGAATGCTTGATAAGTTAGCGCCGAAATTTGTTAGAAAAATTAATGCATTTAAAAATTTTAAAGGAGGAGTTAATGTTTCAATTGGAAAATTGGATTCTGGCAAGGCAAAAATTTTGGTATCGCCAGCTTCTAATGGCGGTCCAACAATTCAAATTTTTAATTTAAAAGGAAAGCTATTAAAAAATTTTAGCGCCTATTCAGGTGATTTTAAAGGCGGCGTAAGAATTGCGAATCTCACGAATGGCAAGCCCACAAATAACTCAAATGATAAACAGAAGGATTATGATTTTGTTGTTGCTCCAGGATTTAAATTGGGAATTAAATGTGAAAGAAATTGCGTGGCTTTAACTCTTGATGACGGCTATACTTCAGCAAGTGGATCGTTCGATCGAATTTTGGATACATTAAAATATAAAAAAGTTCATGCGACATTTTTTATGCTAGGTACTGTAATGCAACAATATCCAGACAGGATGAAAAGATTAAGTGATGAAGGGCATCAACTAGCAAATCATAGTTTTTCACACGCTGATTTTACAAGATTATCAAGCGCACAAATTATTAATGAAATTACTTATACTAATCAAATAGGTGAAAGTATAACTGGCAAGCCGACAAAACCTTATTTTCGTTATCCTGGTGGCAGTCATAATGCTTCAACTGATGCAATTGTAAAAAATTTAGGTTATAAGTATTTTGGATGGACAGCATCTGCAGGAGATACAGGATCAAATGTTACAGTACAATCAGCAACCTTTGGCATGCTTTGGAATTTGCATGATGGTTCAATAATTCTGGGACACACAATGAAAGATGCAACTGCAGGAGCTTTGCCAACTGTTATTGATGCAATCAGAAATGCTGGATTTACATTAGCGACTCTTGATGAAATGAGTTCATATTGGAAATGAGAAATGGGATATGGGAAGTGAGAAAATAGATATTCTACCCTGCCCATGGCAGGGGTACGTGAATTTTTTGTAGTAACTTTTAAAAACCCTTGCCGTGGGCAAGGTAGAAGCTAACTATTGAATACTGAATATTTTTGTGCTATTATGATATTGTAAGAAAAAAGTTAGACTAGTTAGACTAGTTAACTATTTTCTGTTTTCTATTTACTATAAATTAATTAAATTATAAATAACTATGAAAAAAGGAGCTTGGTTATTTGCGTTAGCGTTAATTTTTGGATGCGGTTTTTTTGTTTCCAATGCAAAAGCTGATTTTACGTCTCCAGAAGTTAAAGTTTATAAAGGAAAGGGACAGATTAGTAATAGTTTCTTAGCATTTGAAAGCGCATTTCAAGGTGGTGGTTTTATTTCTACTGGTGATGTAAATGATGATGGATTAGATGAAATTGTAATTGGTGCTGGAGTTGGCGGAGGACCAAGAGTCAGAGTTTTTAAGAAAAGTGGAAAATGTATTTTAGATTTTATGGCTTTTGAATCAACTTTCAAAGGCGGTGTTGATGTTGCAATTGGTAATATTGATGGAATAGGAAAAGAAGAAATTATTGTAACGAAAGCAACAGGCGGACAGGCTTGGGTTAAAGTTTTTAGAGGAAAAAAACAAATTAGGAACTTTTTGGCATTAACATCTTTGCATACTGGTGGAGCTTCTGTAGCTTCTGGCGATGTAGATTCCGATAAAAAAGATGAAATTATTGTAGGCTCAGGATTAGGATCAAGATCACACGTAAAAGTTTTTAGCGGCAGAGGAAAAGAATCAGATAAAATTTTCTGGCCATTTGAAAATTCCTATAAGGGTGGAGTTGACGTAGCTGTTGGAGATTATGATGGAGGCAAAGATGAGGAAATTGCTATTTCTAAAGCTAGATTTTCTAATGCAAGATTAAAAATTTATAAATTCGATCAAGAAAAAACAATCTTAGGTCAATTTGATGCTTATCCAACTTCTCATCAAGAAGGTGCTAATGTTGATGCTGGCGATATTGATAATGATGGTTTGGATGAAATTATTACTGGTGCTAATGGACAAACTTCTGAAGTGCGTGCTTTTAAGGTTAATGGCAGACAGCTTAAAGTGAGTTTGAAGCCTTATGGTAATTATATTAGTGGAGGTGCAAGAGTTGCGGTCGGAAGATTTATTAAAGATGTAAAATCAGAAAGAATTACGACTATTCCTGGAAAAAAATATTATAGCGGAAGAAATGAATATCGTTATATCGAAGTGAGTTTGGCTAAACAAAGATTATATGTATATGAGCAAGGAAGAGTTGTTAAAGAGATGTTGATTTCTTCTGGAATTTCCAAATATCCAACACCGACTGGCGATTATTTTATTCAAGCTAAAGTATTGTCAACTCGAATGAAGCATGAATATGGACCTAATCATCCAGATAATTATGATATTCCTAATGTACCGTACGCAATGCCTTTTGATGGAGGTTATACTATACATGGCGCGTTTTGGCATAATAATTTTGGTTATCCAATGAGTCATGGATGTGTGAATTTATCAGTACCAGATTCTAAATGGCTTTTTGAATGGGCGTATTTAGGAGAGAGTGTACATGTAACTCCTTGGTAATTAGAAAATTAAAAATAACTTGTTATTCAGTTAGGTAAGTTAAATAAAAAATAAATTAAACAAAATGTCTATTAGGAAAAAAGTCTGGTTATCATTTTTGGGTATTATAGTTTTATCAGTTTTAGCTGGTATTGTTGATTGGCCAAAGGGTCCGAATATTGATTTTACGATTGGCGGTAAAAAAATCTTTAGAGAATTAAAGGTTCATTTAGGTTTGGATTTGCAAGGAGGAACTCAATTGGTTTATCAAGCTGATTTGAAGAACGTTGAAAATAGTGAATATGAAAATGCGATGTCAGGTGTTCGAGATGTTATTGAAAGAAGAGTCAATGGCTTAGGTGTTTCTGAGCCAGTTGTTCAAACTAATAAAGTTGATAATAATTGGAGGGTTATTGTTGAATTGCCTGGCGTAACAGATATTAATGAAGCAGTTAAAACAATTGGTGAAACTCCATCATTAGATTTTAGAGAATTGCCGCCAAGCACACAGCCTGTAAAGGAACCAGCAAGTGGTGGAGCTGATAGTCTCATTAGCAAAAAAACTAAAGAATTAAAAAACAAAGCAACTACTAGTCAAGAAGTTATTGATACGAATAGTTTAAAAATTGTTGGTGAGGGAAATGATGCAAAAGTAGTTGATGAAAGTGGTAAGGAAATTGACATTAATGCTTTAACAGAGCAATTAAAGCAACAAGAATCTGGTTTGGATTCTGGCAGTTGGGTAATGACAAAATTGACTGGAAGTCATTTGAAAAAAGCACAATTGCAATTTGATCCACAAACAAATCAGCCAGTTGTGGCAATAGAATTTGATAATGAAGGCAAGAAATTATTTGCTGATATAACAGAAAAAAATGTTGGCAAGCGTTTAGCAATATTTTTAGATGGTCAAATGATTTCTGATCCAGTTGTTAATGAAAGAATAGGCGAAGGACAAGCTGTTATTTCTGGTAAATTTACTATTGATGAAGCAAAACAATTAGCAATCAGATTAAATGCTGGAGCATTGCCTGTTCCTGTATCTTTGATTTCTCAAACTAACATTGGTCCTTCAATAGGAAAAATTGCAATTGAAAAAAGTTTTATCGCTGGATTATTTGGACTCTTACTTGTTGCATTATTCATGATAGTGATGTATCGCTTGCCTGGATTAGTTGCGATTATTGCATTATTTATTTATGCATTATTATCTTTAGCGATATTTAAGCTTATTCCAGTAACAATGACTTTGGCAGGTGTCGCTGGTTTTATTATATCTATTGGTATGGCTCTTGATGCAAATATTTTGATTTTTGAAAGAATGAAAGAAGAGCTATATTCTGGCAAAAGCTTGGGAGTGGCGGTTGATGATGGATTTAAACACGCTTGGTTGTCGATTAGAGATTCTCAGGTTTCAACATTGATTACTTGTTTTATATTAGCTTGGTTTGGTACATCAATGATCAAAGGCTTTGCAATAACTTTAGGTATTGGAACTATATTAAGTTTATTTTCAGCCTTGACTGTAACAAGAACATTATTGAAATTAATTTTAATGATTAATGGTTTGAAAGATAAATTATGGTTATTTAATATAAGAAAATCTTAAATTAATTTAAAAACAGCAGGATAATTAAACTAATAAACTAAATATAATGATAAGAATTATAAAATACAGAAGAATATTTTTGACGATTTCAGCACTTTTAGTTTTGACATCAATTTTAAGTTTGATTTTTATTGGTTTTAAGCCAGGTATTGATTTTACTGGCGGTACATTGATGGAAATTGAATTTAAAAAAAGCAGACCAGATATTGTTTTGATAAGAGAAAAATTAGATTCTTTAGATTTGGGTATTGCATCAGTTCAACCAGCTGCTGAAAAAGGAATAATAATAAGAGCAAAAGATTTAAATAATGAACAGAGAAATAAGATTCTGAAAACTTTAGAGAAAGATTTTAAGGATACTGGCAAAGTTACAGAATTGCGTTTTGAATCAATCGGTCCAAGTGTTGGAAAAGATTTAAAAAATAAAGCAATCATTGCTGTTGTCCTCGCATCAATCTGCATGATTTTATATATTGCTTATGTTTTTAGAAAAATGTCGTCAACAGTTTCTTCTTGGAAAATGGCTGCTTGCGCAATTTTGGCTTTAGTTCATGATATTTTGATTGTCTGTGGTATTTTCGTACTTTTGGGATATTTTATGGGCGTTGAAATTGATGTTCTATTTGTTTCTGCATTATTGGTTGTGTTAGGTTATTCAGTAAATGATACAATTGTGGTTTTTGATAGAATTAGAGATAATGTTTTAAAAGATCCATCAATAGATTTGGAAGTTAATGCCGAATTAAGTATTAATCAAACCTTAGTTAGATCTTTGGCAACAGGTATGACGACCTTATTAGTTTTGTTGTCATTGTATCTATTTGGCGGTCAAACAATTCAATGGTTCATTTTTGCATTAATTATTGGTATTATAATTGGTTCTTATTCTTCAATTTTTGTTGCTTCTTGTTTGTTAGTTGAATGGGAAAAATGGGATAAACGTAGAAGTTCATAAAGTTATAAAGTTCTTAAAGTTTATAAAGTAAAACAGGATTTGATGATCCTGTTTTAGTTTCTGTGTTTTCTGCGTTAGCTTCTGCGTCAAAAATTCTGTCACAAAAATTTTTGACTTTTGCGTTAAAACAAATTAAATTTCGACTAACTTTTTTTTAAATTAAGCCAATTTATTTTACTTTCCAGACGTGGAAAATAGGTGCTTGATTGTTTTGATTGCCGCGAAATTCGGTAATATATAATCTATTATGTTTGTGGTCATATGATATTCCGCCTAGGCGTCTAAATTCCGTTGTTGGTGTAAAGAACATTCTTTTTTCAATTTTTTTAATGGCATATGGCTGTGGTTTGTAGGATGGTATTTTTTTCTCTACAACTTTTGCTAAATCTTTTGCTTTGTAAAAAAGAATTTGGGCTTCAAAATTTTCTGACCACCAGCCTCGTTCGCCTGGACCAACTTCTGGGTAAGGAGGGTAGTCTGGCCAGACTGTGCCATCATAATATCCATACCAAGTATTGCCAATTCCTTTGATGCCAACAAAAATTACAGCTGATTTGTCTTTTGTTGTGAGCCAGGCTCCACCAGACCAGCTGTCAGAATGTTTATAATTATTTAAGGCATTTTCTGCATTTGGATCTTGATAATAGCTTTGATATTTGAGAAGTGTTGTATTTTTTATTGATGATCCTGTTTGTAGAGGTTCGTTTAAATTATAGGCAAATAATGATGGACCTTGAGCACCTTGTCCGCCATCGCGATATCGTCCAGTAACTAATCTTTTGCCTGGCGTATATTTTTTTGCCCAAGATTTTGGAATGTTGAATAGATATTTGGTAGTAACATAATTATCTTGTTTTGCCATTTTCCATGGACCTTGAACTTGCGGATTTGATAAATTTAAATTAAAAAAGCCATAAGCAGGATTTCTTTCTCCTTCTTGCATATGTTGTCCCCATGTATAATAAATTTTGCCAGAAGTCTGGTCCTTTTGTTTGGCCAAATAAGTTAAACCAACTGTTGGCAATTCTAATTCTCCAAAAAGATTATCTTTAATGTCAGTAAAACCTTGCAAAGTTTCTGCTGAATTTAGATCATCTAAATTTTTGGAAATGATCGGTTTTGGAATTGTGATTTCAGAAATATATTGGAATTGGTCATGAGAAGTAATATAAAGCGAGCCAGAATAATTATCGCTTGATCCGCTTGGATCTCCTTGAGGATAAAAAGCTAAGGCTTGTCCGCCATAGCTGTAAGTATACGGACTAGTTTCTTCCTCGCCATGAATTTTAAAAGCGCCTTTGTAAACTAAATTTTTTGGTTGTAGAAGTTTGGCATGAGTAAAAGTTAATGGAGTGAAAAGAATTAATGTTATTAAACCAATGACAATTTTTTTAAGCATGTTTTTTTATTTTAATAATTGACTATTTTATTTTAACATAAAGTCGGTTTCACTCTAATACTTTTTCGAATAATTCTAATAATTTTTCGAATAGCAATTTGAAAATTAATTAGAGTATTATTCGAAAACGCATTTGAGTAAGGCAATAAAAAAAACGAGATTGACTCGTTTAGATGGTGCAGCCTTGCGATTTTAACCACTGAATCATTATTGGGATATCAAGTCCTGCTTCGTTTCGATCAATGAATTTTATTGGCTTTTTGGGATCTGAACTAGGGATATCTTTGTCAGAAAGAGTTTCTTTGAAGCAATAAATAATTACAAGAGTACCTTCTGGAATTAGACCATAAAGCTTTGCATAAGAAATTCTGTACAATTCATTTTCACCTAGAATAACTACGAAGGGTGTTTGTGATTGACTTATGGCCTCTTGTAGAGTTTTCTTCGTACCAGCTATTACGATATCATTGCCTGGGAATTTGAAATCGAAGTATTCTTTTATTATTTCCGCATTACGAAATTCTTGATCATAGACGATGATTTTCATCTTTGTCTCCTCCGTCTTTTTGTCAGGGTGCTGATTAAAATTTATGCTTGAAATATGTTTTTGTCAAGTTGGTTTTGACTTTAGAAGAGGAAATTGATATAATTTTATAGAATCATGATTCTTTATTCATAATTCATAATTCATAATTCTCATTTTTATGTTAAGGACAAACACTTGTGGTGAGCTTAATTTAGAAAACAATACTCAAAATGTCAGACTTGCTGGCTGGGTAAATTCCAGACGCGATCACGGTGGTTTGATATTTTTAGATTTGCGAGATAGATATGGGATTACTCAAGTTGTTTTTGATCCAAAGAATAATGAAGCTTTTAGTTTGGCTGATAAAGTTAGAGATGAATTTGTAGTTTCTGTTTTAGGCACAGTCCGTGAGAGGCCAGCAGAAATGATTAACAAAAAAATTAAGACTGGCGAGATTGAAGTTTTGGCAGATAAAATACAAGTTTTGAGTACTTCAAAAACTCCGCCTTTTTCTATATCTTCAGAAAAAGAAGTTAATGAAGACTTGAGATTAAAATATAGATTTTTGGATTTGAGGCATCCAAGGCTTCAGGATATTTTGAAAAAAAGAGATGAAATGATTACTTATGCTCGAGAATATTTTCATAAAGCAGATTTTATTGAAGTTCAGACTCCAATTTTAGCAAACTCATCTCCAGAAGGTGCAAGAGATTATTTAGTACCATCAAGAATTTATCCTGGTAAGTTTTTTGCTTTGCCTCAAGCTCCACAACAATTTAAACAATTATTGATGGTTGCAGGTTTAGATAAATATTTTCAAATTGCGCCATGTTTTCGAGATGAAGATCCAAGAGCTGATCGTCATCCTGGTGATTTTTATCAAATTGATTTGGAGATGTCTTTTGTTGAACAAGAAGATATTTGGAAAGTTATTGAGCCTTTGATGATTGAATTGACTGAAAAATTCTCAGATAAAAAAATAATTACAAAACCTTTTCCAAGATTTACTTACAAAGAAGTAATGAGCAAATATGGATCTGACAAGCCGGATTTGAGATTTGATTTTGAAATAAAAGATATTTCGGATATTGTTAAAGATTGTAAGTTCAAGGTTTTTAGTGATGCTGTAAAAAATGGTGGAGTTGTTAAAGCTCTAAATATAGAGGGTGGCGCTAAATTTTCAAGAAGTGAAATTGATAGTTTAACGGATATTGCAAGAAGTAAAGGAGCAAAAGGGCTGGCTTATATCGTTGTTACTGGACCAAGTGATACTGATATTGCCAAGGGAACTTGTAAAATAGAAGGCTATGATTTTTCTCTAAAATCTCCAATAGCAAAATTTTTGGATTACGAAGTGTTAATAAAAATAGTTAAAGAGCTAAAACCAAAAAATGGCGATATTATATTTTTTGGTGCTGATGTTTGGAAAACTGCTTGTACGTCTTTGGGAGCTGTTAGAGAAGAATGTGGTAAAAAATTAGGATTAAAAGATCCAAAAAAAGCAGCTTGGCTGTGGATTTATGATTATCCAATGTATGATATGTCAGAATTAGAGCCTGGCAAAATTGATTTTTCACATAATCCTTTTTCGATGCCTCAAGGTGGTATTAAAGCTTTGGAAGAAAAAGATCCATTAGAAATTTTAGCTTATCAATATGATATTGTTTGCAATGGATTTGAAGTAAGCTCTGGCGCAATTAGAAACCATGATCCAAAAACAATGTACAAGGCTTTTGAAATTGCTGGATATTCAAAAGAAGATGTTGATTCTAAATTCGGTCATATGATTAAAGCTTTTGAATTTGGCGCTCCTCCTCATGGTGGTTGCGCTCCTGGATTTGATAGATTGATGATGATATTATTAGAGTGTTCAAGTATTCGTGATATTTATGCTTTTCCAAAAAATGGTAAGGGGCAAGATGTCATGTTAGGCGCTCCATCTGTTGTTTCTGAAAAACAATTGAAGGAATTACATTTGAAAATAGTTGACTAGGGCTTATAACCTTCTACCCTGCCCACGGCAGGGGTTTAGTAGGTGTGAAAAACTACCTTTGCCATGGGCAAAGTAGAATATTTTTAAAAATTAAAAACAAAAAATTATGTTGAAGAAAATTATTTTTTCTTTGCTGGCATTGGTATTCATTCTGCCATTTTATTGCAGTGCAGATGGAGGTATATTACCGCCACCAGATTATTATGTTCGAGAAGACAGTCAAAAAGCAGTTATTGTGTATGATCAAGGTCTTGAAACTTTGATTTTGTCTGTTGAATTTTCTGGCGATGCAAAACAATTTGGTTGGGTGATTCCAACTCCAACTAGACCAGAAGTTTCAAAGTCTTCGGATGAGCTTTTTAAATCGTTAGATGATTTGACAGGTCAAACAAGAATATATGATCAAAATTATGGTTTGGGAGTTGCGCCAATGGCTGAAAAAGAAGGCGTGACTGTTTTAGAAAGAAAGAAAATTGATATTTATGATATTGCAGTTTTAGAGTCAACTAGTTCTAAAGATTTAGCGACTTGGCTAAAAGATAATGGCTTTCAATATCCAGAAAATGAAGCTTATATTTTTGATGATTATATTAAGAATAATTGGGTATTTACAGCTGTAAAGGTTCAGGCAGAGTTTTTGGATACTGTCGCTTCAAAAAGACTAAGCGAGGGTCGAGCAACTCCTTTGCAATTAGTTTTTAAATCAGAAAATATTGTTTATCCTTTAAAAATTTCGGCTGTTCAAGTTGAAAAAGCAAAACAAAAAAATGCAAATCAGATTTTGGATGACGAAAAAGATTTGTATACAATTCAAGGCGAGACTGCTGTTTTGAAAGATGATTATATGTCAATTTATTATCCGCCAACTGAACCATATGTTGGAATTACTTTGTATGTTTTGGCAGATCATAAAAAAAATGTACCAGGATTTACGACTGATTATGCAGGATTTGTGATGCCAAAACAGATTGAAAATTGGGCAGTTGTTTCTGGCAAGCCTTGGATGCAAACTTCTAAAAAATATTTTTTAACAAAGCTCTATGATTCAATGACAATTTCAGAAATGACTGATGATTTGTATTTGCGTGATGCTGATAATAATAAAACAGTTGGAACTGGAGTTGATCAAGGCTGGAAAACAGTGGCAAAAGAAATTTTGTACTTTTTCTTATATTTAATAATTTGGATTATTTCTCCGATTGGAATTATCTTTTTAATTGCGACGTTAATTCAATTTTTAGCAAAATCAAATGTGGCGCATATTATTGCATGGGTTTTTCAGATTTTGATGTTTTTTGGAAATTTGATTTTTGTAATTTTATTTAATTTAGCAAGTCTTGATACAACTTCAACATTTAAAATGTCTTTGGGATTAACTATTGCAAGTTATTTAACAATACTGATTATGATAGTTGTTGCAATTTGTCAGGAAATGTATAAAAGAAAAAATTTGAACGAATTAAAAAAATAAATAATAATTAATTATAAAATTATGTCAGAAGGCGAGCCACAATTATCACAATCAGAAATAAAAGGTAGTACTAAAGGAAAAAGTATTACCAAAGAGGGAGAAAAAATGAGTTCAGAAGAATTATATCTTGAAGTAAACGGATTGCTTCAAGCTTCTGCAGATGAATTGAGATCAATAAACCAAAAAAGGCAAGGAATGTTAGATAGGATAAAAGAGCTTGAACCAATGATAGAGGAATGTATTGAAGTGTTAAGAGAAAAACACGAAGGTGAATATTTTGAGTATGTCAGCTTAAAAAGAGATTTGAAAGAATTATATACGCAGAAAGAAGTTATCTTTGAATTACAAAGGCAATTTGATAAATTTGCTGATCATTTAGCAAAATTAGTTTATGATATAAAGAAGAGGGAGACTAATTAATTTAAATTAATAAAATATGAAAGAAGGAAGAGAGCCAATAGAAGGCATAGAATATCAAGAAATTTATTCTAGATACAAAGTTGAAATTGAAAAATACAAAGAAGAAATTGCTCAATATGATCTATTGATAAAACATGAAGAAGAAAGAATGGCTGTTGCAAAAGTTGATTTAAAAAAACATGCTGATGATAAAAATCTATATGACTATATTCTAGATAATTATGAGACACTCATGTTTCTTCGCGAAGAAAATATTATGTTAAGAAAAAGGGCAATCGATGAAATAGATCGTCTTGAAAAAATGGATAAAATTACAACAAAAATGGCTTTAAATGTTAAGAAAGATGTGACAAATTAATTTTATGATGAAGAAGTTTGAGAGTTTTCTAAAAAATAAAAAAGCAAAATATAAGGTAGTTTCGCATCGCAAGGTTTATACTGCTTGGGATAGTTCAGCGACACAACATATCAATATTAAAACTGTTGCAAAGACATTATTAGTTAAAGCAGATAATGATTATTTTTTTGTTGTTTTATCTGCGAATAAAAAATTGGATATAAATAAGCTGAAGAAAATTATTAATGTTTGGCGTGTGAAAGAGGCTAAAACTTTAGACAATATAAGAACTGCAACCACTAAAGCATCCGCCTTCGCTAAAGCTTCGGCGGACAGGCAAAAATTATTAAAAGCACAGAAAATTAAAAAAATTTCATTGTGTTCTGAAAATATTGTTAAGAAAAAAATTGTTGGCAAAGAAGGAGCGATGGCGCCATTCGGCAGTTTTTATGGTTATAAAACTTTTGTTGATTCATTGTTGTTAAAACAAAAGAAAATTAATTTAAATGCTGGTAGTTTTACTGAATCTCTGGAAATGACTCCAGCGAATTATAAAAAAGTAGAAGAACCAATTGTTGGAAGTTTTGGAAAATAAAGAATCGCGAATTTACACAAATTTTTCACAAATGATGCACTAATTATACGGATTAAAAAAATTTAAAAATTATAAATGCGTGAACAAGAAGCAATTCATGATGTTACAATGGAATCAGAAAAAAAATCTGAGTCTGGTTTAGAAATCGTTAAAAATGAAGATTCGGAAAAAGTTGTAGAAATTGCAAAAGATTTGAATGATAAAATAGATAAAAATGAACCAATTAAAGGTGAGGAAGTATTGGATTTAAGAGAGGCATTGCGAAAGATGAAGTTTGATTTTTATGGTGAAAAAAAGACTGCAGATGAGATAAAGGAGATTCCTAACGTAAAAAGAAATATCGAAATATATGAAAATGGAGAAATTATAGATTTTGATGAAGTGACTTATCTGCCAAAAGAAATTGCAGTCAAATTGATTGCAAAAGCAACCGAAGCAAATACAGCAATATTTTTAAGAGGTTTGCATTTTATTTCTGACGAAGTAGCATTATTACTTAGCAGATTTGTTGGTAATATTTATCTTGATGGTTTAGAAACAATTACTGATAAGCAAGCCGAATTGTTTTTGGAACATAGGGGAGGTATTACTTTAAGCGGTTTAACTGATTTGTCAGATATTGGGGTTAGATACCTATCTCAAACTTCTGATTTTTATGATTTTCCACCAAAAATTAAAACAAGAATTGAGAACTATAGAAATGCAGAAATACAACGTAAAATTAGAAAAATTTGAAGGGCCTTTGGATTTACTTTTGGATTTGATTGAAAAAGAAAAAATGGATATTACTCATGTTTCATTATCAAAAGTAACAGATGATTATCTAAAATATTTAGAAAATTCAGAGGAAATTAGTCCAGCATTGTTGGCTGATTTTTTGCATGTGGCAGCACAATTGATTTTGATAAAATCAAGAAACTTATTGCCAGAAATTAATTTAGGAACAGATGAAGAAGTTTCAGCTGCAGAATTGCAAGCTAGATTGTTGGAATACAAGAAATATAAAGATTTGTCATTAAAAATTCAAGAATTATATGGCAAAAATATTTCTTTTGAACAAAAATTTAGTTTGCAAAAAATCGATGCTTTCTATCCAGGAAAAACTTTGAATTTAAATAATATGAACTTAGCTTTGTCTGAATTACTTGGTAGATTTGAAAAAATAGAAATATTGGAAAAGAAAACAATCAAAAAGGCAGTGTCAATCAAAGAAAAAATTGTTTTTATAAAAGGATTGATTTTGAAGCAAGCAAAATTTAAATTTCATGATTTAATTAAAAATAAAAAATCAAAGTCTGAAACAATTGTTTCTTTTTTGGCATTGCTGGAATTGAATAAACAGCATTGCTTAAATATCTCGCAAGAAAATATTTTTGGAGATATACTTATAAATCGCGACTAGATATTCGGATATTACGATATTCGGATATTAGAAATAAAAATATTTATGCTAAACCTACACAGTGCATTAGAATCATTGATATTTGCATCAGGAAAACCAATTGAGATAAAAAAATTGGGAAAGATTTGCAATGTTGAAGAAAAAAAAGTTCAAGAGACTTTAAAAATTTTGAATAGAGAATACGAAAAAAATGATCGAGGTTTAAGATTAATTTTGCAATCTGATGTTGTGCAAATGGTAACAAATCCAAAGAATTCTGAAATAGTAAAAAGTTTGTCATCTAGTGAGCTGGCTGAAGATTTGTCAGCTGTTTCTTTAGAAAGTTTGACTATTATTGCATATAAAGGTCCGATTACTCGAGCAGAGCTTGAAGCAATTCGCGGAGTTAATTGTTTGTATGTATTAAGGAATTTGTTGATCAGAGGTTTGATTGAAAAAAAACAGCATCCAAAAGACTCAAGATTAGGAATATATGCAGTAACAACAAAATTTTTAAGACATTTGGGATTAAATAAAATTTCTGATTTGCCAAATTATGAAGAAATGAAAGCAAAAATAATTCAACCTGTAAATGAAAAAAAAGATGAACCTGTAGTTTTGGCAAAATAAAAATAGTCTTGACTGGTATTTGATTTTTGTAATAAAAATGGTGTAAACTTTAATATTACGGAAATTTTAAAAAATAAAATAAAATCTATGGGAAAGTATTTCAGACCGTCATGGGATGACTATTTCATGGCGATTGCAAAGATCGTAGGAACAAGGGGGACTTGCGACAGACTGAGAGCTGGAGCAGTATTGGTAAAAGACAAAAGAATTATTTCAACAGGTTATAATGGCGCTCCTCCAGAATTAGGACATTGTGATGATATTGGTCATTTGATGGAAGAAGGTCATTGTGTTAGAACGATTCATGGCGAGCATAATGCTATTTTGCAAGCTGCAGTATTGGGTGGTATTTCAACTGTTGGGTCAACATTGTATACTCTTTATAATCCTTGTATTCATTGTGCAAAATATGTGGTAATGGCTGGAGTAAAAAGAGTAGTTATCGGTCAGATTTATCGTGGTGAAAAAGCATTAGAATATTTGAAAAAAGCTGGTTTGGAAATTGAATCATATAAACCAAGTTCAGAGTGGGATCAAAATTTGTTAAAATTATTTTCAGCAGAAATAGAAAAAGTTGAAGCAAAAGAAGGAAATGTAAAATTAGTTGAAGATAGTAATAAAATTGATGATTTGAATATTGTTCAACCAAATCAGACGGTCGCACTCTAATATGTTTTCGAATGTTTGCGAATTTATTTTCTAATTAACTAATTGAACTAAAATGAAGCATAAAGTGATTGCTGTTGTAGGGATGCCAGGAGCGGGCAAAACTGAAGCAGCGATGTATTTATTAAAAAAAGGATTAAACAGAGTCTATTTTGGTGATTGTTGTTTTGATGAGATTAAAAAGAGAGGTTTAAAAACAAATGCCAAAATTGAAAAAGAAATCAGAGAAGAATTAAGAAAAAAACATGGAATGGGTGCATTTGCAATTCTTTCAATGCCAAAAGTAAAAGATGCTTATAAAAAAGGAGATGTAGTAATTGAAAGCATGTATTCTTGGGATGAATACAAAATAGTTAAAGACAAATTTAAGAATGATTTTAAAGTTATTGCAATTTGTGCTAACACTGAACTTCGACACAAGAGATTAACAGGTAGAAAAGAATTGAAGCATGGTGTTGCTCGAAAATTTTCTTTGAAAGATGCAGCTGAAAGAGATTTTGTTCAAATCGAAAATATTGCAACAGGCGGACCGATTGCAATTGCTGATTACATTATTTTGAATGAAGGATCAAAGAAATCATTATTTGAAAATTTGGATAAAATTTTAAAAAAGTTAAAAGTAAGAATTAAGTAATTTTTTAAGATAAAAGTCCTGCAAGAAACAGGACTTTTTTATTGCTAAAAAACGTATTATTGGATAGAATTATGCTGAATTAATTAATATTTTTTTATGATATTTGCACATGCGCCCGCAGGATATTTGATATTAAGATTCACAGAAAAATTTTGGAATAAGAAAAAAATTTTCAAAAAGAAAAAAAGATTGGTTTTATATTTAATTGGAATCATATTTTCTATTTTTCCTGATTTTGATTTGTTTTACCATTATTTTTATTCTGCGAACACTCCACATCGTCAGTATATTTCGCATGGAATTATTGTTTATCTTGTTTTGTTTTTGTTGATTTACTTGATTGGATTATTAGCAAAAAAACAGTTTATTAAATCAATTGCTTGGGTGATTTTGCTTGGTGTTTCTACTCATTTATTTCTAGATACTATTGCGTCTGGAATTGCTATTTTTACTCCATTATCTTCTATGATGATTGGATTAAGATCAATCTGGTTTTTAAAATACAGTTTTTTTACAACAAATTTGTTTTTGATAAATTGTTCTTTAGAATTGTTAATTACTCTTTTTGCGATTGATGTTTTTGTCCATGATTTTGTTAAAAATGCAAAATTAAAATTAGGAATTTTTATTGCAAGTATTATAATTTTTATTTCTGGATTTATCGGTTTAGCTTATGTGAATGCGCATATTTATAATGGCGGACATTTTGATGCTTATTTTGAAGATAATGACCATGATGGAATTATAAATTTGGTTGATTTTGATATTGATGGTAATGGAATTTTAAATATTAATGATGCAGATGCTAATGGAAATGGCTTTTCTAATAAAGAAGATATTTTGAGCGCGACAAATTTGATGATTGGCAGATGGTACGATTTTACAGAAGGAAGTTGGGGCGAGCTTTTTTCTAGATGGGGATTATTAACAAATTCTGATTTGATATCAAAAACATATGAAGCAGCTGGAATTTATTTTCAAACAGAATTTGATAAAGATTACAAAAATAATCCAAATGACTATGTTGGCGTACCTGATGATCCATTGTTTGATCGAAGGACAGAAAATATTTATGCATTTTGTAAACATAATGATCGATTGTTTGATGGTAAGAATTTGGAAGTTGGAGATATTGTATTTTTTAATCTACCTTCGTCTGCTGACTCCGGTGGACAAGGTAATGGTTTGGCAGGATTAGTAACTTCATTTGATAAAAATAAGGAAACTGATATAATAATAGGGGAACCTGGTAAGATGATATATGAAGAAAATTTAAACGTTTTGAATGAAAAAATGAATGGCGTAAAAGCATATTGTCGCATAGTTAAAAATTAATAAAATAATTTTATAGGATTGTTAAATTGTTTCATTGTTAAATTGTTAGCTAAAAAGTTAACAATTTATCAATTTAACATTAAGCAATAAATGCTATGCAAGTACAAGAAGTAATGACGAAGAAAATTGTCAAAATAAAAAAAGGGACAACGCTTCGAGAAGCGGCAAAAATTTTGATCAAAAATGATATAACTGGCGCGCCTGTAGTTAACGAAAAAAATAAAGTGATTGGCTTAATTTCTGAAAAGAATGTTTTTAGAGCGTTGTATCCAAATTATGAAGAATTTTATATTGATCTAGATATAATTGCAAAACCAAATACTTTGAATGACAGATTAAAAAATATTGTTGATTTGAAAGTTGAAAATTTTATGGTTCGTGATGTTATTTCAGCCTTGCCTTCTGATTCTTTAGTAAAAGTTGGCGGAATTATGATGGCACGAGGCGTTCATCGAGTTTTAGTTGTTGATGAAAAAGATACTTTGCTTGGCGTTGTTAGCAGAAGAGACATTTATCCAGTAGTTTTTAAAATGTTGTTAAATATAAAATAACGAGTAACTAGTAATAAGTAACTAGTAATTAGTAATAAATATGCCAGAATTTCAGAGGTTGAGATAATTATCCGCCTTCGCTTTGCTAAGCTTCGGCGGACAAAGGACGACAGTATAATATAATTTTATGCCTGAATTACCAGAAGTAGAAACGATTAAAAGACAGCTAGAAAATAAAATAATTGGCAAGAAGATTAAGGATGTTGAAGTTCGATATGCCAAGTTATTAAATTTGCCAGAAAAAGATTTTATTAAACAAGTTTCTGGAAGTAAAATTGTTGCTTTAAAAAGAAGAGCAAAACTTTTGATTTGGCAATTATCAAATGATAAAAATTTAGTTTTTCATTTGAAGATGGCTGGACAGGTTATTTGGGCAGGAAAAAATCCAGAATTAGCAAGATATACTTATGTTATTTTTACTTTGTCAGATTCTAATAAAGTATTTTTTAATGATAAAAGAAAATTTGGTTGGGTGAAATTTTTGAATAATCAAGATTTAGAAAAATTATTATTGTCTTATGGTCATGAACCATTAGATAAAAATTTTACTTGGCAAGATTTGAAAGAAATTTTAAATAAGAAAAAAAGAATTAGAATAAAACCATTGTTAATGGATCAAACTTTATTGGCTGGAGTTGGCAATATTTATGCTCAAGAAGCTTGTTTTTGCGCAGGAATTTTGCCAGAGCGAAAAGCAGGCGATATAGTTGACGAAGATATTAAAAAGTTGTATGATTGCTTGAAAAAAGTTTTACTTGATTCTATCAAACATCATGGTACTTCAGCTGATGCTTATGTAGATGCAATGGGCAATAAGGGCAGTTTTGAAGCAAGATTGAAAGTTTATGGACGTGAAGGCGAGAAATGTTATAGATGCGGTGGAATAGTAAAAAAGATGAGACTTGGGGGACGAGGAACTTATTTTTGTCCAAAATGCCAAGCGTAGAGACGTAGCATTGCTACGTCTGTACAAAGATTTTTAAAGTTATCCGCCTTCGTCCTGTGGGACTTCGGCGGACAGGTAAAGTTCATAAAGTATTTTTTTGGATATTGTTCTTTTGACAACGAGGAGAGGAGGAAAGAAATGGAAAATTGTTCAAAGGGATTTTCGCAAGGGATTTTAAGTGGTAAAGATTATTTTATTTTTGCTGTAGATTTGGTAAAGCTTGTTCCGATTATGGTTGTGGCTGTACCAATTGTTTTGATGAATGTTGCGCGTGATAGATTGTCTAAAGACAAAAGTAAAAAATCAAGAATCTGTGGAATTGATTGGTAGCAAAAGAAGGAGGAAGGAAGATGAGCGACAATGACTACGAAGGAGCTTTTGAGGGCATGTTGCATGGTTCTTTGAGAAGTAGGCTTGAAAATCTCTTTAAGACATTTTGGAAAGAAATTGTTTATTTGAAGGATACTCGAGGATTGGTTTTAAGTTTTGGAGTGTCGATTGTTGTGATTCTTGTTGTTGTTATTTTGATACCGTTGATAATAGTAATATGGTTGTATGATAAACTCGCAGCTATCTTTAACAGGTTTTCTGAAAAGAAAACAGATAGCTCTGAGTTTGAAAGAAAAGAAAAGACTGAGGCGAGAAAGAGGATGTTTGGGGAAGTAATGAAAGTTTTGTTTTTGGTATTGGTACTTGTAGTATTTTTTTTCTTGATTGCAATAAGACAACTTGGTTTTGCTTTTATCTGTTTGTGTGGAGGTCTCTTCTTTTGGTATATTTGGGAAAAATTTTTTACGGATCATGCAGGTTCGAGTAGTAATGTAACTTGTTGTGAATCTCTTGATCAGTGTACTTGTGATGGTGGAGAAATGTGTGATGCTTGCAGATATTATTATAATCATATTAATCAATAATTGATCTTTAACTGGTTTTGACCAGTTTTTTTGTACTAAAAAAACTCTTTGAAAAGAGTTTGGTTAAAAGGGTACTAGGGTAGAGTGGAGCATAGGCCGTAAAGTTCGACGATGGCATCTTGGTTGTCTTTGGGTGGTTTGATGGAGATGAGTGAATCAGGAATGAGTCCTAGAATATGAAATTTGATTTTGATTTCAAGCGAAGGAGAAAAGGTTTTGGTAATTTCCGAAGTGCCTTTGGTAATGACAATACAAGGGTCTTTCATGGTTTTGAATAGATAGCTGATGCCGATAATAGTGGCATTCCAGGCGGGCATTTCTTTTTCTCCAACCTGAACAATTTCATCTCCGAAGAAATCTTCCTCGTCATAACTTGTGAGAAGAACAGGTTCTGCAAAAGCGGAGGAACAAACAGAGAAAATGCACAGGAAGCAAAGTGCAGAGATGGCCTTTTTCATTGTTGTCCTCCGTGGGTGAAAGCCGACCATATCATATCATATTGAATGAATTTGTCAAGTTTTTGACAGTTATTTTATATTATAGTAAACTTGGAATATGCAGGAATTATTACAAAAATTAGAAAAAATAAAACAGGACATTGCGAAAGTAATGGATCGTCTTTGATATTGCGGGTAAAATTAGTAAAATAAGTAAAATAAGTAAAGATGTCCAGAGTCCTGATTTTTGGAAAGATACAAAAAAAGCAAAGGCAGTGATGCGTGATTTGGATAGTCTAAAGAAAATGGTGGAATTATGGGAGGGCATGTTAGCTGAAACGAATGATTTATTTGATATGTTAGAAATTGCAAAGGATGATGAAATCTTGCAAAAAGAATTAGAACAGCGTTTTGAAATATTGAACAAAAAATTTGAACAGCACCAATTTGAAATAATGATGGCAGGTGAATATGATTTGAATAATGCAATTATGATGATTCATTCAGGAACTGGTGGAACAGAAGCGCAAGATTGGGCAGAAATGTTACTTAGAATGTATTTGAGATATTGTGAAAAAAGAGGCTGGCAAACTGAAATTATCGACAAGGTTTTGGGTAGCGAAGCTGGCATAAAAAATGCTACAATAAAGATAACTGGTAATTATGCTTATGGTTATCTAAAAGCTGAAGCTGGAATTCATAGATTAGTACGGCAATCTCCTTTTGATGCTGATCATGCAAGACATACTTCTTTTGCTTTGGTTGAAGTAATTCCAGAATTATCATCTGATATTAACATACAAATTGATCCAAGCGAATTAAGAATTGATACATATCGATCAAGTGGTGCAGGAGGCCAGAGTGTTAATAAAACAAGCTCTGCAGTTCGAATTACACATTTGCCAACAGGAATTGTGGTTGCTTGCCAGAATGAAAGATCACAAGCTCAGAATAGAGAAACAGCAATGAGTATTTTGAAATCAAGACTTTTTGAGAGAGAATTGAAAAGAAAGAATGAAGAAAAAGCAAAAATTCGAGGCGAACATATTGAAGCAACTTGGAGCAATCAAATCAGGTCTTATGTTTTACATCCATACAAAATGGTTAAAGATCATCGAACAGAATATGAGGTTAAAGATGCGGAGGCAGTGTTAAATGGAGATTTAGATGGATTTATTGATGAGTATTTAAAACGAGAATCATGAATTAAGAATTATGAATAATGATCTAATGCTTTGATCATAATTCATTATTCATGATTCATAATTCATTTTTATGATTGAATTCAAACAAATTAACAAATCTTATTCTGACGGTCTTGTTTTAAGTGATATAAATCTCACAGTCAATGACGGCGAATTTATTACTTTTGTTGGAAGATCTGGCGTTGGCAAAACGACTATTTTTCGGTTGCTAATTGGTGAAGAAAAACCAGATTCAGGAGAATTAATTGTTAATGGCTGTAATGTCGAAAAATTAAGCAAAAGCAGAATTCCATATTATCGCAGAAAATTAGGCGTTGTGTTTCAGGATTTTAAATTGTTATCAAGAAAAACTGTTTATGAAAATGTGGCTTTTACTTTGGTTGTATCAGGTGCATCAAATAAAAAAATAAAAGAATTGGTACCACAAGCTATTGGCTTGGTTGGATTGTCAGGAAAAGAAGAACGTTTTCCGCATGAATTGTCAGGTGGTGAACAACAACGTTGTGCAATTGCAAGAGCTATAGTTCATCAACCAAAAATTTTGATAGCTGATGAGTTGACTGGTGATTTGGATGCAATTTATTCTTGGGAAATTATGGAAATATTATTAAGAATTAATAAGCTTGGAAATACTGTTTTGATTGCAACTCATGATCGAGATATTGTTAATCGTTTGAATAAAAGAGTGATTACAATGGAAAATGGCAAGATTGCCAAAGATCAGCGTGTAGGGCACTACATGATCTAATTTCCAATTATCATTTTTCAATTTTCAATAAATAACCAATTTTCAATTTTCAGAGCGACGACGTTTTGGAAATTGATCATTGACAATTTATTGTAAATTGGAAATTGTAAATTTTTATAGATAATTTATGTTAAGATCTCTATTTCGTGTCATTAAGTTTGGTTTCATGAATTTCTGGCGGAATATCTGGATGTCTTTTGCTACGACTTTGATTATGGTTTTGACTTTATTCTCAATTAGTCTTTTGATTGTTTTGAATCTTTATGGAAATTTGATTTTGGAAAATATTAAAAATAAAATTGATGTAACTGTCTTTTTTAGTCAGGATGTCAGCAAAGCGCAAATCGATGAACTGCAAAGTGCTTTGTCGAATATGAGTGATGTTGAAGAAGTAAAATATACATCAAAAGATGAGGCTTTAAAAGAATTTCAAGAAAAACATGGCGATAACCCTTTGTTGTTATCTTCAATTACAGAATTAGAAGGCAATCCATTGCGAGATACACTTGTAATTCGAGCTAGAAATTTGGAAAAATATAATGATATTAAAATATTTTTGGATAATGAAAAATATCAGCCAATTGTTGAAAAATTTACTTTTGATGATAATAAAGAAATTATCAATAAAGTTTCTTCAACATTGAGCATTGCTAAAAAAATAGGTATTGGCGTGAGTGTAATCTTTTGTATTATCGTAGTTTTGGTTATGTTTAATACAATCAGAATGACAATTTATACTCAGAAAGATGAGATCAGTATTATGAGACTTGTTGGTGCCACGAACTATTTTATTGAGATTCCTTTTATTATTGAAGGCATGCTTTATGGATTATTTGCGAGTGTGATTTCAACAATTATTTTGTATCCAATTATTTTGTATACTACTCCAAAGATAAATGAATTTTTTCAACTGGTTAATGTTGATGCTGCTTCTGTAATTAACAAAAATTTGTTGATTATCATTGCTGTCCAACTTTTACTTGGAATATTTTTGGGAGTAGTTTCTAGTGCTATTGCTATAAGAAAGTACCTTAAAGTTTAGCTTCACTCTAATACCTCTCAAATAGCACTAATAAAATCTCTAATGTTTTTACAATAACAAAATGAGCGTTATTGAAGTTAAAAATTTAAAAAAATATTTTGGCAAGACTAAGGCAGTTGATGGTATTAGTTTTGAAGTTAAAAAAGGAGAGATCTTTGGTTTTTTGGGTCCAAATGGTGCAGGCAAGACAACAGCAATTCGATGTATGATGGATTTTATAAAACCGACAAGTGGCGAAATTAAAATTTTAGACAGAGATGCCCAAAAAGACTCTGTTTTTTTGAAAGAAAAAATTGGCTATTTATCAGGAACTGTCAGGCTCTATGATAAATGGACTGGTAAAGAGCATCTTGATTTTATTAAAGAATTAAATGGCAAAAATAATATTGCTAATGATTTGATTAAAAGATTAGACTTTGATGTTAAAGTGAAAACAAAAAGTCTGTCATCTGGAAACAGACAAAAGCTTGGAATAATTATGGCAATGTTATGCAATCCAGAAGTTTTAATTCTTGATGAGCCATCAATGGCTCTTGATCCTTTGATGCAACATGAAGTTTATCATTTGATTAAAGAAGCATCAGAAAAAGGAACAACTGTTTTTATGTCTTCTCATAATTTGGCAGAAGTGCAGAAAATTTGCAGTAGAATTGGAATTATAAAAAATGGCAAGATGGTAGCAATGGAAGATATTTCGACTTTGCGACAAAAAAGTATGTATACGATGAATATTAATTTTGAAGATAAAATTAATGCTGATGATTTTAAATTAGCTGGAGTTGAGATAATTAAGGCATTGCCGAATGAGTTAAGTCTAGGAGTGAAAGGCGATTTGAATCCAATAATCAAAAAAATTGGTAATTATAGAATAAAAGATTTGGATATTGAACCTGCATCTCTGGAAGAGATTTTCTTGGAATATTATGGTTAAATTATTTGATTATGTTTAAATAAATATAGATGATTTTATCGCGGAAATACGCGGAAATTACGCGGAAAACGCAGAAAAAATATGGTAAAAGAATTTTTCATTTTAGTTTGGCGGACAATTAAAGATCGCAAAATAACGATCATTGTTTATTGTTTGGCAGTAATTGCATTTTTATGGATGTATGTTGGTTTGTTTCCAGCATTTCGTGATCAGTCAGCAACTTTTAATGAAATGATGAAAAGTTATCCGCAGGATTTCATGAAAGCTTTTGGAGTGGAAAATATTGATATGAGTTCTTTGGAAAGTTTTTTGGCAATGGAGCAATTTGGAATAATCTGGCCTTTGATGGTTAGTTTTTTGATGATTTCTTTGGCTGGAATAATGTTGGCTGGAGAAATAGAAAAGGGAACTTCCGAATTATTATTATCTAGGCCTGTATCTAGGCAACAAATTTTTTGGTCGCGGTATTTGGTTGGGATTGCTGTTTTGATAGTTTTTGTTTTTTGTTCAGTAATGGCAGTAATTCCTTTTGCGAAAATTTATAAGGTTGATTATCTAATTAATAATTTTTGGACAATGTCTATGGCTTGCTTTTTGTTTGGTTGGGCGATTTTCAGCATTGCTTTTATGTTTTCAGCTATTTTTTCAGAGAGAAGCAGAGTTTATATGTTGGCAGGTGGCTTGTTAGTTTTGATGTATGTGATAAAAATAATTTCTTCTTTGAAAGAAAGTTTGGAAAATTTGAAATATTTTTCTTTTTTCTATTATTATGATGCTAATAGGGCATTGGTGGAGAATATAATTGATGGCAAATCTTGGGTTGTTTTTATGAGTGTTGCTGTTGTTTGTACTGTGATTGGGATGGTGGTGTTTAGAAAGAGGGATGTGGCGGTGTAGGTGTTTATAATTATTTTAAAATAAAAACTTATTATGAAAAAAATTATATTTATTATATCTTTATTTGTGTTATTTTTTGGTTTTTATTTTGTTGATGCGAAGAAGCATAAAGTTGTACAAGTGCTTGATGGTAATACAATCAAAGTTAATATTCATGGTAAGATCAAATCTGTAAAACTTATTGGTATTGATGCGCCGAAAATTAAAAGTTTTGGAAAATCAGATGAATGTTTTGGTAAAGAAGCATTAAGCTATTTAAAATCTAAAATTGAAAATAAGAGAGTAAAGATTTTGAAAGATTCTGATGGGCGTAAGATTGATAATAAAGGATTCCTTTTGCGTTATGTTTATTTGGGTGAAAAAAATATTAGTGCAAAAATACTTAAAGATGGTTATGTTTATGTTTATACTGGTTATCATTTTTCTAAAGTTAAAAGATTTAAAAAATTAGAAAAATACGCTCGCAATAATGAAAGAGGATTATGGAATATTAGTACATGTGATGGTCAAAGAGAGATACCTGTAAAAGAACCGGTAAAAGTAATTAGTCATATTTATTATACGAGTTCTTACTATACTGCTAGATATTATTATTGTGATACTGATGATGCATGGAAAGGATTATCGCCGACATATTTAAGATCTTTTAATTCTGTTGAAGAATTATTGAGAAATTTTCCAGGCAGAATATTACACCAACCTTGTTAAAAATATAATTTTCTAAATTAATTTTAAAAAATGGAAAAACAAAAAGACAAGAAAAATTTGTTGAAATGTTTATTTTCCGGCTTTATTATCATCGGAGTTGTTGTCATAATATTTGGCAATAATAATTTCAACAGATTAAAACCGAATATGGATTCAGCATCAAATGAAATCGACGAACAAAGCAAAAAAGATATTTATAATGTTCTTTGGCAGAAAGACATTTCTAAGTGGCCAGAAGGTCTTCCTCAAGAACTAGATGAAAAAAAATTATCCTCTATTAGTCCAAAAACATTTGGTGAGGAAGTTTTTACTATGCTTCAAGATGTTAAAACAAAAACAATTCCTTTAGTTCAAAGAAATCCAAAAGGTTACGATGAATTATCTAAGCTTTCGGAAAATGGATTTAATACAAGAGCAGCCTATACATTGGGAGGATTAATGGGGCCTGATTATTTTAACGGATATGACGGGATGAAAAGCATTAATAAATTAGAATTTCCTCGAGATTATGGAATGCATGAAAATTTTCAATTTGGATGGAATTTTATGTCCCTTAATCTCAAAGATCAAAATGGTAATGATATTGATGTACTCATTAATTATTTTACCAGAGCAATATATCCACCTGACATTGCTAAAAAAATGGGCCTCTCGGAAATTGATAATCAAGTTGTCGAACAAATTGTAGGTGTAGGGTATTCTGATAGAAATTTGCATTTTCAAGCTGCGAATCCGGTAATTTCAGGGAAAACTGGTTTAGTTGAATTCGGAAGTCAGCCATATGAAATAAAATTTGGAAATAATGAAGTTAAAAGTATTAACAAAGACTCATTTTTGCCATATACCGTCAAAATATATGATCCAGAAACTGACCTTAAAATCGATTTAACGTTTGAACAAACAAAACCAATGTTTTTAGAAGGTGATGAAGGCAAAGACCCAAGTATGTATAATCTTGGTACATGGTATTATTCAATCCCAAATCTAAAAGTAAGCGGCACAGTTAATTATGCTGGAGATGATAGGAATGTAGAAGGCAAGGGATGGTTTGATAATCAATGGACTGCAGGAGTTATGCCTCCAGGATATCCTGATAATTATTATATTCGTGGACTTTCAAACATAGCAACTGTAGCAAAAAACAAAGTATCTCCGGGATGGGCTTGGGACTGGACAGAAGTTCAGTTTGACAATAATACCGAGATTACCCTTTCCAAAATGCATTCACCGTACGCACAAGACTTAAAAAATCATGGTGAAACTCCCCCAGCAAATACGGAAGCGGAAGCTACTGGCAAATTCATTGACACTGATGGCACAGCAACAGATATCAGCGCTAATGTAACAATTAATAAATGGTTTAAAAGTCCGAATTCTGGCGCATGGTATCCCGATGGTTGGGAAGTTACAGTATCAGAAAAAAATATGACTTTTACTATGACCCCAACTAGCCCTAATCAATTATTCACTACTGCCACAGGAGCCGAATTTCGCGAAGGTGGTGTAAAAGTTACCGGCAAAATGGGCGACACTAAACTTGCTGGCTATGGTTTTGGAGAAGGAACAGCTTATTCAGGACTAGATTATACTTTTTCTAAACAATTTGAAACTCTAGGGGTTGAAGATAGTCCTCAAAATATTGCATTATTTTCTCCATCAGTTCCAAGTATATGGCTTTTTGTCCAAAGCATTCTTTTATATCTAGTATCTCTCATTTTAATTGCTTGGCTTCTAATTATAATTATTCATGCGATTTCAAAAAAATTTCATAAGAGAAATTAATAAAAAAATTTTATTGATCTTAGATGATGTTGAAAAATTGGTGTTTTAGTTTTTATTTTGATTTGCCAAAATTATTTTTATGAAAACAAAAAAGAGCAAAACAATTCAAATCGTTCTTCTTGTTTTGATTATTATCGGAATTATTTTGTTGTGTACTCAAAAATTTTGGGTAGACAATTTGGTTGATTTTATTATGCAATATGAAAAAATCTAATGTATTATCTTTATATTTTAGAATGTGCTGACAAGACTTTGTACACTGGGATTGCAACAGATCTGAAGCGGAGATTGCTTGAACATAATAGTTCTAAGTTAGGGGCGAAATATACGTGTGCAAGGAGGCCCGTTAAGTTAGTTTATTCAAAAAAATTTAAAACTAGATCAAAGGCTTGTATTGAAGAGGCGAGGATTAAAAAGCTAAAAAAAATTGAAAAAATGGAATTGATTCATAGGGGTTCAATATATTGAGCCCCTACTGTTTTTATATTGAAATATTGAAGATTTGCGCTATAATAGGGTTGTTCCGCCTTCGTCTCCTTTCGGGAGACTCCGGCGGATTGCGATCCGGGATCGTCTAATGGTAGGACAACAGGTTCTGGACCTGTTTATCTTGGTTCGAATCCAGGTCCCGGAGAAAAATATAATATTATATTATGTTGAAACATCATTTTTTTACGCCAGAATACATGAATGTTTTTGATTTGGATCAGATCTACATGACGAGCTCAATGTGGTATGACACAAAAATGAAAGATACTTGGGCGACTTTTGATTTGATTGTTAGAGATATGCCGAAGAATCGTAATTTTTTGATTTTTGCTGGTTTGGAGGAGATGGCAACTCATTTACAAAATTGGAAATACACAAATGAACAAATTGCGATGCTTAAAAAAATGGAATTAATTTCTGATACGTTTGCTAAATTTTTGAAAACGGTCAAGTTTGAAGGTGATGTTTATGCAATGCCAGAAGGAAGTATTTTTTTTAATAATGAGCCAATAGTTAGAATTACCGCTCCTCTGATTCAAGGAAATTTATTGACGGCTTTTATGATGACTTGCTTGAGTTCTAATACTATTTATTCTTCGAAATTTGTAAGATCAGTAATCGCTGCCAAAGATAAAAATGTAATCGGTCCAAGTCCAGTTAGAGCCCATGGATTTGAATCTGCTTTTAAAGCGCAAAGGAGTGCTTATATTGTTGGTAGTAAGCAAGTACCTTCTCCAGTTGTCCGAAACTTTTTAAACATTCCGATGGGCGATAATGCAACAATTGCTTATCATGCTTTTGTCAATTCTTATGAATCTGAACAAGAAGCGATGCAAGTTGCCGCAGATCATGCTAAAGTTGATCTTTCTTTGATGGTTGATACTTATGATTATGATAAAGGAATAAAAAATGCAATTGTAATTGGAAAACAGTATGAAAAAATGGGCAAGAGTTTGAAAATTGTTGTAGATAGTGGTGATCTGTATGAAAACGTAGTGAAGGTTAAGAGAAAGATTGATGAGGCAGGCTTAAAAAATATAAGAATTGTTGTTGCGAGCAATCTAGATGAATACAAAATTACTGACTTGATGAAAAAGAAAATTCCAGCGAATACTTTTATTGTTTGTACAGAAGCTTTGACTTCTTCAGATGATCCTAAATTAGAAGTTGTTTATAAAATATCTGAAATAATAGAAAAAGATGGTAGGATAATTAATAAAATGAAATTATCGCCAGGCAAAATGAGTTTTCCAGGAAGAAAACAAGTTTATCGTAAATTTAAAAATAGTCATTTTGAAAAAGATATTATTGGATTAGAAGGCGAAAAAGGATTAGGTGAGCCATTATTAAGACCAATATTTAAAAAGGGAAAATTGGTTTATAATTTGCCAAGTGTTATAAAGATTAGAGATTATGTTTCCGAACAATTAAAGCAAATGCCAGAGAAATATTTAGAAATAGAAAAAACTTATAAATATCCAGTTGAAATTAGTGAAAAATTGCAGAAATTAATTATTGAAACAAAAAAGGAAATACAAGCGAAATAAAATTTAAGGAGGGGTAGGGGTTCAGAATTCTGAACCTTTATTTTTGTTTTCATTCTTTTTGATTGACAGAAAAATATATTTATGTAATGCTATTTAATCGTTCTTTGCCAACAAGGAGGGAAGGGAAGTGGAACAAAGAGACAGAGATCTTGTTAAAGCGATGGTCAATGCTTATTTGGATAAGATGAGGGCCGGGTCGGATCCAGCGTGGACTGGCAGAAAGGAAAAGAATGCTTTGCATGATGCTTTGTATATTGATGGTGTTCCGATTGTCTATGATGAAAAAAATTCTGCTCAATCATTGTTTAGCCAACTTGTTAGATTCAAAAAGGATAGTTTTGATTGTTATCCTCGCGATATGGTTTACCATTTTTTGTACATGTTGGAATATCTGCAGATTTTGGAAGAGGATGGAATTAATGGATTGAATAAGAGGATTGCGATTCTTGTTGATCAGTTGAGGACAATGAATCGTGATGATTATGATGGTATTCGTCATATTTGTAGACTTTTGGATAATTTGTTACAGACTGTGATTTATTTTTGTCCGCATCTGGTCTTTGGAGTGGAGTTGAAATTGAAGTCAGGCAGTGTCATGGATGATGAAGCTTTTGGTAATCTTTATGGCTATGAACATAATCGATGGCCATATGAGAAAATGATGGAAATGCAAGGATTTAATCCTAATGATTCTCGAAGATTGCGAATGGTTGTTAATTTGCCATATAGTTTTACGACAGGTACTCATGGTTCTGGCGAAAGAGCTGCTGTTGGATCATCGCGAGTACCGATTTGTTTTGGTACTTTGATGTATCGAGAAAGAATTCAGAAAAATGGTTCAGTACCTTGCGTCAAGATTTCAGTGAAACGACCTTTGTTGTCTGAGGATTATACGGCATTTGCAATTGACGAAGTAGAAAGTGTTCGACTTGTTCCAGAATGTGATTATATTCCATATTATTCTGATTTTGCTGATCATCCAGAAAAAGAAAAGCTGATTTCAAGAATGAAGCCAGAAGATTATTATCTGATTTTCAGAGATTTTAGTAATTACGTTAATTTCAGGAGAGATAATGTTCCTAGTTCTTATGATCTATTGGAGCGAGCGGCATTTTTGGCAGGTTTCTGCGAGCCAAGCTATTTTTGTCGATTAACTGAATTAGATTATGATAGAAAATCTTTTCAACTCGGTTTCATTTGGGAAGTAGATATTCCAAGCCATAAGCCTCAAGTCTATGAATTTTGGGATATTGAAAAGCCTGATGACGATACTCATGTGGCATTGGGCATGGTCTATGTTGCAATCAAATCACTTGATCAAGAAGTTATGAAGAAGGTGTGTGTTCACGAAGGCATTGATATTATTCGAAGATTAATGCAAATTCCTGTTCATGATCGACATTTCTAGTACTTTTAGACACATTATGTGTCTTTTTTTATTCTCAGTTGATTTTCAGCTTTATTTGGTATAAAATATATTGCTATGAGAATATTAGTTATTGAAGACGATCGCAAGATCGCTAATGCCATAAAAAAGGGTTTAGAGCAAGAATCATATGCAGTTGATGCTGTTTTTGATACAAAAGATGATAAATTGGGTCTGGCATTGCTAATCAATTATGATTTGATAATTTTGGATCGAATGTTGCCTGGTATTTCTGATGGCTTGAATATTTGTCGAAAATTAAGAAAAGAAGGCAAAAAAATGCCGATTTTAATTTTGACTGCAAAAGATAAAATTAATGAAAGAGTGGAAGGACTAGATGCTGGTGCAGATGATTATTTAATTAAGCCTTTTGCTTTTGAAGAATTATTAGCAAGAGTGAAAGCATTATTAAGACGTCCAAATCAAAGCTTGAATCAAATTCTAAGAGCAGGTGATTTGTCATTAGACTTACAAAATTTTAAAGTAATGCGAAAAAATATCGAAATAAAATTGTCGAGTACTGAATTTAAATTATTAGAATATCTAATTAGAAATAAAGGCAGAATTTTGACGAAAGATAATATAATGGAACATGTGTGGGATTATGATGCTGAGATTTTGCCAAATACGGTAGAAGTATTTATTGGTTATTTGCGCAATAAAATTGATAAACCGTTTTCATCTTTAAGTCATCTTCAGACAATTCGAGGTTTCGGATATAAAATTGAGTAACTTAAAAATTTTAATATTGAGATATTCGGATATTACGGATATTAGAAATTAGAAATTAGAAATTTTCGTCATGACATTTAAATCTGCTTATCTAAAATTAACGGCATTTTATGTTCTGATTGTAATGATAATCAGTATTTTTTTTAGTGTTGTTTTATATCGGATTTCTTCAAATGAATTGAATGAGAGATTGAGACAGCAAATGCAAAACTTTCAAGAATTGCAGTTTTTTGAAGGAAGTATGAATTATATTAATAGTTTTGAATTAATGAGATTGCAGCAGTTAGCACAAGCAAATCATAATTTAAAATTCTTTTTAATTTATTTTAATTTTTTTATTCTGGCTGTATCTTTTGGTTTGGGATATTTTTTAGCCCAAAGAACATTAAAACCAATCAAACAAATGATGGAATCGCAGAATAGATTTACAGCTGATGCATCTCATGAATTAAGGACTCCTTTAACTGCGATGAAATCTGAAATTGAAGTTAATTTGCGAGATAATAATTTGAGTTTAGAAAATGCTAAAAAATTATTAAGAAGTAATTTAGAAGAAGTGGAAAAGTTGGAAAATTTATCTAGGTCATTATTAAAATTGGCAAATTATGAAAGTAATAAAAATTTAATAATTACAAATGTGGCTTTAGAAGATATTATTGCAGAAAGTTATTTACGTGTAGAAAAATTGGCAAAAGAAAAGCAGATTACTTTTGAAAATGATTTGAAAAATATAAAAGTTAATGGCAATAGAGATTCTTTGATTCAACTTTTTAAAATTTTATTAGATAATGCAATTAAATATAGCAAACCAAATTCTAAAATATTTATTTTGATGGATAAAGTAAAAAATGATGCAATTATAAAAGTTCGTGATCAAGGAATGGGTATTAAGGAAGAAGAATTGAAGCATATTTTTGATCGATTTTATCGAACAGATTTGTCGCGATCAAAAGAAAAAAATAATGGCTATGGATTAGGATTATCAATTGCGATGCAGATTGTAAAATTACATAATGGAAAAATTAGCGTGGAAAGTCAGATCGAACAAGGATCCGAATTTACTGTTATCTTACCAATCTAAGCTATTTTTCAGGAAAATATAATACGAATATATGAATGAATGCAAATGATACGAATTACGAATACAAGAAAAATATTAATTGATTGAAATATTTTATGCAAAAGATTATTGAATTTTTAAAGAAACGAAAAATGATTGTAGGAGTGGCAATTGTTGTTTTAGCAATCGCAGGTTATTTCAGCATTAAAGCTATAAAAGGCAATGCTGCTGGTGTGACAAAATATGTTGTAGCAAAAGTAGAAAAAGGCACTCTAATCACTTCAGTAACTGGTAGCGGTCAAGTTTCTGCTTCTGATCAAGTTGATATTAAACCGACATCAGCTAGTGAAGTAACAAGCGTTTCAGTTAAAAAAGGCCAGGAAGTTAAAACTGGCGATTTCTTAGTCCAATTAGATTCTCAAGATTCTGCATCTGCAGTTGCTGATGCTGAAGTAAATTTGGAAAATGCAAAATTGGAATTAGAAAAAGCAAATCAACCTTCTGATGAATTATCAATTCTACAGGCAGAAAATTCTTTGGAGCAAGCTAAACAAAATAGAGAAAATGCATCTTCTGATTTAACAAAAAGCTATACAGATGGAATTGGCAGTGCCAATAAAGTATTTTTAGATTTGACAGAAGCAATGCAAGCAATGAATCAAAATAATTTGTTGAATTTTAATTATTATTATGATGTTACGAAATCTTATGATAGTGGTAAAGCATTATATTACAAAAATACAGCGCAAAATTCTTATCAAACTGCTTTAAAATTATATAATGAAACTTTGAGCGATTTAGGTACGACAAGCAGATCTTCATCAGCAGAAGAAATGGAAACATTAATTAATAATTCATATTCAGCTAGTGTTAAAATTGCAGAATCATTAAAAAATTATATTAATTTAATACAGTTCTATAAAAATATTTTAAGCTCTCATAATGTTTCAATTGATTCAGCTGTTGATAGGCAATTAACGACTTTTTCTTCTGATGTTACAAAAATCAATAATGGCATTTCAGAACTTTCTTTAGCAAAACAAAAATTGCAATCTAGTAAAAATGCAATTATAAATGCAGACTCCCAAGTGCTTGAAAAACAAGCAGCTTTAGATAAAGCAAAAGAGCCTGTTGATGAAATAGAAATTAAGACAAAACAAAATAATATTAAGCAAAGAGAAAATGCTTTAATTGATGCGCAAAAGAAGTTAGCAGATTGCAATGTAAAAGCGCCATTCGATGGTATTGTTGCGACAATTGATGCAAAAGTTGGTGATTCTGTATCACAAAATGCATCCTTTATAACATTAATTACAAAAGATAGAATTGCTGATATCTCTTTGAATGAAGTTGATTCAGTAAAAGTGAAGGCAGATCAAAAAGTAACATTAACTTTTGATGCAATTTCTGATTTAACTTTGACTGGAAAAATAGCTGAAATTGATTCGATTGCAACGACGACTCAAAATGTTGCTAGTTATAATGCAAAGATAGTTTTTGATACACAGGACGAAAGAATTAAGCCTGGAATGAGTGTTTCTGCTTCAATAATTACAGATTCAAAAGCTGATGTATTATTAGTGCCAGTTTCAGCTGTTAAAAATTCTTTATATGTTGAAATGCCTGATGAAGACATTGCTCCAAATGCAACATCACAAAATAGCGGAATTATTTTAAAGAAAGAATTAATACAACAGCAAATTACAATTGGGCTTTCTAATGACAGCTATTCTGAAATTACAGATGGTTTGAAAGAGGGCGATATAATTATTACTCGAACAATTGCGCCAACAACTACAAAGGCAACGACGACTACTTCAGGAAATAGTTTGTTTCAAATGGGTGGAAATCAGAAAAACATGGGTGGAAATAATTTGAGAAGTTCGCAAATGCAAAGAGACTAAGTTATAAAGTTTTAAAGTTATAAAGTTCATAAAGTTGTCTGCTATTTTCCAAATAAAAAAAGGCTGGTTAGGGCCTTGGTTGAGAGTGCTGTTCTAAAGTTTTAGAAGTGAATACATCTTTTGGAGCGTCGATTCATCTTGTATGATTTTTGCAATTTCATATTTTGGTACGGAGATTCCTATCTTTTCCGCTGCAAGTTCATTGAGTAGCACAGTGGATGTTTTGTCATAATAGAGATGTACCCAATCTCCGTATGTGGTTGTTGGTTCTACAAAATCGTCAATTTTTACGAGAGCGAGAATTCGTTGTTCCTTGCTGAAAGATGATGAATTGTGAATTTCTACCCATTCAGCGAGAGAAAGATTAAGCCTTCTTAATTCATCAGCAGACAATTTCTGAAGTTCTGTCATTTCCATCTCTTCTTCCTCCTCCTTCTTCTAGTGCAATAGAATGAGATTCTAGACTAAATAATATAACATAATTTATGATAGAGTGCAAGGGTATTACGAAAATTTACAAGTCTGGCGAGAATGAATTCAAGGCATTAGACAATGTTTCATTCAAAATTAATGATGGAGAATATGTGGCAATTGTTGGCCCTTCTGGTTCTGGGAAATCAACTTTGATGCATATTATCGGTGCTTTGGATACGCCAACATCTGGAGAATATCTATTGGATGATAAGGATGTTTCGAAATTATCTGATGATGAATTGGCAGAAATTAGGAAAAATAAAATTGGTTTTGTTTTTCAATCTTTTAATTTATTGCCAAGAGCTACTGTATTAAAAAATGTAATTTTGTCATTAATTTATTCTGATAAAGATGTGGAAAAGAGAGAGGAAAAAGCCAAGCAAGCATTGTTGCAGGCTGGCATGGATGAAAATCATTTTAATCATCTTTCGAATCAACTTTCTGGTGGACAAATGCAAAGAGTAGCTATTGCAAGAGCTTTAGTTAATAATCCTTCTTTAATTTTAGCTGATGAGCCAACTGGAAATTTGGATACAAAAACTGGAGAAATAGTTTTGAAAACTTTTGAAGATTTGAATAGAAAAGAACATCATACGATAATTCTAATTACACACGAACATGATGTGGCGAAACATGCGGATAGGGTTATTCAGATTAAGGATGGAAAAATTATTAAGGATGATAAAAATATAAAAACTTATTAACTGTCATTCTGAGGCCGAAGCCGAAGAATCCCATGAATATGCATTTAACCAGGATGACGTGGTATTTTTATGAGAATAGCTGATTTATTTCAAGAAACTTATCAAGCGTTAATTGCTAATAAAGTTAGATCAGGTTTGACTATACTAGGCATTGTTATTGGTATTGGCTCGGTAATTGCGATGATTGCGATTGGCCAAGGCTCTCAAAAAATGATTCAGTCGAATATTGAATCATTAGGATCAAATTTGATTTTGGTAATGCCAGGAATGCAAAGGACAGCTGGAGTTAGCCAAGGTAGAGGCTCTTCACAGACTTTGACGCTTGAAGATGCTGATAGAATAGTTTCTGAGATAAATAACGTGAAAGGAGTTGCGCCGGAATTATCTTCTAGATATCAGGCAGTTGCTTCAGGTAATAATACAAACACTTCGGTTGTAGGAACTGTTGCTTCATATCCAACTATTAGAAATTTAACTATTGATCAAGGATCTTTTATATCAGATCAACAAGTTGCTAGTATGTCAAAAGTGGCAGTAATTGGTCCAACAACTCGTGATGATTTGTTTGGAGAAAATGCAGATTGCTTAGGAAAGATTGTTAGAATTAATGGTATAAATTTTACAATTATAGGCGTGACGAAATCGAAAGGCAGTTCTGGCATGACGAATCAAGATGATATGATTTTTGTGCCTATAAAAACTGCTCAACAATTTTTAGCTGGTAGTAATTTTGTTAGTACTATTTCTGTCCAAGCAGAAAACCAAAATTCAATGGCTCAAGTTCAAGAAGAGGCAAGTAGCTTGCTTTTAGAAAGACATAATATCTCTGATCCAACCTTAGCTGATTTTAGTATTATGAATCAATCTGATATTGTGGCAACTGCTTCTTCGGTAACAAATACATTTACTGTTTTGCTTGGATCTGTAGCTGCGATATCTCTTGTTGTTGGCGGTATCGGTATTATGAATATGATGTTAACTACTGTAACTGAAAGAACTCGCGAGATTGGTTTGCGAAAAGCAGTTGGCGCAAAAAAAGCAGATATTAATTTACAGTTTTTGACTGAATCAATAATGCTGACATTTATCGGCGGAGTTTTGGGAGTTCTATTGGGCTGGTTGATTTCGTTAGCAGTACAAAAATTTGGTGGAATTACAACAAATATTTCTTTAACTTCTGTCTTATTAGCCTTTGGTGTTTCAGCTTTGATTGGAATTGTCTTTGGATATTATCCTGCACGAAGAGCGGCAAGTTTGAATCCAATTGAGGCGTTAAGATACGAATAACTTATTATTAATATTTAACACATCCGCCTTCGTCCTGCGGGACTTCGGCGGACAAGGAAAAATTATGAAAAAAACGTGGATTATTATGGTGGTGTTATTAATTGTGGTAGGTGGCGGATCATTTTATGGCGGTATGAAATATGGACAAGGAAAGAAAACAAATTTGAGTGGAAGCGCAAAACAAGGTTTCCAGAACATGACTGATGAACAAAGACAGCAAAGAGCGCAAAATGGCGGATTAGGAAGAATGGGCAATGGTAACGGTGGACTTGCAAATGGTGAAATTATTTCTAAAGATGATAAAAGTGTAACAATCAAATTGCGCGATGGCGGATCAAAAATTATTCTTTTTTCTGATTCTACAAAAGTTACCAAAAATGCAGAAGGAACAAAAAATGATTTGAAAGTTGGGGAAAATTTAATGGTGAGTGGAGATTCTAATTCTGATGGCAGTGTAACTGCAAAAACGATTCAGCTGATGCCTGCAGTTTTGGATAATGCACCAAAGACTAACTAAAAATATATTAAAAAACAGCCTCAAAATTTTTAGGCTGTTTTTGTTTTGCTGAATTTAATTATATGCTATACTGATTTAATTTAGAAAATTAATATTATATTATGACTGAAGTTTATAATGTAGCGAAAATGGAAGGAATCAACAACTTGAAGAAGAAAATGCCAATTCTTGTTTTGGCAGCAGTTGTTGTACTTTTATTGCTTGATGGTGTAGGAACAATTGGAGCAGGTGAGCGAGGAATTTTGTTGCAATTTGGAGCAGTAAAAGACAATGTTTTTGGCGAAGGTCTTTATTTTAAGATTCCTTTAGTTCAAAAAGTAGTAAAAATGGATGTAAAGATTAAAAAAGACGAAGTTCCAGCAAGCGCATCTTCAAAAGATTTGCAAGTTGTAACATCTAAAATTGCAATTAATTATCATTTAGATCCTGATGCAGTTAATAAAATTTGGAAAGAAGTTGGCACAGATTATAATGATCGAATAATTGCTCCAGCAATCCAAGAAGCAGTAAAAGCAACAACTGCAAAATTTACAGCTGAAGAATTAATTATCAAAAGACAAGTTGTTAAAGAGCAAATAAAAGAAAATTTAGCAAAAAGATTAGTAAAAAATTATATAACAGTTGATGAATTGAATATTGTTGCTTTTGATTTTTCAGAAGCATTTAATAGCGCAATTGAAGCAAAAGTAACAGCAGAACAATTAAAATTAAAAGCAGAACGAGATTTGCAAAGAATTAAAATTGAAGCTGATCAGAAAATTGCAGAAGCAGAAGGAAAGTCTAAAGCGATCAGAACAGAAGCACAGGCATTGAGTGAAAATGCAAAAGTTGTAGAACTTCGATGGATTGAAAAATGGGATGGAAAAACTCCAACATATTGGGGTGGAGCAACTCCTTTTATTGGATTAGAAAAGTAAATTGAATAATCTGCCTTCGTCCCTCGCTTTGCGAAGATGAGGGACTTCCTCCTTCGCTACGTTACGGAGGACAAGTCGGCGGACAAAGAAAAACAGCCTTGAAATTCAGGGCTGTTTTATTTTGAAAAACATTGACAGATATTTGTTTAAATTGTATTCTTTGTGGTTGGCGTATTTCCCTGGCAAAGGAGGGAGAAGGAAATGGCAGACAAAAAAGATACAGGATTTTGTGTGAAAACTTTAGGAGAAGGTAATGATAAAGTATCTTTTATTGCTTGCAGCACTTGTGGTGAGAAAATGTTCGGCGTTCTTTGTGATCAATGTGTCGGAAATCATGTTTATTTTATTGGTCATAGTCCAAATTGCACATCTGAATTTGCAAAAGTTGCATCAAAACATGAAGGGCATGCAATTCGGGGGGAAAAGTCAGAATTAAATGAAATTTGTGTTGATGTAGTAACTAAGGACGGTATTAAGGATTATGTTGTTAAATGTAGAATTTGTGATCAACAGCTTATAGTTTTTCATTGTGAAAGATGTGATGAAAGAATAATTCATGGACATACTGCTGATTGTGATAGCGAGTCAGCACAGGTTCTAAGAAGACACGATGGTCATCCATGTCATGAAGTTACTGGTTAACTGATTGTACTTTTTTTAAACACCTTTTGGTGTTTTTTTTATTTCGTAATAACTCTTTTGAATACTGGAACAGCAATTGTCAAAGTAACAGCACCAAAAATAAGTAGAATTAAAAGTTCATTTCTGACATCAACAAAGCTTGCTCCCAAGACCATGACTTTGCGTAAAGCATTGATGGCATAAGTTAGCGGAATAACTTTGGAAATATCTTGCATGATTTGTGGCATCATTAAAATAGGAAAAAAAACTCCTGATAAGAATAACATTGGAAATTGGAACATGAATAATAGTTGGGTTGCTGTTTCTTGTTCTGAAGCCATAGCAGATACTAAGATACCCAAGCCGACAAATGAAAAAATACCTAAAAGTAAAATTAGTAAAATTAATAAAAGGTTGCCGTGAATTGTTACGCCAAAAAGAATGACTGCTAAAAGTAAAACAATCGCGCCTTGAATTAAGCCTCTGATCGATTGAGCAGTTGCCTTGCCTAAAATAATAGCTAGTCGATTGATTGGCGAAATTAAAATACCATCTAGTGTTCCATCTTCTTTTTCTTTAGAAATTGCAGCAGCAAGACCAGTCAAAACTGCAGTCATAACAATCATAGCCATGATGCCAGGAGCAACAAATTCAAAATAGTTTGGATTGCCTGGAATAATACCTTGAATTGTTGATTTGATTGGTTGCATCATTGCAGTGGCTTGTTCTATTGAGCCTGGTTGATTTTCTGGTGATGTAATAATAACTAAAAATTTGGCAGTTTTTTGGATGCCAATTTGTTGTCCTAATCCAGAGGCCATATTAGATAATATTTGATCAACAACTGCACTGATTTGTGGATTGGATTGGTCTTCAACAATTATTACTTCTGGCTGTTTGTTGCCATTAATTTGGGAAGTAAAATCTTTTGGAATAAATATTCCACCACTGATTGTTTGTTTTTTAATGCCATTTTTTATTGCATCAATACTATCAAAAGTTGATGTTTTAAATGCTGATTGATTGTCTTGTTTTAAATCCGTGATCATGGTTACTAATTGGTTTCCGTATTGCTGGTTGTCTAAATTTGCGATGCCAATTGGAATATTTTTTAGAGTATTTTGATTAGGAAAAATAAATCCAGTCAAAATCATCATAAAAATAGGCATAATAATGAATGTGGCTAAACGGAGTTTGTCTCTAGAAAATTCAATTAAATCTTTTTTTGCGATGTGAAATATATCTTTGATTGTTTGCATAATTTTAATTTAATGTTGAAATTTTTTCTGCGTTTTCTGCGTAAGATTCTGCGTTTTTCTGCGATTTATTTTTTTTACGCAGAATGACGCGGAACTAACGCAGAATGTGCAGAATTTATCTGACCCTTTGTTTATTCTCGCCAAAACGATGCATGTCTGAAGCAGGGATTTTTTTCCAGCATTATCTCTAATTTCAGTACCTGTTACTTTCAAAAAAACATCTTGAAGAGTTGGATTTTCTTTATTGGTTACTAATTTTTTTAAATTTTCTGAATTATCTAAAGCAACAATTTTTCCATGATCAACAATTGCAATTCTATTTGATAAAATATCAGCTTCTAACATGTCATGTGTTGTAAGCAAAATAGTAATTCCTTTTTTATTTAATTCTTGAATAAATTCTCTAATTAAATTGGATGTTTGTGGATCAAGCCCAAGAGTTGGTTCATCAAGAAAGAGAATATTTGGTTCAGTTAATAAGGCGCGAACAATATTGATTCTTTGTTTCATGCCAGTTGAATATGTTCCAACTTGAGAATCAAGCCAATCAGTCATGTGCAATCGATCAACCCATTTTTTTGTTCGATCTGTAATTTGTTGTTTTGAGAGATGAAAAAGTTGGCCGAAGAATCTTAGATTTTCTCGAGCAGTTAATCGATCATAAAGAATAATTTTTTCTGCGACTAAGCCGATTTGTTTTCTAATGTCATCTGGATCTTTTTTTAAATCAAAACCAGCTATTTTAATTTCACCTTCTGTTGGCTGTAAAAGTGTGGTTAAAATTCTGATTGTTGTTGACTTGCCAGCACCATTTGGGCCAAGAAATCCAAAGATTTCACCTTTTTTAATTTCAAAGCTAATATTGTCAACTGCAATAAATTTTTTAAATTTTTTTGTTAAATTTTTTACTTCAATAATATTTTCCATAATTGTAATTGTTATTTTTTGTTACTAAAATTGTTTATTTGTAGATTTTCGTTTTATTTATATAATCATTCAAGCGGATTTAAACGGATTAAACGCGGATAAAACGGATGGCTGATGTTGTTTTGCGGTTTAATTTAATTATAAAAGATGTCCTAGCAAAATTTTCAAGCCAATACCTATCAAAACAAGTCCACCAATGATTTCAGCTTTTTTGCCCCATTTTTCGCCGCTTTTTTTGCCAATGTAAATAGAAATCAATGATAATGTGAATGTTGTGATGCCAATAATTGAGACTGATAGCCAAATATTAACAGGCAGCAAAGCAATTGTTACGCCAATTATTAGAGCATCAATACTAGTTGCAATTGATTGAGTTAATAATATTTTAAGGCTATGAATATCAATTTTTTTCTCTTCTTCTTTTTTGAAAGATTCAATCAACATTCTGACTCCCAAAATAGTCAGAAGAATAAAAGCAATCCAATGATCAATGCCGGAAATAAATTGCACAAGACCAATACCAAGAATATAGCCAATTAATGGCATTAAAAATTGAAAAAAACCAAAAAAGAAAGCTATTCTTAGAGCTTTTTTTGCTCCCATTTGGTGATGATGTGCGCCATTTGCAGCTGCAACAGCCATAGCATCAAATGATAGGGCAATAGCAATAAAAAAGATATTTATAAGTGACATATTATTATAATAATACACTTGTTAATGATTGAAAAGAATTTAATAAATAGTTGAAGTTATTCTTATAATGGTGTATACTGTAAAAGTTACTTAATAATTTAAATTAAATATGATAGAAATATTAAGAAATTTATGGAGGCGAAAATTTAGAACTTTATTAACTATTTTTGGTATTGCAATTGGTATTTTTGCATTTACAGTAATGGGATCGATGGCTCTGAAATTAAATAAAATGATTGATGGAGGAAAAAAATATGTGACTGGTCAAATTACAATTGCTCCAAAAGGCACTGATTTTATGATGGGACAAATGGGAGCAATGTTGCCGGTTAATACACTAAACAAAATTGCAAAGGTTGAAGGTGTTGAAGCAGTGACTGGCGGAATTGAATTGTCATTAGATGAGCCGAATCCTGATGATCCAGCATCAATGAGTTTTGGCATGCCAGCAACAATTGAAGGCATGGATTTGAAAACCAAATTTAAAAACAGAAATTGGGAAAATATGGAAATGAAAGAAGGCAGAATGATTAAAGAAGGCGATCCTGATGATGTGATTGCAATTGGGGAAACAATAGCTTTAGATAAGAAATGGAAATTAGATGACAAGGTAAAAATTCGTGGCAAAGAGTTTAAGGTAATTGGTATTTTGGATAAAACAATGACTGGACCTGATTCGTATGTTTTTATGCCTTTAAACTCTGCTCGAGATTTGTATGTAGAGTCAAATCCATTTTTGAAGTCATTAAAAGAACAACAAGCTCAGGCTGCAAATATTTCTACTAGAGAATTAGCTAGTTTACCAAAAGCAACTAGAGATCAAATTATGCAAGCAAAAGCTTTTAAAATGGAAGATTTATCCACTATGGGATCAATATCTTGGAAAGACGGAGCAGATTCTGAAGTTGTAGCGAATAAGATCAAAGAAAAATTTAAAGATGAAGTTATAGTATTATCCCCAAAAAAAATGGGAGAAGAAATTGATAAAGCTTCGGCAATGATGAATGCTGTTATTTTAGGTGGCGCATTATTAGCTTTGTTAGTTGGAAGTTTTTCTGTTATCAATACGATGATTATGTCGATTTCTGAAAGAACAAGAGAAATTGGTATTAAAAAATCTTTGGGTGCATCAAATAAATCGATTGCTTTGGAATATGCTTTAGAAGCTGGTGTAATTGGAACTTTGGGCGGCATATTGGGTATCAGTATTGGTGTTTTATTGATTGTAATATTTAATAATAAAATGGCAGAAACTGGTGCTGAAGTATTTTTGTTAGATATTAAGTTTTTGTTTGAAGTTTTATTATTTTCATTTATATTAGGAATCGTAGCTGGTATTTTGCCAGCAATTAAGGCAGCAAAGATGAAAGTAATACAGGCGATTAGAGAGATGTAATTTATTTTACGCAGAACAACGCAGAAGCTGACGCAGAAGACGCAGAAAAGTTTCCGCATTTTCTGCGTTGGATTCTGCGTATGTCTGCGTTAAAAACAATTAGATATTAATAAAACTTAATTATCTTAATCTTTATAAATTAGTCAAGTGAAATTAAATTATAAATTATGAAAAATGTTATTGAAGCTAAGGGTTTGAAAAAAATATATAAAATGTCAAAGACAAATATTGTTCATGCTTTGAATGGTGTTGATTTGAATGTGGAAGAAGGCGAATTTACTGCAATTATTGGACCTTCTGGATCCGGAAAATCAACTTTGATGCATATCTTTGGTTTGTTAGACAAGCCAGATGAAGGAACTTTAATCATTGATGGAGTTGATATGAGTAATTTAAAAGACAAAGAAGCTTATAAATTGCGTGCAAAAAAAATTGGTTTTGTTTTTCAAGGATTTAATTTGATTCCGGCATTGTCAGCTTTGGAAAATATTATGTTGGCTGGAAAATATGGAGGAATGAAAATGACTGAAAGAAAAGCCAGAGCAATTGAATTATTAAAAATGGTTGGACTAGAATCAAGAATGAATCACAAGCCAAATGAATTGTCTGGCGGACAACAGCAAAGAGTAGCAATTGCTCGAGCTTTGATGAACAAGCCAGCAATTATTCTAGCTGATGAGCCAACTGGAGAATTGGATACAAAAACATCTTTAGAAATTATTGAATTGATGAAAAAATTAAATAAAGAAGATAATCAAACATTTTTGTTGGTTACACATAACATGGAAGTGGCGAAAGATTGTAGAAAAATTGTAGAGATGAGAGATGGGCAAAAAATAACAAAATAACTAAATTATAAATAACAAAATTTCAATTAAAAATTTAAAACGGCCTTAAATGGCTGTTTTTGTTTTTAAGTAAAAACTTGATATCACAAATTGTGATTTCCAAAAATAACACTTTTTGAAGTTATTTTTTGAGTATGTTAAATTAATAATATGAAAAAGTATTTCATAATGCCAAGTGAAAAGATAGTCAGTAAAATATATATTATACGCAATAAAAAAGTGATGCTTGATCGTGATTTGGCATTGCTTTATGGCGTGACGACAAAGGTACTAAATCAAGCTGTTAGACGAAATATTAAACGGTTTCCAGCTGATTTTATGTTTAGATTGGAAAAACTGGAATTTGAAAATTGGAAGTCACAAATTGTGACTTCCAATTCTGATAAAATGGGATTAAGAAAATTACCTTTTGCTTTTACTGAACAAGGTGTGGCAATGTTAGCAAGTGTTTTAAAAAGTGATCGAGCAATTCAGGTAAATATTCAAATTGTTAGAACTTTTATTAAATTGAGAGAACTATTGGCAACAAATGAAGAATTGCAATCTAAGTTAATGAGATTAGAACAGCGTTATGATAAAAAATTAAAAGAAGTTTTTAATATATTAAGATTATTATTGACAGAAAAAGAAAAACCAAAAGATGAATTGGGGTTTAAATATAAAAGAATAAAATAATAAAAATTATGAACAGCCTAATGGTTGTTTTTTTATATTCACTTGTTATACTTAAGTGTTAAAAATGTTCCTTCGACAAAAAGGGAGGGAGAGAAAATGGATATACAACTGGCAATGACGATGTGGCGATTCCAGGACATTTTCGGAAGATTAAAGAAATGCATACGCTGGGGTGGATATAAGGAAAGGCATTATGAGCAGTCTTCTTTGGAGCATTCCTTTGCAATTGCACTTTTGACAGCATTTTGTGTAATGAAAGAAAAAGAATTAAAAGGACCAGCTGAAAATTTTGATCCTTTTAGAATGGTTGTTCATGCATTAGTTCATGATTTTTGTGAAGGAGCGATTGGTGATATTACTTATCGATTCAAAAATGATCCAAGACTTCTATATCTGGTTAAGTTAATTGAAAAAGAAGAAGGTTTGCGGTCAACAAGACATATATCTTTCATAGGTCCTTTTTTAGCTGAGGCTATTATCTTGGAGCCAGGCAGTCTTGAAGAAAAATTTTTCGATGCAATGGAAAGATTAGATTATTTTTTTTATGCGCTGGCTGAATATGAAATTCATAAACATTTGGATTTTGTAGCTGTCTTTGATCGACAACACGCAAAATTAGTTGAATATGCAAGTGTATTTCCATCAGTTGCTATGATATATAGTCAAGAAGTCCAAGAATATGTTGAAAAGGAAATGAAAACTAATTGGGGTTTGATTGGTTTGGGTGGAGAGCTTAGACCTCATAAACCATGTCAAAAAGATGTTGAAGATTTGGAAGAAGCGCTGAAGCAATTATTGGCGCAACTTGCCAAGCAGAGGGAAGCCTCTGGAGAGAAAGGAGGAACAGATGCCAGCACTGTCTGAAAAAGAACAAGCAAGGATGAAAGCAGAAAAGCAAGAAGTTTGTACTGAATGTGGGGTACCAACTCATAGGAATTATTGTCGCAGTTGTGATGAATATTTTGAAGATGGTCATACATTAGTTTGTAATGATATGATGGCACAAGACGCAAGACGTCATTCAGAATGTCGTACCCATTAACACCTTTTTGGTGTTTTTTTATTTTATGATATTATAAAGTGTTAACTTGCAGAACTACGCGGAAATTAAAAATTTTGAAATAAATTTTTAATCGCGGAAAACGCAGAATCTACTTATAAATTTTTTTTAAAATATTTGTAACTTAAAAATAAATATGCAAAAAATGAAAACTAAAGAAGAAGTACTAACGTTATGTGAAAGAGAAAAAGTGAAATTTATTGACCTGCAATTTTCTGATTTATTAGGTCATGTAAAGTCAGTAACAATTCCAATTGCAAAATTACCTGAAGCAATTGATCAAAATATTTGGTTTGATGGATCTTCAATAGAAGGTTTTGCAAGAATTTGTGAAAGCGATATGTATTTGAAATTAGATTTATCAACTTTTGCGATTTTACCATGGACAACTGATAACGGAAATGTGACTGCTCGATTTATTTGCGATGTTTATAAGCCAAATGGCGAAGCATATGAAAGCGATCCAAGATATATTTTGAAAAAACAAGTTGCAAAAGCATTATCTTTTGGTTTTAAATATTTTGTTGGTCCAGAATTGGAATTTTATTTAATGAAAAGAGATGAAAATGGGAAGATTATTCCATTGCCTCATGATCATGCTGGATATTTTGATTATGCAACTGATGAAGATTCAGAAGTGCGTAAAGATATGACAACAGCATTGCAAAAACTTGGAATTTTTGTTGAAGCTTTGCATCATGAAGTTGGACCTGGACAGCATGAAATTGATTTTAAATATGGCGATCCGATTACAACTGCTGATTCGGTTTTGACTTTCAAAATTGCTTTGAAACAAATTGCTAGAAAACATGGATTATTTGTGAGCTTTATGCCAAAGCCATTTTTTGGTTTAGCTGGAAATGGGATGCATGTTCATCAAAGTATTTTTATGAATGAGCGGAATGCTTTTTATGATGCAAATGGTTTGTATCATATTAGTGAATTAGCAAAATCATTTATTGCTGGACAGTTATTTCATATTAAAGCTTTGAATTCAATTTTAAATCCAATTGTTAATTCATATAAAAGATTAGTATCAGGATATGAAGCTCCAGTTTATATTTCTTGGGGACAGGTTAATAGATCGGCTTTAGTTAGAATTCCAAGAGTAAATAGCAATAAACCAAGCGCAACAAGAGCTGAACTTCGCTGTCCAGATCCAGCTTCAAATCCGTATTTAGCATTTGCAACTATGTTAGCTTCAGGAATTGATGGAATAGAAAATGAAATGTTGTTGCCATTGCCTGTTGAAGAAAATGTTTTTGAAATGACAAATGAGGAAATGTTAAATCGAGGAATTGAAACTTTGCCAGCTAATTTGTTTGAATCATTAAGACATTTAGTAAAAGATCAATTATTGCGTGAGGTTTTTGGTGAGACAACTTTCAAAAAATATTATGATATTAAAATGAAAGAATGGGATAATTTTAGAATTTATGTTACTGATTGGGAACGTGATAATTATTTGGAAAGATATTAAATATGAATCATGAATTATGAATTAAGAATAGGCGAAAGCCTATTTTTTTTAAACGATTTTTGTTAAAATATGTATGAAAATAACTTTATAAAAATATGAAAATTAGTGTAAAAAAATTAAAACAAGAAGCAATTATTCCAAAATATGCTCATGATACAGATGCAGGATTGGATTTATATTCAATTGAAGATTATACTTTGAAATCTAAACAAAGATATATATTCAAAATTGGAATAAGTGTTCAGATTCCTGATGGATATGTCGGTTTGTTTTGGGATAAATCTGGTTTAGCTGCTAAATTTGGAATAAAAGTAATGGGCGGAGTGATCGATAATGGTTATCGAGGAGAATATGGCATAATTTTGTATAATACTTCTGATTGCGATTTTGTTGTTAAAAAAGGAGATAAAATTGCGCAAATGTTGATTCAAAAAGTTGAGCATGTTGAAGTTGAAGAGGTTGATGTCTTGTCTGAAACTGACCGAAGTGATGGCGGATTTGGATCTAGCGGAAGATAGCAAACACTCAAACAATAAAACAAAAAAACAATAAAACAAATCTTATGAAAATTGAAAGTGTTTTTAAAAATGGTGAAAATATTCCTCCCAAGTATACTTGTGATGGTGAGAATATTAATTTGCCTTTAAAATTTATTGATGTGCCAGAAAATACAAAGAGCTTAGCTTTGATTTTTGATGATCCTGATTCGCCGTCTGGAATTTGGACGCATTGGATTGTTTGGAACATTGATCCCAAAAATTTAGAGATCAAAGAAAATAGCGTACCTAAAAATTCTGTTTTAGGAAAAACAACATTTGGCGAAATTGGATATGGCGGACCTTGTCCTGGATCAGGTGAGCATCGTTATGTTTTTAAATTGTTTGCTTTAGATATTGTTCTTAATTTGGTTGAAGGTGCAGAAATTTCTGAATTAGAAAAAGCAATTGAAGATCATGTAATTGCTAAAGCTGAGTTAATTGGAAAATATGAACGTGAAAATTAAAATTAAAATTAAAAAATGATTAAGTATATTTTGCATGGCGGTGCGACGAAAATAGATAATAAATCGAATCAAGATTTTAATCAGGAAATTGTAAAAGATTTACAAGAGCCAATTAAGATATTGCTTGTTTGTTTTGCTAAGGATAAAGAGCAATGGAAGGATGCATTTGAAAGACATAAGAGCTATCTAATAAAATATAATTTAGGTAAGAATTTTGAATTCGCCTTAGCTGATGAAAATTCGGTGAGATTTATTGATCAGATAAAAAATAATCATGTTTTATATTTTGTGGGAGGAAGTGATGAGTTATTGCAAAAATATTTAAAGAAAATAAATGATTTAGGTACTTTATTTAATGATAAAGTTGTTGTAGGTTCTTCAGCTGGAGCAAATATGTTAGCAAAATATTATTATTCAACTGACGATAATTGTATTAAAAATGGTTTGGGAATTTTGCCAATTAAAGTTTTTTGTCATTATAAAAATAATTTAAAAGAGCTTGAAGAATTAAAAAAATATAAAGAGAATTTAAAAATATATACGATTTATGAAACGGAATATTTAGTTATAAAACAAATAATATCCCCCTGCCATGGGCAGGGTAGAAGTTTTGAATGTTAAATGTTAAAAGTTAATTGTTAAATGTAATTTATGAAAGGTATTTTTGCAGTAAATAAACCAAAAGGTCCAACATCAAATGACATTGTTCAGATTATAAAGCGTGAAAATAGAGGCGAGAAAGTTGGACATGCTGGAACACTTGATCCTTTGGCAAGTGGTGTTCTTGTAATTGCTGTTGGCAGAGAAGCAACAAGAAAAATTTCAGAACAAGTGAAAAAAGAAAAAGAATATATTGCAAAAATAAAATTAGGCCAGAATAGTACAACTGATGACGAAGAAGGAGAAAAAGAAAATATTGAAGTAAAAGTTCAGCCTAATTTAGATGATATTAAAAAAGTTTTACCAAAATTTGTTGGTAAGATAATGCAGACTCCGCCAATTTATTCGGCAATTAAATTAAAAGGAAAAGAGGCATATAAGTATGCAAGAGCTGGAAAAGAAATTAAACTTGAAAAAAGAGAAGTTGATATCAAAGATATTAAGGTATTAGGATATTCCTGGCCAATTTTAGAAATAAATGTTGTAACTGGACCTGGCGTATATATTAGATCTCTTGCTCGAGATATTGGTCGTGAATTGGGTTGTGGAGGTTATCTTGCAGATTTACAGCGAACTAGAGTTGGTGATTTCACAATCGCTGATTCTATGCCGATTTCTAACGCTGAAAAACGCAGAAGTTAACTGGTTTAAATAATATGAGCCTATTTGTAATTTTAGGACTTTGTATAATTTATTTTGTGGTTGGAATTTTTAGCGTGTCAGTTGGCGGAACAACATTAGTGATGGTCCCATTGTTGATTTATGCTGGCATGGATATTAAAACTGCAATTGCAACAAATATGTTTGCGCTGATTTTTTTAAGTCTAAGCGGAATGTTTGGATTTAGAAAAGAAATTAAAAAACAACATATTTGGTGGTTAATTGCATTTGTTATTTTAACTTTAATATCTTCTTTTTTGGGAGCAAAATTGGTTTTAGGAATAAATGAAGAAATTTTAAAAAAGATAATTGCAGTAATTATTATTTTGGCTGCAGGCACCTTATTTATAAAAAAAGACGCTGGGTTGAATGAAAACAAAAATAAAATTGCGGTTTGGAAAATTATTGTTGGATTGATTTTGGTTTTTGTTTTGGGAGTTTATGGTGGATTTTTTAGTGGCGGGTATGTAACTATTTTGACTTATGTGCTAATTTTGTTTTTTGGATTAAGCTTTTTGCAGTCTGCATTTGATACAAAAGTGATAAACTTTTTTTCATCAGGCATAGCATGCGTTATATTTTTTGTTAACAATTTAATTGATTTTAGATTAGGATTAATATTTGCAGTATTTATTTCTATCGGCGCATTGTTTGGAACAAAATTAGCGATTAAGAAAGGAAATAAGTGGATAAGAATAATTTATTTAACAGCAATTTTTATATTAGCAATAAAGTTATTATTATTTGGATGACGCGGAGTCAAAAATTTTTGTGACAAAATTTTTGACGCAGAAGCGAACGCAGAAAATGCGGAATTGCAATTTTATATATTAAAATTATTTTAATAATTTATTAAAAAAAATATGGAAGAGAATATTAAGCCAAAAAAAAGAGGTATGGCGAGTTGGCTAAAAGTTTTTTTGATTATTTTGGTTACTATAATTGTAGGAGGAGCGGCATATGGCGGAATTTTTTACTGGCATAATTTGAGAGGAATCTGGACATCAATTTTGCCAGCTAAAGAAAATATTGCAACAACAATTGAAAATTCAGAAAATGTAGTTTTGCAAGAAAATAAGCAAGAAGTTTTTGTAGCTAATGATACACAAATGCCATTGCAATTGCCAGATGGATTTTCAATCTCTATTTATGCAAAAGAATTGGGCAGTCCAAGAGTGATTGTCGATGATCCAAATAAAAATTTAATTGTCAGTTTAACGTCGAATGGAAAAGTTGTTGCTTTGCTTGATAATGATGCAAATGGAAAATCAGATGAAACAAAAGTTTTGGCAGAAAATTTGAATTCGCCACATGGTTTGGCTTTTGATTGCAAAGATTTGAATAATTGCAAATTATATGTTGCTGAATCAAATCAAGTTTCTATTTATGATTATGATGTCAACAAAGTAGAAATAAAAAATAAGAAAAAAATAATTGATTTGCCAGATCAAGGAATGCATTTTACAAGAACATTATTGATTGATCCAAATATTAATAGATTATTAATTTCAGTCGGTTCTGATTGCAATGTTTGCAATGAAAAGGATAATAAACGAGCTTCAATCTTATCAGCAAATTTAGACGGTACTGATTTGAAAACTTACGCATCTGGTTTGCGAAATTCTGTTTTTATGACTATGCATCCAAAGACTGGTCAGATTTTTGCTAATGATATGGGGCGAGATCTATTAGGCGATAATTTACCACCAGATGAAGTAAATATAATTAAAGAAGATAAAAAATATGGTTGGCCATTTTGTTATGGCAGGAATGTTCGTGATAATACATTTAATGATGATGTGCCAGTTGGTGTTTGTGCAGAACCTAATTATGTTCCTTCATATATTGATATGCAGGCACATTCTGCACCATTGGGACTACAATTTGTTCCGGATACTGCAAATTGGCCAGAAGATTTTAGAAATGATCTAATTATTGCTTATCATGGATCTTGGAATAGAACAGTGCCAACAGGATACAAGCTTGTTAAATATGATATGGATGCAAATGGCAATTATGTAGTTGATGAAAAAAGTTTGCCAAAAATGACTGATTTTATTACTGGCTGGCTAACTCCCAAAAATGAATCTTTAGGCAGACCAACTGGAATATTAATTCATGATGATGGAGTGATGTATATTGCTGATGATAAAGCGGGCGTGATTTATCGCGTATTTTATGGAAAAGCTAGTTAAAATAGTTAGACTGGTTAAATTTAGCGTAAAATTAATAAAATTGATAAAATTAATAAAAAAAATATGGCGAAAAGAGTTTATACGCAAGTGTTTTGTGTTGTTGGAACAATTGTTGTAAAAGATGACAAAATTTTGTTGATTAGAGAAGCAGGAACAATTGATAAAGGTAAATGGAATTTGCCGGCTGGCTGGCTTGATTTGGGTGAAAATCCGATTGATGGCGCAAAAAGAGAAGCAAAAGAAGAAACTGGTTTAGATATAAAAATAACTGATTTTTTAGGGATTTATTCTTTAGTGCGTTTAGATTTGCAAAAAGTTGATGGATTTATTAGACATCCAATAAAATTAATTTTCATTGGAAAAATAAATGGTGAGAAAATTGATAATATTGATAATGAAGAGATTGCTGAAGTGAAATGGTTTTCTTTAAGTGAGATTGAGAAGATGTCAAAAAATGAATTGCGTGATATGGATATTAAAGATCAATTTAAAGATTGTTTAGCTGGTAAACAATATTCATTAGAAATAATTAAGCATACTATTAGAAAATAAAATAAAATTATGAAAAAAACAAAAATCTTGGTTTTAGCAATATTGTGTTTTTTGGTATCACCAGTATTTGCAAAAACTTATACTCTAGATGAAATTTCAAAACATAATAAGGCAACAGATTGTTGGATGTTAATTTCTGGTAAAGTTTATGATGTCACTTCATATTTTGGAGGACAACATCCAAGCGGTGATGGTTCGATGTTGCCATATTGCGGGATTGATGCGACTGAAGGTTTTTCGACAAAGGGCAATATTGGAGAAGATCATAAAGTTAGATCTTATGATTTATTGACTGAATATTATATCGGTGATTTGCAGGAAGAAACTATTGTTAATAAAACAGAAAAATTGGTTGTAAATGAAATAACGAATGAAACAAAAATTGAAGCAAACCAAGCTAATGAATTAGGAACTACTGCTATTCAAACAAAAAGAGAGGTTGAACAGAATGCAATAGAATTCAAATATCCAAGCGCAATTGTTTCGGCAGCAATAATTTTATTTATTTATTTTATTTTAGGTATTATTTATTTATTATCTTCAAATAAACCTTTATTTAAATTAAAAATAACTAAATTTACTAGCATTATCTTGTTTGTTACTTTTATTTTTTCTGGTCTTTTAGGATTATATTTGGCATTTTTTAATAATGCTTATTGGGGCGAACAATTGAATTTAAAATCAATTCACGTGGCTTTTTCAGTTGCTTTTGCTATTTCATCTATTATCCATATTATTTTGCATTTGAAACAAATTTTGAATTATTTAGCTATATCAAAACAAAAGAATGACAATTTATGACGCAGTAAGATTTATTTCATACTTTTTTGTTGATAACATTTTTAAAACTTGTGTTATACTTTAAATGACTATAAAAGCTTCGAAAAATATAAATTGTTTAAAACAAAAATAAAAATAGCTGTTTTAGTAATTGAATGATTGATTACAGCTATTTTTTGTCCTCTATTTTTAAAGAAAAAACTTTAAGGAAGAGGATTTTTAATCCGCAAAAAATGAATTTGATGTTAATCCGCCTTCGTCTTGCGAGACTATGGCGGATAAAGTTAGTTTAATTTTTTATAGTCAGTCTAATATAATAAAGTGCTTTAAAGTTTGCTTTTAAAAATTTATATATTAAAAATAATAAATATTTTCTATTAAAAATAAAATTAAAATATGAAGGATCAAAACAAACAAACAAAAAAGGAGAGAAAAGAAGTAAATGTTGATGTTCTGTCAACCATAGATGAATATTTAGGAAAGATGGATTGGCGAGTTTCAGCAAATGCAAACCAAGGCTATTCTTTAGGCGGTATGATTTTGAATACTGCTGGAAAAGTAGTAGCTAATTATTGGTTGCACAAAATTTATCCAAAGGAAGTTGGAGAAGCGCATATCCATGGTGATTATCATATTCATGATTTGGATATGTTTTCAGGCTATTGCGCTGGTTGGAGCATTAGGCAACTTCTTGAAGAAGGATTTAATGGTGTTTCTGGTAAGGTTGAATCTGGTCCAGCAAAACATTTAGAAACAGCTTTGGGTCAAATGGTAAATTTTTTAGGAACATTACAAAATGAATGGGCAGGCGCTCAAGCATTTTCATCTTTTGACACATATTTAGCGCCATTTGTTAAAGTTGATAAATTAAGTTATGAAAGAGTTTTTCAATGCATTCAGCAATTTGTTTTTAATTTAAATGTTCCATCAAGATGGGGAACACAGACGCCATTTACAAATGTTACTTTAGATTGGGTTTGTCCAGAAGATATGAAAGATCGAAAACCAGTAATTGGTGGAAAAGTCGTTGATTTTACTTATGGAGATTGCCAAAAAGAAATGGATTTAGTCAATAAAGCTTTTATTGAAACAATGATTACTGGAGATAATAAAAGCAGAATTTTTACTTTTCCAATTCCAACTTATAATATTACAAAAGATTTTGATTGGGAAAATGAAAATGTAAAATTATTATTTGAAATGACTGCTAAATATGGCACTCCTTATTTTCAAAATTTTTTGAATTCAAGTTTAAAACCATCTGATGTCAGAAGCATGTGCTGTAGATTGCAATTAGATTTGCGTGAATTGAAAGCAAAAGGCGGAGGTTTGTTTGGTTCAGCAGAAATGACTGGCAGTATTGGTGTTGTAACTATTAATTTGGCAAGAATTGGTTATCTAGCTAAAACAAAAGAAGAATTTTTACAACGATTAGCAAGATTAATGGATCTTGCAAAGACTTCTTTAGATATGAAAAGAAAAGTAATTGAGGAAAACATGGAAAAAGGATTGTTGCCATATACAAAACGCTATCTTGGATCTTTGCATAATCATTTTTCAACAATTGGCATTAACGGATCTAATGAAGCCTGTTTGAATTTTTTAAAAAAAGATATTTCTCATCCAGAAGCGAAGAAATTCATTGTTGAAGTTTTGGATTTTATGAGAAAAAAATTAGCTGACTATCAAGAAGAGACAAACAATTTTTATAATTTGGAGGCAACTCCGGCAGAAGGAACGACTTATAGGTTTGCAAAAGAAGATCAGAAAAGATATCCAGATATTATTCAAGCTGGAACAAAAGATGCGCCATATTATACAAACTCAACTCATTTGCCAGTTGGTTATACTGATAATCCAATGGAAGCTTTGGATCATCAAGATGATTTGCAGACTAAATATACAGGCGGAACAGTATTGCATTTATTTTTGGGCGAAAGGATTATGAATTGGAAAGTTTGTCGAGATTTAGTAAAAAGAGTAGCTGAAAATTACAGATTGCCATATTTTACGATGACTCCGACATTTAGCATTTGTCCAACGCATGGCTATTTGAATGGCGAGCAAAAGAATTGCCCAATTTGTGAAAAAGAATGCGAAGTTTGGTCAAGAGTAATGGGATATTTTAGACCTGTTTCACAATGGAATAAAGGCAAGCAAAGTGAATATAAAGAACGCAAAGAATATGAAATTAAGAATTTAAAATATGAAAATAGCAGGATTTCAGAAATTAAGCCTATTGGAATATCCAGACCGGATTTGCGCAATAGTGTTTCTGCAAGGATGTAATTTTAAGTGTCCTTTTTGCCATAATCCAGAATTGGTATATAACGATCCGCCTACGTCCTGCGGGACTTTGGCGGACAAAGTAACCGAGGAAGAGGTCTTCGGTTATTTGGTTAAGAAGAAAAAAATGCTAGATGGAGTTTGTATCACAGGAGGCGAGCCAACTTTGCATGCTGATTTGATTGATTTTATTGTAAAGCTTAAAAAGATTGGATATTTGGTTAAGCTGGATACAAATGGATCAAACCCTAAAATGTTGAAAGAACTTTTTGACAAAAAATTACTTGATTATGTGGCTATGGATTTAAAAGCACCATTTGAAAGATATTCGGAAATTGTGGGTTTAGGGCATAGGGCACAGGGCTTGGGTATTATTGAAAATTGTAAAAAGTCTTTTAAATTAATCCAGGAATCTTCCGTTGATCATGAATTTAGGACGACTGTTTTTCCGCAAGAACATATAGAAAATGATTTTATGAAAATGGCAGGATATCTGAAAAAAGGCGAGAAATATTATTTGCAAAATATTAGATACATTAAAAATTTAGATCAAAATTTGGATCAAAGTAAAAAAATAGATATTGCTATGCTTTTGAATAAATTAAAGAGTAAATTTCCTGATATTTGTGTTGAAGAAAGATAATATTCGGATATTAGGATATTCGGAAATTAAAAAAATTGAATATTAAATACAGAGTTTACACTTTGTATTTTTTTTGTTAAAATAAACATATTGTTGAATTGTTAGATTGTTAAATTGTTAAGATTTGAATACGATTAGCAATTAAATAATTTAGTACTTGAACAATTTTGGTCATAAAAAAACGCTTTAATAGCGTTTGAGTAAAAAGAGCAGATTAGAGGAACTTTCGGCAATATTCTGTTGCTTTGGCGCAGGGAGTTTCAGTAAGAAAAAAGATGATATCATGATCATGTTGCATTCCTAGCATTTTTAGATTTGCTTGATGTGAAATATCTGGATTACTTGATTCATGCAAAGAATTGAGATCTTGAATGATCTTAGGAATGGTATTTTGTCGCATTCTTTCGTTGGTTGCGCAAACAAATTCACGTTGTACTTGAAACCAATCGCGAGATTCTTCGGTATTTTTCCACATTCCGGTATATTGACTCATCAATCCAAGAGATTGCCTTGCCAGTTTGAGATCCTCTCTGACTTTTTCTATTTTTTCATCGATTTTTCCAAGTTCCATTAGCTGAAGACAGATTTTATCACCATTGCAAATTGCAATATCGACTTCATCGGCTCGAGCTTTGGTAATGAATGTAGAAAGCAAGAAAACGACACAGAGAATAATCACAGTTCCAATCGTCTCTTTTGCCCTTCTCACTTTTCCCTCCGTTTTGTCCCTTTCTTGGGACTTCAAGGAACCAGATTGATTATAAGCACAAGATTATATTTTTGTCAACTGAAAATTGTTAATTAAAACTCATATGATATCACAAATTCTTAACTTACGAATACGCACAAATGCCTTATGGCCACAAATTTCACGAATTTTTGTATTAATGTTTTTTGTATTGAGTATTTGTTTGCCTAATTTTGGCTTTGCAAAAGCAAAAGATTGGGGGATTATTTATAATTTGACTGGTTCTGAGCTTACATTATCTCAACAAATCTTTAATAAATCGCAGAGACTGCAAATTAAAATACCGGCAAACTTGATTGATGAAGAACAGATTGATGTTAAATTTAAGAAATTAGATAAAGCAGATTATAAAATACCAGAAGGATATAAGGCAATAAGCAATATTTATCGTTATGAAATTGCTAATGTTTCTGATAATTTTGTTTTATTAGGAAAGATAAAATTGTTGTTAAAGCATAATTCTAATACTTTTAATCAAAAAGGATTTTTTTATTGGGATGAAGACGAAAAATTGTGGAAAGAATTAAAAAGTAGAATTGATGAAAATAAGAATTTGGCGATTGCAAAGACAGATATTGAATCTCTTGATGTTGTTGTTTTAGAAAAAATTTCTAAATTAGGAATTGTTGAGCCAAATAAAAAAGCTGGTGTTTCTAATCCAGATTTATATTCAATTGGAGCTGTTTTGATGGATGTAAAATCTGGTAAAGTTATGTATTGCAAAGACTGTGATCGAAAATTGACTTTAGCTTCAATGACAAAGATAATGACGGCAAATGTTGTTCTAGAATCTGGAGTTGATTTGAATAAAATATATACATATCAACCTTGGGATAATGCAGAAGGACAAAGTGTGTGGTTAACTTCTGGCGATAAAATAAGAATAGAAGATTTGCTTTATACTTCTTTGGTTAAATCAGCGAATAACGCAACAAGAGCGTTGGCTCATTCAACAGGAATGAGTGATTCTGAATTTGCTGCAAAGATGAATGAAAAAGCAAAAAAAGTGGGAGCAGATTCTTGTTCTTTCTATGATCCAACAGGTTTGGATTGGCGTAATGCATGTACTCCCAAAGATTATGTTAAAGTTGCAATTGATGCATTGAAAAAATTTAAAATTATGCAAGCTTCTACAACAAAAGCATATTCTTATCAAACTTTGGGAGGAAAGACAATCAGTGTTACGAATACAAATGTTTTATTGAATACAAATTTGTATATTTTGGGTGGAAAAACAGGTTATCTGCCAGAAATTGGAATGAATCTGATGACAAAAGCACGTGATAAAGCTGGGCATGAAATTATTAGTGTTGCCATAGGTTCTTCTTCGTATTATGGTGTAACAAATGATGTTGAAACTTTGTTGAGATGGGGATTTGCTAATTGGACGTGGTAAAACCACAAATCTAACACAAATTTATAACAGATTTAACACAGATACACAGATAATATTTTTTGTGATATAATAAAAATGATAAAAAAGTTAGACTTGTTAGATTGGTTAGACTTGTTACTATCTGACCAGTCTAATTAGTTTAACTAGTCTAACTAGTTTAACCAATCTAACAAATTTAACAAACTAATATGCCAGAACTAAATAACAGATCAGACAAAGATATTTATCAAGATATAGAAAAAATGTTTCTTGAAGAAGAAGATATATTGACAGATAATGTTAACGTTGAAGTTAATTCTGGAAAAGTAACTTTGTCAGGATCTGTTGAAACTTTGGAAGAAAAACAAGATTTAGAAGATGCGATTTCTGATGTTGCAGGTGTTGCACTAATTACCAATGATCTACAGATAGAAAAAATATAACATAATACGAATTTATTTCGTTTTAAAACAAAAATGCAAATTTTTTTGGATTATATTGAATGGTGGTATTCTTATGGTCTAATTAGAATGCTTAAATATCTAAAAGCATTTATTTTGGTTTTGGTTGATACTTTTTCTGTAAAGATCTGTCTTGCAACTTTGTTTGCGCCATGGAAACGAGATATTTTTTCAACTGAAGGAATGAGTTTACAGGAAAGATTTGGTGTTTGGGGGAGCAATATGATTGCTAGAATGTTCGGATTTGTTATCAAATCTATAACTTTATTAATTTTTTTGATTTGTTTTGCTGTGCTGATTTGTTTTGAATTTGCGATCATGATTATCTGGTTATTATTACCATTCTTGTTAGTTGAAGCGATTGTTTTTGGAGTTTTGTATTTACGTTAATTTTCAATTTCTAATTTTTAATTTTTATTAAATTATTAATGAACTAATTTTCAAACACTCCGTCAAGTATTTCGTTAGGTTTAGAAATTAGAATATTAAGAATTTAATAGAAATTGAAAATTAGAAATTAGTTTATTTATGATTGTATTCAATACTGGAAAATCTAAAATATTTCGTTATGCAGGATTAGTTAGATTCTTGCGTGTTTTTATTTTTAAAATTTTATCATTTTTTGTTTATCTATTAGGCATTGCTTCTTTAGCTTTTGTAATTTTATATAATTTTTCGAGTTTGTATAATCTGAATTTTAATAGCAGAATGTTGGGATTAGCATTGATTATTTTCGCTATTTCTTTATTATATTTATCTTTTCATATTTTTTATGAATCTGGAGTAAAAAATGTTAAGCCATTAATTCCTTTAAAAGGTGCTTTAGATATTGCAAAGAGCGATGGAAATATTAATATGGCTGATTTTGTTTCTATTAATTTGGCAATTGCAATTTCTAATACATTAAGCAAAAGCAAAGACAAAAAGAATGCAATGATTAATTCTTCTGATTTGCTTTTAGAGCTTTTGAAAGTAAAATCGATAAAATTTATTGTTAATAGGATTGGTCTAAGCGTTTTAGAACTAGAAAAAAATGTAGAAAAATATGCATCAACTGAATCTAAAGGATATCTTGATCTAAAAGAAGTTTTGAAAAAAGCTTTAGAAGTTGGATATCTAGAAGGTCATGAGATAATTAGTTGCGGAGACGTATTTGTCGTTTTGTCAGTATTTGATCCTTTAATGAAAAAGATTTTGTTTGAATTAAATTTGAAAACAGAAGATATAGCAAATATTGTTTATTGGGAAACAGCTTTTTATAAATTCAGAAAAGAAAAAAACTTTGATCCAGACAATGTGAAAAGAAGAGGAGGAATTGGAAGAGAATGGGCATATGGATATACTAGAGCTTTAAGAACTTTTGGTCATGATGTAACTGATGAAATATTAAGAGGCGCATTGCCATTTCATATTATTGGGCATGAAAAAAATATTAATCAAATAGAAGAAGTCTTAGTTCGAGCAACTCATCATAATGTTATTTTGGTTGGTCAGCCTGGTGTTGGAAAAAGAACAGTTGTTTTGGGATTAGCAAAAAGAATGATGGAAGGAACGACTTATTCAAGCTTAGCGAATAAGAGATTAATTGAATTGGATGTTGATAGGTTATTAGCAGGTGCCGAGACTCCTGGTGAGATCATCGAAAGATTAGAAGCAGTTTTGTCTGATGCTGTTGTTGCTGGCAACATTGTTTTGTTTATCGATAATATTCAAAAATTGTTTGGAAGCGGCGAGGGCAAAGTTGGAACAATTGATGCATCGCAAGTTTTAGTGCCATTTTTGGAGAATCCAAACTTATATTTTGTTTCAACTGCAAATGCAGATGATTTTCACCAATACATTGAAACAAGATCTGCTGTTGCTGACAAATTTGAAATAATGGATATTGCTGAGCCAAATGAAAATGTAACTTTAAGAATATTGGAAGATCTAGCTCCAAGATTAGAATCACAAGGCGGTGTTATTATGAGCTATCCAGCATTGAAATCAATTTATAAATTAGCTGATCAATTTTTGTATTCAAAGCCTTTTCCTGAGAAAGCGATTGATTTATTGAATGAAGTGATTGTTTTTGGATCTGCTTTTGGTAGAGGAACGATTGTTTTACCTAGACATGTCGAGACATTAATGAAGAAAAAAGTAAAAGCGCCAATTGGAGAAGTTACCGGATCCGAAAAGCAATTATTGTTGCATTTAGAAGAATTTTTACATAAACGAATAGTCGATCAAGAAGAGGCGATAAGAGTTGTTTCTGATGCTTTAAGAAGGGCAAGGTCAGGAGTTGAAGCAGGCAATAAGCCAGTTGGCAGTTTCTTGTTTTTGGGTCCAACTGGTGTTGGAAAAACAGAAACTACAAAAGCTCTTGCAGAAGCATATTTTGGTTCAGAAAAGACAATGATTCGTTTTGATATGTCGGAATATCAAGATCTATCTGGTGTATATAGATTGATCGGTGCACCTCCTGGATCGCCTGATGCTAAGGCTGGAGGAGAATTGACAAATGCTGTAAAAGAAAATCCTTTTACCGTTGTATTGTTTGATGAAATTGAAAAAGCGCATAAGGATATTTTGAATTTATTTTTGCAAATGCTTGATGAAGGCTGGCTAACTGATTCTTTAGGTAGGAAAGTTAGATTTAATAATACTTTAATCATTGCAACTTCGAATGCTGGTGCTAATTTAATTCAAGAAGGAATAAAACAGCATCTTGATCCAATTGTTTTGAAAGAAAGATTGATTGACTATTTGCAAGCAGAAGGCATATTTAGGCCAGAATTTTTGAATAGATTTACATCTGTAGTTTATTTCAAGCCATTAGAAAAAGAACACGTTTTACAAATTACGAAAATGTTGCTTGGCAAATTGGTAAAAAGATTAGAACAAGAAAAAGGAATATATTTGAGAGTTGAAGAGCCAGCAATTGAGCGCTTAGCAGAACTTGGTTTTGATCCTTTGATGGGTGCTAGACCGATTATGCGAACAATACAGAATTATGTTGAAAATATTTTAGCGAAAAAAATGTTGACTGGCGAAGTTAAACGAGGGAGTCAATATACAATTACATTGTCTGATATTGATAGTATAAAACAGCAATAAAATATTTATGAATAGTATCTATGTATTGGAAGTTGGAACGGTTGATGATCTAGATTGGGAAAATTTGGCTTTGAATTTACAAAAAGTTTTTGATTTTAGTGTAAAAAAAATCGGGCCAATTGATGTGCCTGATTTTGCTTTTAATGCAGAAAAAAATCAATATGATGCAGAAAAAATTTTATTGGATCTGCAAAAAGTAGAATTTGAAGATTTGGAAAAAATGATCGCTGTAACTAATAAAGATTTGTTTGCTTTGGAATATAATTATATTTTTGGACAAGGTGATTGTCCAGGCAGGCAAAGTATTGTGTCAGTATTTCGTTTGAAAGACAAAAATGAAAATTTATTTAACGAAAGAGTTTTAAAAGAAGCAATCCATGAATTAGGCCATAATTTTGGTTTGTCTCATTGCTTAAATATAAAATGCCCAATGCATTTTTCCATTAATATTGCTGATACTGACTTGAAGGAAATTACATTGTGCGAAAAATGTGGAAATTTGTTAAAGATGGTGAATTAATGTGCAATTGCTAAAATTGTTAAATTGTTTTATATTAAAATTGAAAGTTAGAAAATATATATGGATAAGCAAACACAAAAAGAATTCACAAATCTAAAAAAATTAATAAAGGATGGTTTTAAGATGCAGGATGATGGAATTGTTGAGAAATTAGATAAGTTTAAATTATCAATTGATGAAAAAATGATAAATTAGCCTTGATGGTTAAAAAAGGATTTGATGATGTTGATAAAAGATTAGATGAGCATCAGAGAGAATTAGAAGGAATTAGTATTGAGCTTGGCAATCTTCGTTCGAAATTGACAAAGGTATGCAGTCAAGAAGAACATCTGAAGCTAATGGGAGAATTCAGAGTGTTAGAAAAACGTTTTAATGATTTAATATTTTATTTTAATAAAAATATATGTCAAAAAAACGAACAAAAATTGAATTAATGAAATTTTATGGATATGTATGCCATTCAAATATGCTAAGAAAAGATTTTAATAAGTTGTTAAAAAAAGTGGAGCATGTTGAAAAGAGAATGGGTTTTGATATCTACCGGAATAATGGTTTTGTAACTGATGATGAGATGTTAGGTTTGAAACAAAGAATTAAAGAGTTGGAGGCTGTAGTAGACTATTCTCATATATCTTAGTTGTTAATGCTTTGATAAATACTGGTATTTTATTTTTTAGTTAAAGTTTGTTGTTTTGAGTTTAGTCTTAATTTCCAGACGATCCAGAAAGCCTCGTAAAATATTTTTTTTGAGAATTTAGAAATACCATTTTTGCGATCAGCAAAGACAATTGGTATTTCTTTTATTTTAAAGCCAGCTAATTTTGTTTTATACGCCATTTCAATTTGAAATGAATAGCCATCAGATTGGATTTGATCAAAATCAATTTTTTCTAGGACTTGGCGTTTATAACAGCGAAATCCGGAAGTAAGATCGTCAATTTCTAGCTTTAGGATTGTTTTGGCATATAATGTTCCAAAACGGCTAATCAATTTTCGATGAAGCTCCCAATTCTTTGTTGATCCGCCATTAATATATCTTGATCCAATAACCAAATCAGAATCCTTCATGGCTTTTAAGAAGCTTGGAATACTATGCGGATTGTGGGAAAAATCAGCGTCCATTTCAAAAATATAGTCAGCGCCTAAGAAGAGCGCTTTTTTAAATCCAGAGATATAAGCTGATCCTAAGCCCATTTTTGCTTCTCGATTGATGACGTAAAGTTGTTTTGGCATATCTTCGCTTAATCTTTGAGCCATAATACCTGTTTGATCTGGTGAATTGTCATCTACGATGATAATGTTGCCGTCAATGTTGTTATCGCGAAAAACAGTTAATATTTCTCGGACAATTTTTTTAAAATTTTCAACTTCGTTGTAGGTTGGTAGAACAATGCTGACCATAGTTTTGTTTTTCACTCTAATTAATTTTCTAATAAATCTAATATATTTTCGAATTCTGGCTTAGGAAAGGTATTTACTTAGCATTATAAATGTCATATAATGAGTTTAACATATAATTTATGCTAAAAACATAGTTATTTATGCAAAAATATGAAAAAAATATTTAAAACATATAAAAAATTTGAGAAAGCTAATTTGTTGCAATTAAGTTCCTTTTTTCTTGGTTTTGCAGTTGGCAAAAATAAAGATAAGAAAATACGACCTTTTTTTAAAAATGCTTACATTGTTATAAAGGAAAATAAAGGAATATTATATTGGCGAAAAGAAAATTTTGAGAAAGCCATTTTGGTATTGAATAATCTGATCGAGAAGAAGCCAAAATATAATTCTGAATTATTGAAAAAAATTGAAAAAAAAGCGAAGGAAATTAAAAGGATAACAGCAAAAATTGCCAAGATGAAATTAAATAAAAAGAGTAATCAAGAGATAGCTAAATTTGTGCAGGTGCTATATAATATCAAAGTTGAATGGGCAGATTTGTTGTTTATCCCTAATATCTTAGTTATGGAACAAAAGCCAAGTAAATTTGAAATTTTGGCAATTGAGATTGAAAATAGAATTAATATATTAATGGATTCGATAATCAAGGAAATATCTAGAAGAACTTTTTATTCTGTAAGTCAATTATATTTTGCTTTGCCAATTGAGATAAAAGATATTATAAATAAAAAGGGATTAAAAAGATATGAATTGGATAACAGAAGCAAATTATGTTTAATTGAAGTGAACAGGAATGGCAAGCTAAAAGTAATTTCTGGAATTGAAGCTAAAAATATTATTAAAAAATACAAAACAATTTTATAAAAAATTTATGAACAATGAAATTGTTCAATGTTAAGTTATTATATTTATGAAAAAAGTTTTAGTATGCGGGTCATTGTCTTTTGATTACATTATGAATTTTAATGACAAATTCAAAAATCATATTTTGCCTGACAAAATTCATATGTTGAATGTTTGTTTTGGAGCTGAAAAATTATCTAAGGAATTTGGCGGAACTGCTGGTAATATTGCTTATAATCTTAATTTGTTGGGAGTTGAGCCAATTATTTTTGCAACAGCTGGAAAAGATTTTGCTGATTATAAACTTTGGTTAGCGAAAAACAAAATTAAAGCGAATTATATTAATTGTCATAAAAAAGATTATACAGCTTCTTGTTATGTAATTGCTGATTTGGATGATAATCAAATTACGATTTTTCATGGAGGAGCAATGTTACATAATCATTTATCTTTGAAGAAGATTGTTAAGAAAGAAAAAACAGAATTGGCGATTTGCGCGCCTGATTGTCATAAAGGAATGTTATTGCATACAAAAGAATTGCAGGATATGAAAATTCCTTATATTTTTGACCCTGGACAAGGAATTGGCGGTTATACTGGTGATGAATTGTCGAAAATGGCAAAAGGCTCATTATGCACTATTTTGAATGATTATGAATTCAGTGTTTTTTTGCAAAAAACTAAATTAACTAAACAGCAAATTCTAAATTTAACAAAATATTTGATTATTACATTAGGTCCAAAAGGATCAGAAATATATTTTAATAATAAGAAATATACAATTCCAATTGCAAAGCCAAAAAAGGTTTTGGATCCTACTGGTGCAGGTGATGCTTATCGTGCTGGATTAGTATTTGGTTTGCTAAATAATTTTGAAGCTGATAAAATGGGTAAAGTTGGAGCTTGTGCTTCAGCGTATACTGTTGAAAAATATGGGACGCAAACACATAGTTTTACCTTAAATAATTTTAAAACAAGATTTAATAAAAATTTTAAAGAAAAAATATGAAATCAGATGTAAAAGATTTGGAGTTAGCGAAAAATGGAAAAAAGAGAATTGAATGGGCTGAGTCGCAAATGCCTGTTTTGAATTTAATTAAAGAAAGATTTAAGAAAGAAAAACCTTTTTCTGGCATGAAAATTGGCGCTTGTTTGCATGTAACTTGCGAGACAGCAAATTTAATGAGAACTATAAAAGCAGGCGGAGCAGAAATTGTTTTATGCGCATCCAATCCATTATCTACTCAGGATGATGTTGCAGCAAGTTTGACAAAAGATTTTGGGATTAACACTTTTGCAATAAAAGGTGAAGATAAGAAAACTTATTACAAACACTTAAATGAAGTTTTGGATTTTAAGCCAGCTGTGACTTTAGATGATGGAGCCGATTTGATTTCATTATTGCATTCAAAAAGAAAAAATCAGATTAAAGATATTTTAGGCAGTATGGAAGAGACAACAACTGGAGTTATTAGACTTCGAGCAATGGAAAAAGATAAGGCTTTAGAGCTTCCAATTATTGCTGTTAATGATGCTTTGACTAAGCATTTGTTTGATAATAGATATGGAACAGGTCAAAGTACGATTGATGGTATAATTAGAGCAACAGGTGTTCTTTTTGCAGGACAAACTGTTGTTGTTGTTGGATATGGCTGGTGTGGTAGGGGATTTGCAATGCGATCAAAAGGATTGGGTGCAAATGTAATAGTTTGTGAAATTGATCCAATTAAGGCGATTGAAGCAAGTATGGATGGATTTATGGTAATGCCAATGCAAAAAGCAGCAAGCTTGGGAGATATTTTTTGCACATTAACAGGTGATCTTAATGTAATTGCTCAAAATCATTTTAAGAAAATGAAAGATGGCGCAATTGTTTGCAACTCCGGACATTTTAATGCCGAAATTGATATTGAAGGGTTAAAGAAGATTTCAAAGAGCTCGAAATTAGTGAACACATTTGTTGAACAGTATGTTTTGGCGAATGGAAAAAAGATTAATTTACTTGCAGAAGGTAGATTGATTAATTTAGCTGCTGCCGAAGGTCATCCAGCAAGCGTAATGGATATGTCCTTTGCTAATCAGGCATTGTGCGTTGAATATGTTGTTAAAAATTATAAATCTCTTGAGTCAAAAGTTTATTCTGTGCCAAAAGAGATTGATGAAAAAGTAGCAAGATTAAAGCTAGATTCAATGGGTATCAAAATTGATAAATTGACTCCTGAGCAAAAGAAATACTTGAATTCATGGAAGATGGGAACTTAGGCGAATCAAAAGTTTAAAATCTAAAGTCAAAAATAAAACCTCGACGAGAGGTTTTTTGTTTATAATTTTTAAATATTTTATTCGATTGGGTAATTTTTGTTTTGCCAATCTAGGTAACCGTTGATGAGATTAATTGCTTGCGTAAAACCTTTTTTAGTTAGACTTTCGACAATCAATTTGCTTCTATTTCCTGTTTCATCATAAACAATTAATTCTTTGTTTCTAGGCAATTCTTTTATTCTGTTAGCTACTTCTTCGAATGGCATATTAATTGCATTTTTGATATGTGATTTGTCAAAACTATCTTTTTCTCTGATATCTAAAATAACGATATCCTCGTTATTATCAATTTTTTGTTTTAATTGATCTAAATTAATGCTTTTATAAATTGCATCGAATCCAGAAATTATTGGATAATTTTGTTCTTCCCAACCTGTTACTCCTTCCTTGAAACTTTTAACATTTTTTAATCCTTTTGACGATAGTAGCTCAGCGGCTTTCGTTGAAGTTTTGCAGGTATTATCATTAGTACAAGTTGTAATTATTTCTTTATTATTTGGAATTTCTTTTATTCTTGCTTCGACTTGCTCATATGGAATATTTATTGAACCAGGAATATGCTTGGTTAAATAATTTTGTTCACTTTGAACGTCTAAAATATAAATGTTTTCTTGATTGTCAATTTTTTCTTTTAATTCTGAAGCAGTAATTGTTGGTATTGTAGATTGTGATTCGTTCAAATTTGTTTGGCTATTTTTGACTGGCTTGATATTTAATTTCCATTGAGGTTTAACAAAAATAGCAATAATGCCGCCAACTACGATAATTACTGCGAAAATTAACATGATCGTTTCTTTTTTGCTTGCTTTATATGGTTCTGACATTTTATTTTTTATATAGCGATTTTATTTATAATATTTTTATTTCCTCGTAAATAATCTGAAGTTGCGATTTCTTTTTTTCCTTCTGGTTGCCATTTATCTATAACAAGAATGTTTTTAAAACAGGCAACAGCGATTTTATTCTCATGAATAAATATTGTGCCATTTTGTTTTTTTGTATCTTGATTGATTATACTTGCTTTTGTTATTTTGAAACGTTTTTTGTCGATAAAAGTATAGGCTGAAGGCCAAGGATAGAAAGCATTAATTTGTTGTAAAATATTTTTGGCATTTTGTTGCCAATCAATTTTTCCATCTTCTTTTTTGATGATTCTTGTGTAAGTTGCTTGATTATTATCTTGAGGCTTGGGAGTAATTTTTTTATTAATATAATCAGGCAATATTTTTAGGAGAAATTCAGCACCGATTTTTGATAAACGATTATGCAATGTTTCTGAGGTATCATCATTATATATTTTTTCAGTTTTTTGTGCAATTATGTCGCCTTCATCCATTTTTTCGTTCATAACCATAATTGTGATGCCTGTTTCTTTTTCTCCATTTAGAATTGCAGTTTGAATTGGAGATGCACCGCGATATTTTGGTAATAAAGAGGCATGAATATTAATACAACCATATTTTGGTAAATTTAAAATGTCTTTTGGAATAATTTTTCCGTAGGCTGCAACAATAATAACATCAGGATTAAGATCTTTAATTTGATTTATGAATTCTATATTTTCTTTTATTTTTTGAGGTTGAAGAACTTTAATATTATTTTTAATTGCAATCTGTTTGACTGGTGAGGGTAAAAATATTTGTTTTCTGCCAACTTTTTTGTCTGGCTGAGTTACAACTGCAATTAAGTTTGTTCCTTTTATTAGAGAATTCAAAGTTGGGACAGCAAAATCAGGTGTACCAAAAAAAATTGTTTTTATATTTTTTAACATTTATTTGATAATTTTATCTATAAATAGAATGCCGTCGAGATGATCAATTTCATGCTGAAGTACACGAGCATAAAGTCCTTTGGCAGTGATTTTGTTTTTATTTCCATTTTCATCTTGGAATTTGACTGTAACTTTGTAGGCTCTTTTTACTTTGCCAAAAATTTTAGGTAAAGATAAACAACCTTCTTCAGCAATTTCTTTTTTTAAAGATTTAGAAGTTATTTTTGGATTAATAAATATTTTTGGTCCATCTTTAGTTTGAATAGCAATTAATTTTATTGATTTTCCAATTTGTGGAGCGGCTAAGCCAATACCATCATGATCAAGCATAGTTTTAACAAATTCAGGAACCATTTTTTGAATATCAGAAAAATTCTCAATTGTTTGAGTTTTCATTCTAAGGATTTCATTTGGATAAGTAATAATCTTCATGTAACACTCTAATTTATTTTCTAATATTTGCGAATGAGTTTTCGAATACTGTCTTAAAGTAAGCTCTCTGGATCGATATCAACAATCCAATCATTAGGAACTTGTTTTAAGATATAATCTTTAAATTTTAGATCTTTAAGTTTAATTATAATTTGCCAGATGTATCGGCCTTGAATTTTTGTAAAAAACGATGGGGCAGGACCTAAAATAGTTAAAAGTTTAAAGTCTAAAGTTAAAAGTTTTCGAAGCTTGTTTGCCAAATTCGCTGATTCGTGTTGGGCTTGGTCTGGATCGGAATTTTTATAGATTAACTTGATGACTTTAACGAATGGAGGATAATCAAGATCTCGACGAGTTTTAATTTCATTTTTGTAGAAACTTTCAAAATCATGATTGGACGCAGTTTTAATAACAAAGCTATCTGGCTTATATGTTTGAAAAATTACTTTGCCAGGAGTAATACCTCTACCAGTTCTTCCAGCAATTTGTGTAAGAAGTTGAAAGGTTCTTTCTTGCGCTTTGTAATCTGGTAGATTCAAACCAACATCTGAAGAAATAACGCCCACAAGATCGACTCCCTCAAGATCCCAGCCCTTGGCAATCATTTGCGTACCGATCAAGATATTGGCTTTTTTTAGCCTAAAATCATTGTAAATTTGGGCATGCGAGTGCTTGGTGCGAGTAGTATCTGAATCCATCCTGAATATTCTAACATATTTATACATTTTTTGCAACTCCTGTTCAACTTTTTCTGTTCCAGTGCCAAAATATTTTATAGCTGAACTTTTGCATCTTGGACAGGAAATCGGTGTGGGAGTTGTGTAGCCACAGTAATGACAGCTTAAATTATTTTGTTTATAGAGATGAAAAGTAAGAGGAACATCGCAATTTTTGCAAGTCGCAACATAACCGCAATCTCGACAATTTACAAATGTGGCGATGCCTCTTCTATTTATATATAGCAGAGCTTGGCGATTATTTTTTATAATAGTTTCTAGCTCTTTTTGCAAACTTTCGGAAAAAATTGAGAAATTCCTCTTTTTGAATTCTTCTCGCATATCAACAATTTCTACTTTTGGCATTATTGAGTTTGCGGTGAATCTTGAAGGCAATTTTAGTAGTGAATAAATATTTTGTTCAGCCATATAATATGATTCGATACTTGGAGTAGCTGATCCAAGGACAACTTTTGTGTTAAATATGTTGGCTAATTTTATAGCTGCTTCTCTTGCATGGTAACGAGGATTTTGATCATATTGTTTATATGATGAATCATGCTCTTCATCAATAATGATAATGCCTAAATTTTGAATGGGAGCAAAGATTGCTGATCTTGGTCCAATAATTATTTTTGCTTTATTTGATTTTATTTTTTTCCATTGAGTAAATTTTTCTCCAGTTGATAATTTGGAATGTAAAATTGCAATTTGTTCTTGATTAAAATGTTGGGAGAATCGATTGATTGTTTGTGGAGTTAAAGAAATTTCTGGAACTAAGACAATTGATTGTTTATCTAATTTTATTTGCTGTTCAATTAATTTTAAATAAATTTCTGTTTTGCCTGAACCAGTTACTCCATGAATAAGAAAAACTTTAAAATCTTTTGTTGAATTTATTTTTTCAAATATTATTTGTTGTTGTTTTGTGAGTTTTGGATAGGCGATAGTATCTGATTTTACATCTTTTTCTTTTGTTCTTTGATTAACAGCTTGTGGCAACATTAGCTTTATGACAGAAGCAACAGATGTGTGGTAATATTCTGAAATCCATTTTGCAAGTTCTATCTGCTTGTTCGTTAAATTAATATTTTCTACTTGTTTAATGATCTCTTTAGGTTTAAAACCAAGCTCTTGAACATTATTATTGTTCAGTGAATAAACGATACCTTTTATTGTTTTTCCACGAAAAGGAATCTCAACAACTTGACCTAGCGATATATTTTCTTTTGATAAATAAGAAAAAACCTGATTTTTGTCAGGAGGTAATTTAATTGATGGAATAATATTATATAAATTAAATGACATTATTTTGTAAAGTAATTAATGACTTTTTCTTTTCTGTTTTCATTTCTAAGATAATAAGGAAGCAACCTATATAAAAGCGATATCATTGGTTTTATTTTATACAGACTGATAAATTTTTCACAGAATTTTTTTTGTTCTAAGAGTCTGTTAAATTTTTCACTATATTTATAATTTGGATCAATAATTTTTTTTGCTGCTTCTTGACCAGATAGGAGAGCGCCAAAGATTCCTTCACCTGTTAATCCATTAGTGAATCCGCCTGCTTCACCGATAAGAAAAAAGTTATTAAATTTCATTCCTCGATAATCATAATTAATTGGAAATGACTCAATATTTTTTTCTGTAATGCCATTTTTGTTTAGCCATTCAAAAAAATTGTTTCTTAATTTTGAAATTGAAAAATATTTTTGATCTGTTGCTGTTCCAAAACGAGTGTGATTTTGGTGTGGAAAGATCCAAGCATAGTGAGGACCAAATAGTTTTGTGTCAATTTTGATTTCAAAATCTTTGAACAATTTATTTGTTCGGACTTGCATCGTAGTCGCTAATTTGGTAGTTGGTATCTTTAGGAACTTTCGAACTAGAGAGTTTGCTCCATCTGCGCCAATTAAATATTTAAATTGATAACTTTCTTTCTCAGTATTTAGAGAGTTTTTTTGAATAGAAATAACTTTTGTGCTAGTTAGAATAGTTGCTCCGGATTTTTTTGCTTGTTCTGCTAGATAGGATCCTAGTTTTTCACGTTCAACAGTATAGAGATAAGGTTCGTTTTGATTTAAATTGATTATTTTTCTGTAAACAATAATTTTTGCTGAATTGAAACTTTTATCACAAATTGATATTGGAATGTTAAAATAGTTTATATCTTTTTGTGTTAAACCGCCAGCACAAATTTTTTTGCCAAATTCTGAATTTTTTTCTAATACTAATACTTTCTTGTTTTGTTTTGCAAGAGTTTTGGCTGCTGATAATCCGGCAGGGCCAGCACCAATTATTATTGTTTCATAAAATTTATTTTGATTCATAACTTTGGAAAAATATTGCTTTTTAAAAGTTTGCAGAAAATTGGTACGGGGCAAGCCTCGCACCAATTATTATTGTTTCAAAGTATTGCATTTGCTTTAAGTCTAGCATTTTTTTGAAAATCTTCAAATATTTTGCTATACTAAAGTTATGAAAAAGAAGCGCATATTTATTTCATTAAATGTTTCTCTCAGTATAAAAAGAAAAATTGCAAAAGTGCAAAAGAATTTTGCTGATTTTAATGGTGTAAGATGGGAACCTCGAAAAAAGTTACATATTACATTGCATTTTCTGAACTATTTAGACAATAATGAAATTGAAAAAGTTAAAAGTGTCTTGTCAAAGATTAAATTGAAAATCTTTATAGCAAAATTAGCAGATTATGATTTTTTTCCAAGTAAGAAACAGCCAAGAGTAGTTGTTCTTCGAGTTAACAGTTGTAATGAAATTGAAACCTTGCAAAAAATCATTGGAGATGAATTGAAAAAGTATAAATTTTTTGAACCTGAAAAAAGAAAGTATAAAGCGCATTTGACTATTGGCAGAATTGATAAAATTACAGAAAAAGAAATTAGGTTGATTGAAAATGAAAAAATAAGTGGAAGTTGGCGAGTGAATGAAATTGATTTGATGGAAAGTGTGTTAAGGGGAAAGCTAGGATCTAATTATAAAACACTAAAGAAGTTTGTTTTAAACTAAATGCTAAAGCATTTACCGAATGCTAAAGCATTCCGAACCTTGGCTAAAGCCAAGTAGAAAATTATTTTATGGAAAAAATAGATATTTTGGGTGTAAAAATTAATAAGTTAACTTTTGATCAAGTCTTGGAAAAGATCAATAATTTTTTAGTAGAGAACAATAAGAATTACATTTCAACTGTAAATCCTGAGTTTATTATGGCTGCTTTGAAAGATGACGAGTTTAAACGAATACTTAATAATTCAAGTTTAGCAATACCTGATGGTATTGGAATGCTTTGGGCGGCGAAATATTTAAACTGGAAATCGAATTTGAAGAATAAATTTTTACTAAGGGTAAACGAAAATTTTAGAATAATGATAAGCGGAATCAGTTTAATTTTCTATCCAAGATTTTGTAAAAGTGTTTTGCAGGAGAGAATCAGTGGTGTTGATTTGATGTGGGAAATAGCAAAGATAGGTGAACACAAAAATTGTTCTATCTTTTTTTTGGGTGGTTTTGACAAAGTAGGGGAGTATACTTCCAAAAAAATGAAAGCTGTTTATCCAAATTTAAATATTGCTGGAGTTTATGAAGGTACGTATCAAGAAGGTGATGATTATGTTATTCAAGAATTAATTAATAAATCTCAAGCGGATGTTGTTTTTGTTGCTTTTGGACAAGTTAAACAAGAAAAATGGATTGTTAGAAACCTCCCAAATTTATCAAGTGTAAAATTAGCAATGGGTGTTGGCGGGTCATTTGATTTTATTGCAGGAAAAGCGAAAAGAGCCCCTAGATTTTTTCAGAAAATTGGTTTAGAATGGTTATGGCGAGTATTATTTGAACCTTGGCGTTTTGGAAGAATAATTACGGCAACATTTAAATTTACGCATTTAGTTTATAAGAGTAAAATTGATAAATATAATTAATAAAACTAGTAAAAATTGGTAAAATAAGTAAAATTAATAAATTGGGTAAATAATATTTTATGGTAAGAACACGATTTGCGCCATCTCCAACTGGATACATGCATATTGGAAATTTTAGATCGGCATTATATGCTTATATTTTTGCTAGGCAAAATAAGGGAAAATTTGTATTGAGAATTGAAGACACTGATAAAAAAAGATATGTTGAGGGTGCTTTGGATAATTTAATAAAAACTTTGAATTGGGCAGGTTTAGACTATGACGAAGGTGTTTTTGTTGAAAATGGAAAGCCAATTCAAAAAGGAGATAAGGGTCCGTATATTCAATCTGAACGTTTAGATATTTATAAAAAATATGCATTTGAACTAGTTGAAAAAGAAAAGGCATATCATTGTTTTTGTACTGAAGAAAGGCTAGAAGAAATGAGAAAAATGCAGATTGAAAATGGTAGAGCGCCGATGTATGATCGAAAATGTTTAGATTTGTCTAAAGAGGAAATAGAAAAGAAAATTGCTAATAAAGAAAAATTTGTTATCAGACAAAAAATAGATACTGCTGGTTTTACAGAATATAGAGATTTGATTAGAGGTAAAATAAGTATTAAAAATGACATGCTTGACGATCAGATTTTATTAAAGTCTGATGGATATCCTACTTATAATTTTGCTAATGTAATTGATGATCATTTGATGGAAATAACTCATGTTATTCGTGGCGAAGAATATATATCTAGCACTCCCAAGTATATTCAGCTGTATAATAATTTTGATTGGCAAGTTCCTTTTTTTGCGCATTTGCCATTGCTTCTAAATCCTGATCGAACTAAATTATCAAAAAGACAAGGCGATGTGTCAGTAGAGGATTATATTAAAAAAGGCTATTTAAGAGATTCAATAATAAATTTTGTGGCATTTTTGGGTTGGAATCCTGGACAGGGGAGTGAAGAAGAATTTTTTAATTTAAACCAACTAATACAGAAATTTGATATAAAAAAAGTTCATAAATCAGGAGCAGTATTTGATATAAAAAAATTAGATTGGATTAATAGTCATTATATTAAAAATTTGCCAATTGATGAGTTGTATAAATTAGCTTTGCCCTATTTTGAGCAAAAAGATTTTTATAAAAATGCAAAATCAGAACAGAAGACTGAAGAATATTTAAAAAAAGTATTAGAAATAGAAAAAGAAAGATTAAACAATTTATCTTCCGTTGGTGAAAACAATAAATTCTTTTTTACCGACATTAAATATAATAAAGAATTATTGCTATGGAAAAAGATGACTGATGATGAATTAAAGGCGTCATTAAATATGTCTAAAGAAGCATTAAGTAAGATTTCAGTTCAAGATTGGACAAAAGAAAATATTGAGAAAGTTTTGTTGGAAATTGCTAAGGATAAAAGGGGAGAGCTGTTATGGCCATTAAGGTCTTGTTTAACAGGAGAAAAGAAGTCTCCATCGCCTTTTGAAGTTGCTTTTGTTTTAGGTAAAGATGAGACATTAAAGAGAATTGATCAGGCATTAAATTTGTAGAATAATTTAGATTAAAATATAAAATAAAATTTATGTTCAAAAAAATATTTTTATCAGTAATAATATTATTTTTTGTATTTGCATTTAATTTTAATGCATTTGCTGATTTGAATTCACAATTAGATGCAAAAAAGAATGATATTCAACAAATTGATCAAAAAATTCAAGAACTTCAGCAACAAATTGATCAAAAACAAAGCGAACAAGTTACATTAAAAAATCAAATTACGATTATTGATACAGAAATTGATAAGACAAAAGCTCAAATTCAAAAAACTCAGGCTGAGATTCAGAGAACGAATTTAGAGATTGAAAAATTGAGATCTGAAATTGATTTGAAGAAACAAGAAATTTCAAAACAAAAAGTCGTTTTGGGAGAATATATTAGATTGATTAATGAATATGATCAAATTAGTCCAATTGAGATTTTATTTGGCTATAATTCATTTTCGCAATTTTTGGATCAATTGGATAATCTGGAAACATTGGAAAATAAGGGTCAACAGACATTAGATCAAGTACAAAAAATTAAAGTCGAAATGGAAAGCAATAAGAAAGATTTAGATTCTAAGGCAAAGGATTTAGCTAATTTAGATGATCAATTGGCATACGAAAAAGAAGAATTAGATGGAAAGAGGACTGGAAAGGAAAATATTTTAGCTCAAACTGAAGACAAAGAAGAAGAATTTCAGGCTTTGCTTGCTAAAGCAAAGGAAGAACAGGACGCAGCGAATAATGAAATTTATGCAATTGAACAACAGATTAGAAGCCAACAGCAAGATGATCCGAATCAAGATAATTGGCAAGATGTGGGTGGCGCGGAATTAGGTTGGCCGATAAATCCTGTTCAAGGTATTAGCGCTTATTTTATGGATTCTAGTTATTATTCTTTTTGGGGATTGCAACATTATGCGATAGATATTCCAGCTCCACAAGGAACTCCAATGCATGCGCCAGCTGATGGATATGTCGCAAAATATAGTGATGCAGGGCTAGGGTATAGCTATATTCTTCTCTACCATGGTAATGGTCTTTCAACAGTATTTGGGCATGCATCTGCTTGTTATGTTGCTGAAGGTGCAAATGTAAAACGTGGCGATGTTATAGGCCTTTCTGGTGGCGCTCCTGGATCTCGTGGTGCTGGCTGGATGACAACTGGTCCACATTTACATTTTGAGGTTCGTATTAATGGTAATCCAGTTGATCCAATGAAATATTTAAAGTAGAAGCTGATTATACACTGATTTCTAACGCAGATGCTAACGCTGATATATCTGATGTAAAATTTGTTAAAATTTGGCGATTGTAGCGTTTTATATGTCTTGCCAGGTATCAATTTACCTGGTTTTTTTATAAATCGCTGATTCTATGCTGATTTCGAACGCTGATATATGCTGATATAATATTTGTGAAATTGATTTAACATTTTAGAAGTCTTAATCTCCTTTTTTGAATAAAACAGATAAATTGGATTTGGGTTTGCCAGGTCTAGCTTAAGTGGATATATTTATTTAATTTAATAATTATATTAATTAATAAATGAGGAAGTTAATAAAACGAGGTGAAAGTAGGGCTGATGATTATTGATTAGATTATAATAATTAATTAATAAATGAATACAAATAATTAATTAAAAAAATAAATAAATTAAGGGGAGTAGTCTTGATTCTTCTGAGATTAAAGACGTCGTAAAAGATATATTGTGCGACGTGATGTCTCTCTCG
>JBAZSC010000004.1 GCA_041662665.1 Patescibacteria group bacterium
TTGCTTGGAAATTTAATCATAGAATGATTTCGCTAGACAAACAAGAAGAATTATTAATTGATTTAGTTACTAAATTTGGTGGCTAAATCCAGTTATTACCCTTCACAAAAAAAATCATGTCTCAAACATGATTATAACTTATGCTTTTTGTGTCTTCGTCTTTTTCGAAGTGTACCAATAAAAGAACCAAATTGAAAATACAATAATCAACAGACTGATCCAATTCGACCAATCATAGTTCGTTGCCAAACTATAAGTTACCATTTCACCATTATCATTCACCAACGCCGGATATCCCAAGAAATGAACAAAGAACCAAGTCGGAAGATCAAATCCGTAATACTTCAAAATATACTTCAAAATTCCAGCTGTAATTCCAGCAATGGAACCTCCTGCTACAAAGCCAGTTCCAATCAAAGTACCTCGATCATACCTTTCCTTTGCCAGTTTTTCTTTTTCATCGCCATCATCTTTACGCTGTTTTGAAACAATCATTGCAATAATTGCGCCACCAAGCAATGGAATATTGTATTCAATTGGAATATACAAGCCCAAAGCTACAGCCAGAGCCGAAATTCCCATCCAGTTCAAGATAATTGCCATCGCCATTCCAAAGCCATACAAATACCAAGGCGCTTGCCCACCACCCAAAAAAGTCTTGATAATACTTGCCATTGCATTTGCCTGAGGCGCTGGCATTGGATTCTGATGAGCATCGCTCTTCACAAATCCATACTCTTGATTGATAATATGCATTGCAAAAATTACCACTGCTACTGAAACAAAAGTTGATGCTAACTTCAGTGCCTGCTGTTTTGCAGGAGTTGCTCCAAGCCAGTAGCCAATCTTCAGATCAGTCACAAAGCTTGAAGAAAACGCCAACGCAGTGCACATGAATGTTCCAAACAATGCTGCAACAAGCATTCCATCCTTGCCCTTGAAACCAAGAGCCAGCAATGCAATACATGCCAAGACCAATGTTACGATAGTCATTCCTGAAACTGGTGCATTACCCATCGTTACGGTTGCCATAATCGCTGCCGGCACAAAAACAATCAGCAAAGCAGCTGCAATAAAGAAAACGACAACTGCAATCAGAACATTCAAACCTACCAAACCAAAAATATATCCAAAAAACACCAGCATCGTAATTCCCAAAAGAATCAATACCAGATTCATCTTCAAATCCCTCAAATGCTCTTCCGAAGTTTCGCTTGAAGAAAGCTTCGTCTGCTTGAAACTCGTCTTCACCGAATCAACAATCTTTCGAAACTGCTTGATAATGCCAATCACACCAGCCATGAAAAACACACCAATACCGATTGGCCTAACAAAAACAATAAAGATATCATCAGCTGAAGCAGACGCCATTGCCGCTTCATGAGAAATTGCCTGTCCGCCTGAGATCTTCATCCACAAATAATCTGGAATGAATGGCAACAAGTCAGAATAGCCAAAAGCAAAACAAGGAACCAAAATATAATAACCAACCATGCAAGCAACACACATGTACAAAGCGAATCTGATTCCAACGAGATAGCCCATGCCCAAAATTGCCAAGCTTGTATCATAGTTGAAAAGCAACTTTCCCTTTTCTGCTACACCCTTCAATACCGGCATGTACGATGTCTGAAAAATGGACTTCCAGAATCCAAAATAATTATTGCCAAAATCAACCAGATAGCCAACCAAAAGACTGATCCAGATTGCCCTTGATTCTGCACCACTACTCACTCCAGAAACAAGAATTTCAGTGGTTGCAGTTGCTTCAGGAAATTCGTATTCTCCATGCTGTTCAACAACATAATACCTCTTCAACAAAATCATCAATAGCAGTCCAATAAAAGCGCCCAATCCAACTGCCAAAAACATCTGCAAAAACATCATCATTACATTAGAAATTTCAAGCTCCAAAATATAGATTGCCGGAAGCACAAAAAGCGCGCCAGCTGCAACGCCAGTCGAAACTGAAGCCATACTTTGGATAATCACATTCTCAAGCAACGAATTATTGCGCTTCAAAATCTTTGCCAATGCAACAGCAACAAGAGCCACAGTCATTGAAGCTTCAGGAACCTGAGCAATCTTCACACCCAAAAATGCCGATGCTCCTGTAAAAATCACGACCATGAAAAATCCAAGAATTACTGCATACGAAGAACTCTGACGCCAAGAAGAATTGTTTGAAACAACCGGAACATACTTTTCGCCATTATTCAACTTTCTCTTCCAATTATCTGGCAAACCCAACTTCTGTTCTTCTGCCATTCCTACCTCCCTTTGCCCGCCGTAACTCCGCAGAGTGAAGGCGGGATTGTTCGCCGTTTGGCGGACTTGTCGGCTCACAAAAAGCACAAATTGTAATGAACAAAAATAAGACAAAAATAACAAAACATCAATGTCTTAATATACAAAAATTAATAATTTTAGTCAACAAAAAAGAAACTATTTCTAGTTTCTTTTTATATATAAAATTATTTTACTCCTCACCATATCTTGCCAAAACTTCTGGATCAATCTTAATTTGTTTTTCTTTATCTTCAGAAATCTCCATTCCTTCTTGTTTATATCCCATTATTTTTTCATAACCAACTTTATACATTTTCACCAAATATTTCATATCAGCTTCATTTTTTTCAAGTTCTTTCAAACGTTTTTCCAATATTCCTTCAGCAATCGTTTCCACTAATTTGTTCATATTAAAAAACTCGCTCGCTGCTTCACGTAATTGTTCAAAATTTTCCAAATCATCTATATCTCTAAAAAAATGATCATAAGCGGAAAAATCAATTTCTTCAATACCCTCATACCTAAGTTTCACTTGAGAATATGAATACCTTAAAGGAGTTTTCAACCAATCACTTTTAATCCCACGCCATTTTTCTGCTAATTTTTCTTTCTTGCCTATCGTCCAAGAACTTGCTAATTTATCATATGCTTCCATTTCTTCTTTTAATCCATCCATTCTCTTTCCAAAGAATTTTACGTCTGTCGATTTCAAAATCTCTTGTTCTTCTTCAACCTTAGTCGGAACCTCTTCTTCAATTTTTGCTTGCTGATTTCTTATTTCATTTGTTAAATGCCATAAAAAAGGAAAAAGCGGATAATCTCTACGCATGATATCTTCCAAAAATGCTTTCATCTCTGCTTCACTCAATTTTCTTTGTCCAGATCTCCATTCCTGTTGAAGATACATCCAACCATGGTCCTCATAAAAACCAGGACGACTATCTTCACGAAAAACATTATGCTTATAAAAATAACTTCTTTCTGCCTCACTCGCTTTTCTTGTCTGCTCTTCATACATTGGTTTATACATCGTTTCATAATCTTCATTTCCAACTCGATTAGTTTCGAGAGCCATTTTATTAATCGCTTCGCTACCTTCAAGTCCAGACAATACAACTCCATCTTCTTCATAAAGATCCAAAAAAGGTTTATCTTGCAAAAGTCCAGTTACTTTTAATCTTTCTTGATAATTTGCTAAGTTTGACAATGTTCCTCTTTCTTCCATACCATGTCTTTCCGGACGACAAGCTAAATAATAATTCACTACTGGCAAAAGATCTCTAGCCATTTCCTGGCTTCTATTTTTTATTTCATTAAACAAATCACCTTGAATTTCCAAATTCCCATCTTCACTTACTAATAAAACTTTATCGGAAGATAAATGATAAGCACTACTTGCAATTAATCCTTCCAATACAGTTCGAGCTTCATTAACAGAAACATGACGTCCATATAAAAGTTGGGTTCCTCCTAAATTTCTTTGTAATTGCAAAAATAATTCGCTATTATTTTTTTGGGCATCTCTCAATACTCTTTTAACAATATCTCTTGAGCCAAATCTTGATAAGCTTTCTTTATCATATATTCTATTTTTGACTTCCCATGCTTCTCTTGATAATGGACTGCTATAATTTTCAGCCTGAACATAACTTTTTATCCCTTCAAACAAATCTTTTCTTTTGCTTACTTCTTTAACATCAGTCAATCTCGCCACTTCTTCCAATCCCAAAAATAATTTTCCTTTATCGTCTTTCGCCACATCACCAGATTCAGTAAAAGTTTTTAATTCGGTCGCATAATCTCTAAATTCTTTTTTCTTTAACATTGCCAATTTTTCTGGATCCAAATGAACCAATTCTTTTCCAATCCATTCTACATCAAAAGGATCTCTAGCTTCAGTAGTTTCTTGTTCTAATCTAGTTTTCAATTCCGAAATCAAATCACCAAAACGAGGATCATTTTTAAATTCCTCTTGATCTAACATAGTCGCCAGCAATTCTCTACTTGATCCGCCATAAGCTTCAACAGCATGGCCCAATCGGACTTCTTTTGACTCCTGATCAGTTGAAACTTCTTCTTCACTAATTGGATTGCCTGTATCTCTTGGCATAATATTAAAATTATTTTATTTATAATTAAAAATTTTTAATTCAGTTTAGTTTCCGCATTTTCCGCGTTAGCTTCCGCGTTATTCCGCGTAAAGAATCAGCGATTTAAATATTCATAAATTGCCAACCCAGCCTTTGCACCTTCACCAACCGAAATCGCAATTTGTTTATACTTTGTATTTGTCACATCTCCAGCCGCAAAAATTCCAGGCTCTGTCGTCATATTTTTTTCATCAACAACAATCTCGCTCTTTTCATTCAATTTTATTGCCTGTTTTACAAGTGCCGGCATTGATCCAATTTCTACGAATACTCCTTCAACTTCCAATTTATTTTTCTTTTTACTATTCAAATCTTCATAAATAATTTCTTTTACAAATCCTTTTTCATTGCCAATAAATTCAACAATCTTTGAATTATGAATTTCTTTTACATTTTTATTTTTCAAAACTTTTTCTGACAAAAATTTATCAGCAATAAATTCTTTGCCAATATCTAAAATATAAACAAATTTTGCAATCATTGATAATTCATTTGTTGCATCCAATGCCGCATTTCCTCCGCCAACTACTACTACATTTTTATCTTTAAACATCGGCGCATCGCAAGTCGCGCAATATGATACGCCTTTGCCCACAAACTTTCCTTCATTCTGTACACCCAATCTTTTTGGCTTGCTTCCTGACGCAATCAAAACAGTTTTACCCAAAAAAGATTCTGCATTTGTTGCCACTTTAAAATTTTCATTTTCTTTATCAATCTTGTTAACCAAAGCATTTTCTTTGACCAAAATATTTTCAAACAAACTTATATGCTCTCGCATTTTTTTTGCAAAATCAGTTCCTTTTATTTTTCCTAATCCTAAATAATTTTCTATCTCCCAAGCTTCTTTCACTTGCCCGCCAATTTCTTTGCATAAAATTAATGTTTTCAATTCTTTGCGCGCAGAATAAATTCCAGCTGACAAAGCAGCTGGTCCGCCGCCAATTATAATCAAATCATATATCATATTTTTCTAATTATTTTCAGATCTTAAATTTGTTAAATATTCTTTCAATTCGCTATATAAATTATTTAATTTTCTTGCTTCAATCACATCTTTAGTTTTTGCTTTTTCTAAACTTAGCCAATCTAAAAATATTTTTGTTGCGCAAAAGAAAAATCATTCCTAGCTACTTCAGCCAATTTTTTATTAATCAAAATTTTTTTAGAGTCTGACAATCCAGAATCTTCCACAACATCAACAAAACTAGTTTTTAGTTCTTCATTTTTTATAGCTTTCGCTTTTGCCAAACTGATCTCTCTAAATCCTTCAGACATAAATTTTATTTAATACCAATACCAAAATAATAATTAGCATTATCTAAGTTTGTATAATATTTGATTAGAGTATTATTTTTAGTTGATAATTCTGCCTTTAAATTTTTCCATTCCAAACCATCATAATACTTTAATCTCAAGTTTTTTTCTTTAACAAGCTTATTTCTTTTCTTCAAAGCTTTAAATTCTTTTTGGCTATACTTAAATTTAAACTTAATTTTATAATTTTTACCACTATAATTATAAAAATTATTATTTAGTTTAATATATTTTTTCAAAAATATCTCTGACGATTGAGCTGGATTTAAATATTTTTTATATTTTCTAATTTGCAAATAATATTTTACTTTTTTTAATTTTTTTGGATATTTTTTAAATTTCAAAGTTAAATTTTTTGCATAAAGATTTTTGTTTTTCTCAATTAGCACTTGCTTAGATTTTGGTCGCTTAGTAACAAAACGATCCGCATAAATACTAGCACCGCTCAAATTTATCAAAGTTGTAATATGATCTGGATCATTAGATGTTATCGTTAAACTAGCAGTTTTTGAACCTGAAGTTTGTGGTCTAAAAACGACATCAAAAGTACAAGTCCCTTGCGGTATTATTGATTCGTTTGAACAATTATCATTTTCTAATACAAATTCATCATCAGTTGAAGATATTTGATTTAAATTCAAATTAACTGTCCCATAATTGAAGACTGTAATATTTTCTATTCTCTCCTCGCTAGCTAAAGTTCTCTCAAAACTTAAATCAGATTCAGAAACAGAAATAATTGGTTGCTGTTCTAAAAAAGTTCCTACTGCATAAGGCCTATTTCCAACGGAAATTGTATCAATAACAGTATTAGTTGACACATCAATCACTGATATATTCTTAGAATCTTGATTTACAACATAAACTCTAGTACCTAAATAATTTGATGATATTCCCCATGGAGCATCGCCAACAGTTATAGATCCAATTACTGAATTATTAGTTGTATCAACTATTTTGACTTCATCAGTTAAAATATTAGTTGCATATAGCAAACTGCCCAACGGATTCAAAGCTAATCCGGTTGTATCAGTACCAGCTCCCATACTAATAGAAGTAAGATACAAATCATTAACAGTATCAATTACTGCAACATATCCATTGCTCGATCCATCAAATGATGCAACATATAATCTAGTCCCAGCCGAATTAATCACTGCATCATGAAGAAAATTTCCAACTCCGCTTATTGTTTTTATTACGGTATTAGAATTCAAATCAATAACTGAAACATCGCCTCCATTAAAATTCGCAACATATAATTTTGTTCCCAACGGATTAATTGTTAATCCCGCCGGACTATTTCCAACAGTTATTAAAGCCTCTTGCTCATCTGTTGCTACATTTATAACTGAAACATACCCGGACAAATTTCCTAATGACACATAGCCTTTTGTCCCAGATGGATTAAAAACAATTCCATAAGGCTGATCAACTAAAGATATTGTCTTAACTACTTCTAAAGTCGTAGTATTAATTACTGAAATACTATTACCAAAAGCATTAGTAATATAAACTTTAGTCCGATCTGGCGTAATTCCAACGCCTAAAGAAAAATTTCCTGCACCAATAGTCTTTATCACACTATTAGTTGCTGTATCGATAACTGAAACGCTATTATCATCAGCATTCGTAACGTAAGCATAAGGTCTCGCCCAGACAATCGCTGGTAAGACAAATAAGAGAGCCCCATAGAGAATTAATAGTAGCTTTTTCATAATATAAAATTATTTTTTAATAAATAAACCACACCAACATTCTCCTTTTTCTTGCCATACTTTTTGTACAAAAAAATTGCAAGGACAAACTAATTTCAAATCCTCAACTGCATTTCCGCTTTTCATTCGGCAAGGACAAAATTTCAAACCATGTTTTTCTTCATTATTCAAAACACCAGTTGCCAATTTTTCAACTTTTGAAGAATCTGGATTAATCTTAAAAACTTGTTGTTGATTTCCCAATTTTTTCCAAACTTCGATTATTTTTGTTGTTTTTGTATCCATTGTTTTAATTTTTCATAATTAAGCTCTCCGCATGTACAATCTTTTGTGTCCATATTTATAAAAACAGGAACACCCATCTCTCCTCCACAAGCTTTTTTTATCGTTACAGTATCCTTTTGCATCTCCGCTGCATTTTCATCATTTTGCCAAACTTCTTTTTTTTCTATTTCTACATTTAATTCTTTTTGTACTTTATCAATCAATGGCATCATTGCCTGGCAATGTGGACAATCTTGTCCATGATACATAACTATTTTTGCCATATTATTTTTTTAATGTTAGTAAAATTATATCAAATTCCTCTCGACTAATTTCAACATAAACATTCTGGTGCTTACAAGTCGGACATAATGCTGACCATCTTTTCCCAAAATGAATGTCATTACAAACAATACACCTCCAATATTTTTTGCCAATTAATCGCAATGTGTAGAAAAAAACAGAAAAATTTTTTCTTTCATAATAAGTATTAACATGTCCGCAAGTGGGACACCTTTCTGGCCCCTCAATTCCAAAATGAATATCTCCACAAACTCTGCATCGATAAACTTTTTTCATTTTTATTTTTCCTAATCTTTAATATTCTTTATTATAACATAATTATTAAAATCAAAAAACCCACGAAATCGTGGATTTTTTAATCATTCGAAAAAAATATTAGTGGTATTCGAAAAGTTATTCGAGTGAGGCCGAAAATTTATTAGAGTGATTTCAGCTCCTCATCAATAATCTGTTTAAATGCTTCAAATGGTTGTGCACCAACAATTTTTCTACCATTAATAAAGAATGCTGGAGTTCCATCTACACCTACTGCCTCGCCATCAGCTAAATCTTTTTTAACTTCATCAGCAAATTTATTGCTATCTAAACATTGATTAAATTTTACTGTATCTAATTTTAAATCGCCAGCATATTTTTTCAAATCCGCGACTGTCAAAGCTTTCTGATTAGCATATAATTTATCATGATATTCCCAATATTTTCCTTGATCATTCGCGCATTGTGAAGCTTCAGCTGCTTTTTGTGCATCCTTATGCATTGCCAAAGGAAAATCTCGATATACCAATTTCACCTTGCCACTATATGTATCCAAAATCTTTTTTAAAGTAGGTTCAGCTTTTTCACAAAATGGACATTCAAAATCAGAAAATTCAACAATTGTTATTTTTGCGTTTTTATCTCCTTTTATTGGATCATCATCAGTACTTACATCAACAACTGCTTCCTCATTAGTATTTACAACTTGTTTTGCCTCGCCTTTTACTTCATTGCCAACATCATTACCTTTATTACTAAAAATTATTGCACCCGCAATTATTGCTCCTGCAATTACAATTGCCAAAGGCATAAACATTGCACTAGATTTTCCTGATCTTTCTTCATTCATATTTTTTTTATTATTTTTTAGTTTTAACTTAATTAAAATAATTAAACCAATCACTGCGACTAGAATTGATATCCATTGAGAAATCGTTAGATTAAAGTATCTTACATCAAAATTTCTAAACATGTCAATAATTAAAAATCTGAAAAAAGAATACCAAATTAAAAAGCTCGCAAAAATTACGCCATCTGTCTTTATTTTTTTTCTTAACAACCAAAATATCACAAAAAATAATAAACATAATAATGATTCATACATCGCAGTCTCGTGTCTAACAACACCATTACCCATATTAATCCCAAAAAAACGCACATTTTTCATTACAATGCCTAAATGATCATGAATCAAAAAACAACCAATTCTACCAACAAACAATCCAAACGACATTGCCAAAGAAATGACATCTACAACTTTCCAAAAATTTAGTTTCTGTTTGAATATATAAATTAAATCTAAAATAAATGCCAAAATCAATCCGCCATAAAAAACCATTCCACCTTCCCAAACTTTAAAAATATCCCAAAAATTTTTAAATTCATTATGGTATTGAATTAAATAAAAAATTCTTCCGCCCACAAATCCGCCAATTAAACTTAACAAAACCAAATTTAAAATATGATCGGTATTTATCTTTTTTTCTTTTGCTAATCTGTTTGCAAAATACCAAGCCAATAAAAAAGCAAAGGCTTGAAACAAGCCCCACACAAATATTTTAACTGGCCCTAAATTTATGTATTCAAGAGTAAAATAAGGAATCATGACAATCAATTTCTAATTTCTAATTTCTTAATATCCGAATTTCCGAATATCTTAATATCTATAGCAATACCAATATTATCCCCATTATTACAAGAGTAATTCCCATAATCAGCTTCAATGTTCGAAGTTTTGATTCCTGCCATTCTTTTAAAACTGCAATTTTCCTGCCAGCCAAAACCAAAACCCAAATCGCAACTAACGGCAAAACAAATAACAAATTATAAAGTATCAGATAAAAAACAATTTTTACAATTCCTAAATTATCATGTATGATCGAAACTGATCCAACATACAAAGGCAAAGAACATGGCATTTCAAATAACGTTACCAAAATTCCTAAAATAATTGTTGATGGAATGCTCGCCTTTTCCACAAATTTCGTTAACATCCATCTTCTTTTTTGTGATACTTCCAAAGAAAAACCCTGACCATGCCACCAAAAATCTTTGATATTAATAAGACCTGCTAAAATTATAAAAAATGCCAATACATATTTTAGATATAAAGAAATATCGCCAAAATAAGGCATTGTCACCAAAATATCAATGAACTTGTAGAAAAATATTCCAACTAAAAGATAAGTCAAAAAAACAGTCACAATGTAAATTCCGCCAATTTTAAGAATTTCTTTAAACTTTTTGCCATTATCTTTTTCTTCAGGATGAACAAAAATAATTAAATAGCCTAAAAGCAAAATTATCAATCCAATCGCGCATGGATTTATGCCATCAATCAATCCAGCAACTATCACAATAGGCAAAGTTAATTGTTCGGCATTCAAATGCAACATTTGTCCGACATCACAACCAAAAATAACAATTTTTTGCGCTTTACAAGTCGCTTCCGCAGCCAAAACTTGGTTAGTAACTAGCAAACAGTAACTAGTAATTAGCAAAATAAAAACACTGATTTTTCTAAAATATTTCATAAACTAAATCTAACACAAAAATTTATTCGGAACAATATTTCACCCTTCGGGTGACCACCCGCAGGGTGGCAATATTCAATATTCAATTCTAGCATCCAATCTTCGTAACAATATCCAAATTTCCTAATTTCCGAATATCTTAATATCCGAATATATTTCGAAATACTTTATAAACTTTAAGAACTTTATAGACTTTACAAACTAGAGTATCTCTTCCCGTTTTTCCTTGATATACACAATCCAATCTTCAATAATTTCAATCATTAATTGGAATGGCGCTTCAATCAAAAAATCCATAATAAAAATAAAAACATTAACTCTAGAAAAAGTATTAGAGATCCATCTGCCAAATCTCAAAATTGGCAAAGTAAAAATATCAAAAATAAATGTGATTATATTCTCTTTTTCTGTTTGTAAAATCAATTCTCGAACACTTTGCCGTAAAGAAACGCCAAAGAAACAAACGATACTGAATAACACAATGAAAATACCACCAGAAACAACATTAAAATCAAGTTTATGTAAAGACCAAATAATAAAACCAAACGTCATTGAAAAAACTAACAGATACAATGCCGAAAAAATAAAATTAAAAATAAATTTTCTTTTTCTCAATAAAACTTTTTCTTTGACAAAAATTTTTCTTTTTACATCATCGTAAACAATTTCTTTTATGCCAGAAATAATTTTGTCAGAATTTTTTTCACCTGGTACTCGAACAAGCAATGCTACCAAAAATATCAAAAATGGCGGAACTAAAATATTCACAATAAATGCTGGATAATTTATCAATGACAAAAAAATCAATTCATACGGCACTTCTATAACTAATGCCAATAATATTTTTGTTAGCAAAATGTAAATAACTGCTCTAACAGCTTTGCGTCTTAATTTTGTTTTAAATTCTGCATATTTTTCTGAACAAACAGAACGCAATTTATCTTCCAATGATAAAATATCTGGCGGTGCAAAAGGATCAAATTCCAACGATGGCTCTGGCGGATTGATAAATAATTCCTTAGCATTCTCTGGACTCTGTTCAATAAAACTTTTTAAAATCACAAACGGCGCCACATATTTTCGAACTAGCTGGTACAACCGATTCGCCATTTTATGATTCAATTGCCGATCTATTCCATCTTTAATTAAATCAATATCATTCGCAATTTTTTCAATTGTTTGATATGAAGGCGTAGCAAACCAATTTGGAAAATGCAATCTAAACAAATGGTAAGACAAAATATCATCATCTGACTTTATCAATGCTCGATGAATCGCAATATAAACTTGAATATCTTTCTCGCCTTCCTTAATTCCTTGCTGCTCTAAAGAAATTTTCTTAGCCAGCATATCGTACATGCAATTTACTAATGCTGTTTCCACTATTTTCGGTTTTAATAAATTATCAATTTCACAAGCTGAAATTGCCAGCAACCATTCAATTTTTTTCAATGAACCTGGCAATTGCCTTTTTGCCAATTGATTATTTAAAAAAATATATTTATTCAAAATCGCGCTGATTTCTTCAACTGTTTCTTCAGTCACGCTCATATTTTTCAAATGCCTTGATCTAATCAATTCTCGAACTAACGAATCAGCAATAATTTTTGCCTTATTTTTATGGACAAATCTTCTTTTCAGAATTCTCAAAATTGCGCTTTTTCGTAATAAATGCTCTTCGCGATAATCAACTGCTGTTCTAATTTTTTCATAAAAAAAAGACAAAGTGGAAATAACTTCATTTACTTTTATTACGGATCCTTTTCTCTTCTTATCCAAAGTCGATGCTTCGAAGAAAGCATCAAACAAATCATTGGCTTTTTTAGATAATCTTTTTTGCATAACAAGCTATCTTAGCTAAATATGCAATTTTAGTCAACAAAAAACCCAAATAATTTTAGGTTTTTAGATATAAGATATCTGTGTTATCTGTATAGAATCTGTGTTATCTGTATAGAATCTGTTTTAAATCTGTGTAAAATCTGTAGCATTAGACTTCAATATATCCTTTTTCCCAATTATCAATAATCATTTTTTCCATCATTGTTTTACCGCCGACATATTCATAGAAAATCTTATTCCATAATGATTCTTGATGGTGATAAAGATATTTAATCATCTCTTTTCGCTTCGCCAAACCCATTTCATTATCAATCAAATTAAAACTAATCAGTTCATCATTCAAATCGCCTTTAAAAAAATCTCCGACAAAATTCAAACCTTCCCAAAAAGCAAATTCTAAACCTTTAAATTTAACATCGAGTTTTGATAATGATTCTTCTGCTTTTGACCAATGAATTGTTTCTGGATTTACATGCGGTTCAAATAACCTGAAGTCATTTTCATCATCTTTTGCTAAATATCTTTGTACAATTCTAAAAAAACCAAATGGCATTTTTTCACTCAACACATCGCCACGAATTAATGAATCTAAATTATTTGCAAATTTTCCATCTGTTTTATGTTTTTCAATTAATTTAGAATAAAAAGGAATTTCGTTCAAATAATGCAAAATCAAAGAAAACATTCTCAAGGTTTCACCTGCAATTCCAGATGAGATTGGAATAATAAAAATTATTCCTAATTCTTTTAAATGGCTTAAATTATGATATTTTTTCTTAATAAATCTTTGGGCAATTCTTAACCATTTTTCATTTAAAACAATTACTTCGATATCACGATACTCAAAATCTGATGGCTGTAACTTTAGATAAGCTTTACTAAAAACATTATTCATCCAATCTCTTGATTCAACAAATCTAAGTGCCGCATATACTTCTCTCCAATCTTCTTTTTCTAACAATAATTCCATACTTTTGTACTTCAAAGCTGACAAAATATTCGGCGGCGGATTTTTTAATAAAAATTCTTTTGCCTTGTCTTTTTTTATAAAAAAACCTCGCTTATTATCTGTAATCTCCAATGCTACTTGTATTGCTTTAGAACAAGATTCTTTTTTTTCACAAATCGGTTGACCAAGCATTTCAAACAAAGCTCGATCATCTCTTTTTAATTTTAAAATAATTGCTTTATGAATAGTCAACGCATGACTATTTTTCGGCAATTTCAAAATTCCAAGCAATTCCTTTATTCGAAAATTATTTTCCGAAACAATTTTATCCAATACTAAAGATTTTTTAAACTTTTTTTCCATCAACTCCGCAGTTTTTAAAACAGTAACCTTGTCGGTTCTCAAAATTCTCGCAATTTTTTCCGCTGAAACATAGTTTGCCATAAAATATAAGTTAATAGAAAACAGAAAACAGAAACAACGACGACGTTACTGTTTCCTATTTTCTGTTTTCTAGAGCAGATAATTCTCTACTTTCACTTTATCAAATTTATTTAATCCACTCTTCGTCATTAATCCATTCTTTGCTCCAATTTTTTTCACAACTGATGATGCATTAGCAGTTGCTAATTGAATTGCATAATTAACATCATTTTTAAAAAATAGTCCAGAAACAAATCCAGATCCAAAAGCATCTCCAGCACCAGTACTTTCAACAGCCTTACCTCCCATTGCCTTTGCTTTATAACAAGTTTTTCCGCTACAAGCTTCAACACCTTCCATTCCATTTGTAATTACTACTATTCCATCAGTCAAACTGTCTAATTTTTCAAAAATTTCTTTTGCATTTTTTAAACCAGTCAATTCTTTTGCTTCATCAAGATTTAAAATCAACACGCCAACTTTTGCTAAAAAAGGTTTTAAAGAAGTCATGCCTAATTTTATTTCCGAATTTCCAGGATTCCACGCAATTCTTATTTTTTTATCATTTGCACAATCAAAAATAGTTTTCAGAACTTTTACATTACCAGACAAAGAAGTAATGTAAAACCATTTTGCATTAATTTTATTACATGGAATATCAGACTCTTTAAAATATTCACTTGTCCCTCGATGCACCAAAGCAACTCTGCCATTTTCAGTTGAAATAATAATTGAATAAGCTGTATATAGGTCTTTAGTTTCAGTAATAAATTGTGAACTAATCCCAAATTTTTTTAAATCTTCTAACACTGCCATACCTCCTGGATCATTTCCAATTCTACTAATACAAGCAGTATTCAATCCAAAATTTGAAAAAGTTGCTGCTGCATTAGTTGCTCCTCCGCCAGTAAAAAAGAAAATCTCATCAACATCATTTTTTGATCCCAAATCAAAAGATAATTTATCTTTAGTTATAGGAAATTTTCCTTTCAAAAAAACATCGCGAGTCGCTGATCCAATTGTAATTACATCAAACATAAATAAAAATATTAATAAAAAATATTTAAATTATTCTATTGCCTAATCCTTCTATCATTTTTTTCATCGCCTGTATCATTTCTTCTTTATCAGATGAGCCTTTGGTCAAAACAGAATTAGCATTAGTTGCTAAGAAAGTATGGACTTCTTTTAATGATGGAGTAACTTCGGATAATTTAAAAATATTACCAACCTTTTCTATATAAATTCCTTCACCCTTCACATTTCTAAAACCATTTTCATTTTGATGAAAAGTTTTTGATGCCAATTCTTGAATTTCTTGAAAAGCTCTTTCAAATTGTTCAAAATTAAGTTCCTGAAGATCTAAATTTTCGAAATTCTTAGGTCCCTCAACATCTAAAGCAGGATGTTCTCCTATCATAATTTTGTTATTTAGTTATTTATAATTTCGTTATTTTATTAATGCTCCAGATTTAACAACATGCTCTACTAAAGTAACAGCGTATCCCCATTCATTGTCATACCATGCCATAACTTTAACCAAATTTCCGCCAACAACTTTTGTAAATTCTGAATCAACAATACTAGCATGAGAATTCTTAATAATATCATGTGAAACGATTGGTTCCGTAGAAAATTCTAATAAATTTTTCCATCGATCTTCTTTGCTCGCATCTTCCAAAATTTTATTTACTTCGGAAACGTTTGTTTCTTTTTTTGAAATAAATGTCACATCAGCAATAGAGCCACAAACAACCGGAACTCTAACAGCAATGCCATCAAATTTATCTGCCAATTCAGTTATTGCTTCAGTAGTTGCTTTTGCAGCTCCAGTTGTTGATGGCACCAAATTTTGCCCTGCTGATCTTCCACGTCTCATATCTTTCAAATCAGCTGGACCATCAACCAAGCTTTGAGTTGCAGTATAAGCATGAGTTGTATTCAACAACGCTTTTTCAATTCCTAATTTTTCATTTAAAATCGCAACAACCGGTGAAATAGCATTTGTTGTACAAGATGCGTTTGAAGTAATCACATCATCTTTCATTTTTTCTTCATTAACTCCTAATAAAATAGTTGGCACGCCTCCTTTTGCTGGTGCAGAAATTACCACTCTTTTTGCGCCAACTGTTAAATGCATTTTTGCCTTTTCTTTTTCCGTAAACACGCCAGTACATTCAACACAAACATCAACATTCAATTCTTTCCATGGCAATTTGCTTGGATCTTTTTCTTGAGAAAAATTAACTTTCTTGCCTTCCACAACTAAATTTCCATCAACAACTTCAACTTTCTTATCATATTTTCCATAGACCGTATCATACTTCAAAAGATAAGCTAAATTTTCTAAATCTCCCAAATCATTAATTCCTACAATTTCCATTTCATCTTGCCGATCAAACGCAATTTGAAAAAATTGTCTGCCGATCCTGCCAAATCCATTGATTGCTACTTTTATTTTGTTCATAAAAATTCTTTTTTAAATAATAAAAACACCTGCTTCCCCTCCTTATAAAACAATTATAACAAATTTTAACAATTCAGCCAAACCAAAAAAGGGCACGTGCCCTTTTCAAAAAAGTTATTAGCAAATTATGAGCAAGTTAAAAAAATTGAATAAATTTTTTTAACAGCAAAAGATTAACGATTCTTTATTCAAAAAAGAAATCTTGGCTATCCGATGTTTCTAAATTAGTTGAATTAGATAAGGCATTCTTCTCAGCAATCACGAATTTAATCTTTTTTAATGTTCTGAAGTAAAATGATGGAGCAAATGGTCTGTTCTTTGTCTTGATATCTAAAGGATTTGGAACAGGATTTTTAGGTATCTTTACAAGATAATTTCTAATCTTAAATTTCAAAGTATGAGTTGTTTTGTTTTGATAAATTCTGTATGGTCCTCGCCAAATTCCGTCTCTATCTTTAATAAATAGTCTTAAATTCTTTTCTTTGATCTTTGTCTTGTTTAATTTAGATTTTGAATATCTAACAGAGACTCTGAAATTAATATGTTTATTAACATTTTTCTGATAGGCTCTTTTGACTGTACCAATATTTGATAATAGCTTTAAGTATCCTGGATAGCTGTTTTTCTTTGTAAAACCATTTAGATGTTTCTTTTTGTTTCTAATTAATTTGATATATAGATCGTTGATTGATTTTTGTTTAGGAAGAAGATAGAAAAGAAGATCTGCATTATCTTGTTGACTTTGATAAGTTTGGTTTAAAATTACATTTTCTAAATTAAGTTTTTCAATGAAAGGAATAACTGGAGCTTCAGTATTAATAATATATTCTTCAGTTTTTACACTTTCTGAATTTCCAACATTATCAACTGAAAAGAATTTTAGAGTTGTTGTTTCAGAAATTTCGATTGGCGAAGAATAGACTAATGATGAAGTAGTTGGTTCTGTGCCATCAGTTGTGTAATATGTTGTAGCGACGCCAGAATTATCATCAACTGCTGTCAAGGTAACAGATTGAACTGATGTGTAAGTTTCACCAATTGGAGAAGCAGTGGTTATTGGTGCTACTGTATCAATAACATAAATCTCTGTTTTCACAGCTTCTAAATTACCAATGGCATTTTCTGAAAAGAATTTTAAGGTTGTATTCGTTAAAATATCAATCGGACTAGAATATGTTGGTGAAGCTTCTGTTGGGTCTGAACCATCTGTTGTATAGTATGTTGTTGCTGTCTTATTTGGAGTCAAAGTAATTGATTGAGCGCTATTGTATGTATCACCTACTGGAGAGGCAGTTGTAACTGGAATATCACTATCCAATACATCGACAATTGTTTGGGCAATTTCCGTATACCCTGCTACATTTTCGTGTACTCCATCACCAGAATCATATATGGCCTGTATATCCCAGTAATTACCAGCGTCTCCACCAACTCTAAATTGCCCGATATGTGGTTTGCTGTCAACTACTATGGCGGACGAGTACGAAGTGGCTATCAGATTTACAAGGTGTGTTTCCCAATCACTTCTTATCTGCCAGTTAGCATTCGACCTTGCAGTGAATGGTGTCGATAGCAGAACTACAGGTATAATATTATTAGTTACACAGGCATCAAGCATTGAAGTCCAATTGGCAAGAAAGATTGCCTCGGCCCCTTCTGCACTTGTGTCATCATTTGCGCTGGCTTCTATTATTGCCATCCTGGGGTGTAAATTAACCACATCATTCGTAAATCTTGCAGCAATTTGGGTAGATGTTTGACTTCCAATACCCATATTCTGATATGTTGCAGAATGCAAAAGAGAGAATTGGTAACTAATAGAACTACTAAGTGAATATGTCGTACTGTTTTCAATAAACGAATAGTTTGCTGGATGTCCAGCCACAATAGAATCTCCAATATATACTATTTGAGGAGCTTGCATATAAACTTTGACAGGAAGTATTGAAGTGTATGGAGATTGTGCCGACCAATTATAATTAGTCGCACTAGGAGTCGCATCGTAAGCAAAATAGGCTGAGTTAGCCGCTTGACCAATTAATACATTCCATTGGTTACTACCTGCTCCACTAATAACTATTCCACATGCGATATAGTCTCCCTCTTGCACTGTCCAGGTAGTAGAGGGTGTAATATTTTTAGTCGCAGGTAAACCAGTTAATTGGGCTAATACGTCTTCTTGATAAATTCTATCAAAAGTTGCGCCATTCTTACGCCATATCTGTATATAATAATTAGTTATATTAGTAACATTATTTACGTGAATAGACAAATGGTCTATGACTCCATTTTGTCTAATACGCGACCTGTTATTATTAAGTAACCGATATCCGCTTGTATGTAATGACCCATCGACACCCGAGTTGCCACCAACAGTTAATATTGCATCATAGCCACCAGCTTCAACAATATTCGAATTTGGAGCCATATCCCATGCATATGTAGAAGTAGGTACAAGCAAAATAAGTATCGGGATTAACAAGACCGCAAGTAAAATTAAAAAAGAGTTAAAAATTTTTACTTTTCCATTAAGCCCCCCCCCTCGTACTTTTTTGTTTATATTTAAATTATCCATTTTGTTTTAATTAATTTGTATTTTTAATTCTAAAAAATACAAAACAACTCACAGAGTTTTATCAAAATTATTATAGCACAAAATATTATTTTCTAAAAATCATCACACAAAAAACTTATCCACATCTATTTTATTTTTCTTAATTTCAATTCCTTCTTGTCTTAACAATTTTATTTTCTTTTTTAATCCTTTATTATATCCTCCAACAAAACCATCACTTCTTATCACTCTATGACATGGCACTTCTTTATTAAAATTTTTATTCAAAATATTACCAACAGCACGATAAGCTCTAGGTTTATTTATCTTCTTTGCAATTTTTTTATAAGTAATAATTTTACCTTTTGGAATTTGCTTACAAATTTTATAAACTTCTTCTTTAAACATAAATTTATTATATCAAAAAAGCCTACTAAAATTGAAGTAGACTTTTTTTAAATTTTTAAAAATGATATTTAAATACCGCCTAGGGGAATCGAACCCCTGTTGTCAGGATGAAAACCTGATGTCCTAGCCACTAGACGAAGGCGGCACAATTATTCTATATACACAGAATAATACTAAAATTACTTAAAGTCAATACTCAAACAATATATTATTTGTTATAATAAAATAAATATTACATAAAATTCATGAAAATAAAAACAACAATTTTAATTTTGTTATGTTTTCTTTTTACTCCTTTTTTAACATTAGCGGAAGGCTCATCTGCCATATCCTACAGTTTTACTTGGCCATTAGATAAATGGATCTTTGACATGGAAGGTCAAAAATTTGGCACTATCAGAGGATCTGGGATTTATCATCTTGGCGATGATATTGGAATACAAGCAAACTCACCAGTTTATGCAATTGCCACAGGAGTTGTAAAAAATATTGGCGTTTATACTGATTTCGGCACTGTTATTTTAATTGAACACACATTAGCAAATCAAGAAAAAATTGTTTCATTATATGGTCATCTTGGACGAGACACTCAAGTTGAAAAAGGACAATTTGTTAATAAAAATCAAATTATTGGTTATATCGGTACTACAGATGTTAATGGAGGCTGGCCAGAACATCTTCATTTCGGAATCAGAAAAGGCGCCTATGTTACAAATTGGGTCTATTGGGGCTTAGGGTCAAAGGACAAATTAAATGATTGGCATAATCCAACTGATTTTTTATGGTACAAAATTAATAATCCAGATGTTAATTCTGGAAAAATTGTAACCTCCCCAAATTATCCTGGACGATCACACATTAGAATTTTTGACGAACAAGGTCTTGCCATTCCAACTTTTGATTTCTTCGCTTACCCTCCAAAGAACAAACAAGGATCTCAAATTTCTCTTGGCGATATCAATAATGATCAAAAACAAGAATTAATAATTAGCTCAAATAGTTATAAACCACAAATAAAAATTTTTAACAAAAATTCACAAGACTTTATTGCCAAATTCAAACCATTCTCCAAAAAATATAATGGCCAAATTAATCTTGCAACGACAGATTTAAATTTAGACGGTCAAGATGAAATTATTGCCACATCTAGTTCAAATCAATATCCAAAAATAAAAATATTTTCTTTATCCGCCGAAGTCCCGCAGGACGAAGGCGGACTATACAAAACAACAAACACTTTTATAGAATTAACAAAAATTCCAAGTCCATTTAGCCATAAAATAAAATGCGGAATTAATTTAACAACTATTGATCTAAATAATGATGGCAAGAAAGAGATTCTCGCTACACCAGCCAATAATAAAAAATCAGTTTTAAAATATTGGGACGGCACAACTTGGCAAATTTTAAAATCCAGGATTTTCAAAAAAACTACCGCAAAATTAACAACTGGCGATATTGATGCAGATGGCAATGAAGAAATAATTGCTGGCTCACAATCAAATACAAGATCAGTCATCAAAATTATTAATAAAAATGGACACATCAGAAAGAAAAAAATTAAACCATTTGCCAGATATAATCAAGACGGAATAAATATTTCAACAGTTGATTACAATAATGATGGCATTACTGAAATAATTACTTCAATTGCCAAAAATGGCTCGCCTAGAATTAAAGTTTTTCAATATCCTCAAAATATTGCCATTGCCAATTTTTTAGCCTATAATGAAAATTTCACTGGTGGTGTAAATATAGTGGGAATAAAATAACTGCACTAAAATTACAAATCCCAAATTCCAAACAAATTACAAACCACAAATTACAAATCGCTTTTTTGTGATTTGAAATTTGGGATTTGTTTGGAATTTGGAATTTGTTATTTAAGACACGTATGTTAATTTTAGGTATCGACACATCCTGCGACGACACATCAGCCGCCATAGTCAAAGACGGCTCTTTTGTTTTATCAAATATTGTTTCTTCTCAAACAGAAATCCATAGACAATTCGGCGGAGTTGTTCCAGAAGTTGCAGCAAGATCTCACATTGAATTAATCATTCCTGTTATTAAACAAGCTTTGCAAGAAGCAAATATAAAAAAAGAAGAATTAGATTTAATTGCCGTCACCAATGGTCCAGGTCTAATTACATCTTTAATGGTCGGCATTGATACTGCCAAGTCATTAGCCTATTCTTTAAATAAAAAAATCATCGCTATCAATCACATCGAAGGCCATATTTACTCCAACTGGCTCGTTCAAAAAAATAATTTCCGAATTTCCGAATTTCCCCTGTCCGCCGAAGCCAAACAAAGTGAGGCGAAGGCGGAGAATTTCCAATTTCCAATATTATGTTTAATAGTTAGTGGTGGTCACACTGAATTAATTTACATGAAAGATCATCTAAATTACAACGTCATCGGCCAAACCAGAGACGATGCTGCTGGCGAAGCCTTTGATAAAGTCGCTAAATTATTAGATATCGGCTATCCAGGCGGACCAATTATTTCCAAATTAGCAGAATCTGGAGATGATCAAGCTTACAATTTTTCTCGGCCAATGATTAATTCTAAAGATTTTGATTTTAGTTTTTCTGGATTAAAAACAGAAGTCTTAAGATTAACAAAAGAAAATAATATTTTTTCAAAACAACAAATTAACGATATTTGCGCTTCCTTCCAAAAAGCAGTTGTTGATACTTTAATTTTTAAGACAATAAATGCCGCCAAAAAATATAATGTCAAAACAATTATGTTGGGTGGCGGAGTTTCTGCAAACAAATCTTTACGAAAAAACCTTGAACAAAAAATCCAACAAGAGATCCCAGACTCTCACTTCTCAATTCTCAATTCCCAATTCTCAAGCGATAATGGAGCGATGATCGCTAGCACAGCCTATCAATACGCTAAAAATAACAAGTTTAGCGATTTCTCAAAAATCATTCCAGAAGCAAATCTTTCGCTATAAATCTTAAACTGCCAAAATATGACAGTTTTTTTACAAAAAAAATCAGCTAACATCGTAGCTGAGAATCACAAAGTACATCATCATCAACAACATAATTTTCCAAATCAAATCTCAATTCACCAGATCTAAAAAGCATCAACACAAAATTAACAATTGCATTATTATGACAATTGTCCGTCAAAAAAATCCGCCGATAACTACCATCAGAATCATAATAGAAATAGATATCTGGACTGAAATCACTAATTTCTGCAAGTGTTACTTCCTTTAGATCATCTCTTTGCACATAGCCACCTAGACAATGCTCATCATTAAAAGAATATTTTTTCATCTCCACAACAAAATACCTTATTTTTGCAACACTATGATCATATCTTGAAATTGGCTTGATGATCAAAGCTCTTAGACTTTGTTCGATCAACATTGCCGGTTCCTCCTCTTGTAAAAGGGCATCTTTTCTGATAGAATTAATCTCGAAATCGGTAAAACAATTTATTTTAGTACTAAATTCATAAAATGTCAAGTCTTTCCAAAAAATATAATATTTTAGAACAAGAACAAAAATGGCAGAATTTTTGGGATCAAAACAATATTTATAAGTTCAATTCTAGCTCAAAAAAGCCAATTTTCTCAGTTGACACTCCTCCGCCTTATGCTTCAGCAGCTCATCTTCATGTCGGCCATGCCATGTCTTATACTCAAGCCGAATTTATCATCCGTTTCAAAAGAATGCAAGGTTTTAATGTTTTTTATCCCATGGGTTTTGATGACAATGGCTTACCAACTGAAAGATATGTTGAACAAAAATACAAAATTGCTGATAAATCAAAAATTTCTCGCGAAGAATTTATTCAATTATGTTTAAAAGAAACCAAAGAAGTTGCCAAAACTTATACTTCTCTTTGGAAATCTTTAGGCCTTTCAATTGACTGGTCTTTATTATACTCAACAATCAGCGAATCATCTCGTCGTATTTCTCAAAAATCATTTTTAGATTTATACAAAAAAGGCTTATTAGAACATCGCGAAGAGCCAACAATTTGGTGTCCGCACGACCAAACAGCATTAGCTCAAGCAGATCTTGAAGATGCCGAAGAAAAATCTACACTAAACTATATATCGTTCGAACTTAAACACTCAAACACTGAAACACCGGAACACTCTGACGATCCGACGCTCCGACGTTCTGACGCTCTCATTATCGCCACTTCCAGACCAGAATTATTACCTGCATGTGTAGCTCTCTATGTCAATCCAGACGATGTCCGTTACAAAAACTTAATAAACAAAACTGCCATTGTTCCATTGTTTAATTATGAAATCAAAATAAAATCCGACCCCACTGTTGATCCAAAATTTGGGACTGGCTTAATGATGGTTTGTACTTGGGGCGACTCCGAAGATGTTGCCAAATGGAAAAAAGACAAACTAGACACTAGATTAATTTTTGATAAATCTGGCCATCTTAATGAATGGGCAAAAACTTATCAAGGCTTAGATATAAAAACAGCTCGCACAAAAATTTTAGAAGATTTACAAAAACAAAATCTTTTAGTCAAACAAGAAGATATTACTCATGTTTTAAATGTTCATGAACGTTGTAAAACTCCTGTTGAATTTTATTTAACTAAACAATGGTTCATTAAAATTTTAGACAATTTAGAGGATTTTAAAAAACAAGGAAACAAAATAAATTGGTTTCCGCTCTTCATGAAAAAGAAATATGACACCTGGCTAGATGGCTTAAAATGGGATTGGAATATTTCAAGAGAGCGCTATTATGGCGTCCCATTTCCAGTTTGGTATTGCAAAAAATGTCATGAAATAATTTTACCTGACGAAAAAGATTTGCCAATTGATCCATTACAAGATCAACCAAAACATCCTTGCCCAAAATGCCAATCGGAAGAATTTGTTCCAGAAAAAGATGTAATGGACACATGGATGACATCATCATTGACTCCACAAATTAATTCTCATTGGCAAGAACAAGATGAAAACAAAAAACTTTATCCAATGTCTTTACGGATTCAAGCTTTTGAAATTATCAGAACTTGGCTTTTTTATACAGTTGTAAAATCTTGGTACCATGAAAAAAAATTACCATGGCAGGATGTTATGATTTCAGGCCATGGCTTGGATGAACAAGGCCGAAAGATTTCTAAATCATTAGGCAATTATGAACCAGTTGCTAATATAATTAAACGCTATGGTTCTGATGCTCTGCGTTATTGGTCAGCTGGATCAAATTTAGGAAATAATTTGAGATATAAAGAAGAAGAAGTCAAAGATGGCAAAAAATTAATCACCAAATTATTCAACGCTTCAAAATTTAGCTTAATGTTTTTGCAATCCGTCAATCCGTCCGACTTTAAGAACTTTATGAACTTTAAAAACTTTCAACTTCAACCTCTTGATCAATGGATATTAAGTAAACTTCAAACAACAATTAAAAACGTTACTGAACATTTTAACACGTACGAGTATTCAAAAGCCAAAAAAGAAGTTTACAACTTTTTCTGGAAAAATTTTGCTGATAATTATATTGAGCTTGCAAAATCAAGACTTTACAATGATGAAAACAAAGTAGCTAAAACATCAGCTCAAGCAACATTATATATTTGTTTAATAAATATTTTAAAAATGTTCGCGCCAATCTTGCCTCACATCACTGAAGAGATTTGGCAAGCGTTGCGAGAATTAAACAACGAAACAAAAAAACAAGAAAACAGTCCAACTATCGAACAATCAATTCATATTAGTGCTTGGCCAAAAGTTGATAAAAAATTAGTTAACGAAAAGCAAGAAAAACTTGGTGATCAGATTGTCGAAATTTTAGCCGAAGTCCGAAAAACAAAATCGAATACTAATCTTGCAATGAATAAAGAAATCAAAGAAATAATTATTGATTCTAAAGAAAAAGATTTAGAAAAATTCTTTCCAGATCTAGCCAATGCCACACATGCCGAACAAATTTCATTTGGCACTGGCGATCTTCACCCTACGAGTGACCACCCGAAGGGTGGGAAAATTTCTGAAAATCTTAAAATAAAAATTGTTTTGTAGAAATTCTACCTGGCTTTAGCCAAGGGTTGTAGGACTTTAGTCCTAGTTCGTCATAAATAATACGAGAACTAAAGTTCTCCTAACCCCAGCTAAAGCTGGGTAGAATCACCAAAATAAAAGACCGTTTTCACGGTCTTTTTAAATTAACAATTTTTATTTCTAAAGAAGATCCTTGCCAACATCCTCATTATCTACATTATCGCTTTTTAGACCCTTTTTAGACCACTTTTCTATTACTGCAATAAGATCCCCTTTTAACTCATTTAGCTCTTCATCACTCATTTTTTCCAAAACATCACTACTCAACGTATCAATGTACTGACAAGCAGTATTCAATTGTGCTTCAATTCTTTCTCTTTTAGTTTGCATTTCTCCTTCTAACGAACCTTCGACTTGTTCTATTGGCATATTATTTTTATATTAATTAATTAATAAAATCTACACTACTCTTCCCACTTCCTCAACCGTTGTAATTCCATCAACAGCTTTTAACAAACCATCCTGCTCCATAGTCATCATTCCTTGAGCAATTGCTGCCTTTTGAATTTCGATATTTGAAACTCGATATCCAATCGCCTCTTCAATTTTATTATCAACTTCAAACATTTCATAAATTCCAGTTCTACCTTTATAACCAATATTATCGCAAACTTTGCAACCTTTTGCTTTATATAATTTTTTAATTCCTGTTTTTGGATAAAATTTGCCTAATTTTTCTTTCAATTCTTTTTCTTCATCTGCATCTGGATTATATTCTTGTTTGCATTTATCGCAAATTCTTCTAACTAATCTTTGCGCAATCACTAATCTCAAAGCCGGCGCTAATTCTTCTGGGCGCAACCCCATACTAATTAGACGTGGAATTGCACCTGCTGCATCATTAGTATGCAAAGTTGATAATACTAAATGACCAGTCAAAGAAGCTTGAACTGCAATTTCAGCTGTATCTTTATCCCTAATTTCACCAACCATTACTACATCTGGATCTTGTCGCAGTACTGATTTTAGGGCATTTGAAAAATCCAGTCCTTTTTTTGGATCAATTTCTGTTTGTGAAATTCCTTTTATTTTATATTCAATTGGATTTTCTAATGTAATAATATTTTTCGCTGGATCATTAACTTCAGTGATGCAAGCATACAAAGTTGTTGATTTTCCAGAACCAGTTGGACCAGTTGTTAATAGCAAACCAGATGTTTTTTTAATTGCTTTACTAACAAGATCATGTTCTCTTTTTCTCATTCCCAAATCTTCAAGTTTTAATCCAACAGTACCAGTTCCAAGAAGTCTCATAACTAATGTTTCGCCATAAGCTGTTGGCAATGTTGACACTCTCAAATCAATTTCCTTATTTTCCATATCAATCGAAAACCTACCATCTTGCGGTTGATCAATCACATTAATTTTTAATTTTGAAACCAGCTTTACTCTCGATAAAATTTTTAATGCCACTTCATTTGGCAATTCCATAATATCTTGCAATACTCCGTCAATTCTATATCGTAATTTTGCCTTTTCTTTTTCTGGTTCAATATGAACATCAGAAGCATCAACGCTCAATGCGCCAGCCAAAATATAGTCAATCATTTCAGTTACTTTAACTTTTTTGATCGTCTCTTTCAAATCAGTTAAATTTTGAATCTGTTCTTTTGCGCTTAATATTTCTTCTTTGCCAACTTTTATTTCATCCTTTTGCGGAATAACAATTTTAACTTTTTTGTATATTTCTAATGCGCTTTCCAAACCTTCCAAAGAAATTACATAAAATTGATATTTATAGCCCATCTTTGATAATTTTTCTATAACTAAATTTAAACTTGGATTATTTTTATCCACAATTCCAATTCTAACTTCAGAGTCTTTAATCAAAAAACAAACAGCTTGCGCTTTTCTTGCTAAATCTTCAGGAATCAAAGTTATTGCTTCCTTATCAAGAGGAAAAATCCTCAGATCAATATAAGGCAGATTAACTGTCAAAGAATAAGCCATCGCTTTCTTTTCTTTTATCTTTTTTTCGGAAGCTGTTAGTTTCTCTTTTAATTTTCTTTCACGTTCCTGCTCTAAAATTTTATCAGCATCAGTTTTTGCCATATGTTTTAAAAATATAAAAATATAAAAAAAATATTCTCACTTCAAGAATAGCAAATTTTAAATATTTATACCAGATTCAAAAGTATTCAAAAAAATATCAATCAAAAAACAAAAAAAGGGCAATTACCCTTTTTTTCAAAAAATATTATTTCTTAATCTTTTTTGTTATTCTCTCAACTGCCAAAGCATCAGCGCCCATTCTCAAGTCAACTTTATATTTTTCCGCCATTTTCCAAACATCAGCAAAAGATTTTTTAATTATCTTATTTAATTTTCCGTTCACTTCGTCTAACTTCCAATACTTTCCATCCATATTTTGCAACCATTCAAAATATGAAACAGTCACACCACCTGCATTTGCCAAGATATCTGGAATCACCACTTTTTTCTTTTTAAACAAAATTTTATCAGCATCAGGAGTTGTTGGACCATTTGCCATTTCTAAAATTATATTTGCTTTAATTTTATCAGCATTATCGGATGTTACTTGATTTTCAATTGCTGCTGGCACTAAAACATCAACATCTAATTCCAATAATTCAGCATTTGTAATCTTTTTTGTATCAGCCAATCCACTAACACTTCCAGTTTTCTTTTTCTGATTCATTATTTTTTCCAAATCAATTCCTTCTTTTTTAAATACACCGCTTCTAGAATCAGAAACAGCAACAATTGTAAATCTATTATCAGCAGATAAAATCTTGGCAATATAGTAGCCCACATTTCCCACGCCCTGTACCGCAACAGTCAGTTTTGTTTTAGTGTTTAAGTGTTTCGGTGTTTTTTTCAACGCTTCACATAGCGTAAAATATCCGCCCAAAGCAGTTGCTTCTGTTCTTCCCAAAGATCCGCCTTTTTTAATTGGTTTGCCAGTAAAAGTTCCCAACCATTCATTATCTTTAATTTTAAAATTTTTGCGTTTTTGTCCGCTTTTGTGCTTTTGTGGTTGCAGTTTTTTTATTGTCAATTTCTTAAACTCATCTGACATCCAAGCCATAATTTCCGGAGTTGTATTAACATCAGGTGCTGGAATATCTTTGTTTGGCCCAATACAATCAAAAATTGCTCGCACATATCCTCTTGATAGATTCTCCAATTCTTTTTTAGATAATTTTTTTGGATCAACAATTACTCCACCTTTTCCACCACCCAAAGGAATATTTGCAACTGCACATTTCATTGCCATCCAAAAAGACAATGCTTTTACCTCATAATCAGAAACTTCTTGATGGAATCTTATTCCGCCTTTGTACGGCCCTCTTGCAGAATTATATTGCATTCTAAATCCTTGAAACATTTTAATTTTTCCGTCAGCCATTTTAACTGGAAAATTAACATTAATTTCTCGTTCTGGTTTTGATAAAATTTCTAAATAAGTTTTATCTAGTTTTATCAATTCAGCTACTCGTCCAAGCTGAGTTAGAGCATTCTCGAATACATTTTCTGGCATAATTTTATTTTAGTTTATTAGTTGATTAGTTTATTAGCAATTAGTTAACAATTAACAATGAAACAATTTACTTCTTGTTGATCTCATCGATTATTTCTTTTATTTTTTTATCGTCTAAACCATGAGCCATACAACCTTGTTCAATTGTTTCACCATGCGCCATCAAGCAACCAACGCAAGGCAAACCATGCTTAACCAAAACATCAACAGTTTCTGGTTTTTCCTCAACTGCTTTACTAATTAAAGTATCTTTTGTGATCATAAAATAAATTATAATTTTGTAATTTTAATACATTGCACTGGACATGCATCAGCAGCCTCTTGGTTACAACTAATTTCATCTACTTCTGGATTTTTTGGAAATGATTTATTATTTTCACCCTTTAATTCAAAATTTTCCGGACAAATTGTTGTGCAAGCACCACAGCTAATACATTTTTCTTGATCAATTTCGATTTTAAATTTCGCCATATTTTTTTATTAAATAATATAATACAAATATACAAATTTATGCAAATGATACAAATTGCGAATACGTCGATTCGTAATTCGCAACATTCGTATTATTCGTATTCGCATTCGTATTATATTTTATGTTTTTTAAAAAGACAATTGCTTTAATTTCTCTAGCACCACTTTTTCCACATCCAACAAACTAATATTATCAAAATCAACTAAAATTAAGCCGTTCACTTTCTTACCCATAAAAATATCTCTGATTTTTTCTTTTGCTGAATCTTTATTGGTTTTGAAAATTGCTTTAACTCGTCCTTGCTGAAATTCATAAAAAATTATCACAATTTCTGCTAAATTCACTGACATTGAAATTTCTTCTTCAACTCCCAAAATATCATTTTCTTCCTTTGATCCAGTCTTTTCAAAATCTTGATAATTAACTAATGTCCAAGCAATCTTTTTCGCATCATCAAATTTTACTCGAGCCAAAGCTCTGCCCCATAATTTCAAAGTTGATAATGATTTATTCTTAAAAATTGATTTAATAATTTTTTGCTGATCTGCACCAAGCGCAATTAATTGCGCTGCAATTGTAAAAGATCTTGGTGTTGTTGTTGATGTTTGAAAACTCTTTGTTGATGACACGATTCCTGTCAACAAACAATTTGCAATTTCCTCATCAACTATTTTTTCGCCAAAAGATTCTAACAAAGTATACACAACTTCGGAAGTTGAAGAAGCTGTTACATCAACTAAATTCACTTCTCCATATTGCTCATTTGATGAACTGCTATCAATATTTATAATTGGAGTTTCATAAAATAATTCTGTATTTTCTTCATATATTTTTCCAAGCTTTTCTAAATCTGGAACATCAATACAAATTATCAAATTATATTTAAAACCAGAAGGTTTTGTTATCACATTGCTTGCATCATAATTTCCTTTTTCTGGAGTAATATAAATATTTAATTTATTTCCATCCTCATCAAAATCATAAGAAAATTGAGCGACTTTTGCTTTTGATGTGTCTAATGTAATCACAAAATTCTTAGAGCCATCAATTGTTTTTCCTAATTTAGAAATATTAGGCAAAAATGATAATGTCGAAGATATCGGTGCAGAACAAACCATATCAACTTCATGTCCGCCCATTTTTTCCAAAACTAAACCCAAGGAAAGCAAACTTCCAATCGAATCTTCATCAAAATCGGCCTTTGTTACTAATAAAATATTCTTGCTCTTTTTTATTAATTCAAAAATCTGTTGCTTAGATGATAATTCCATAAAATTTAAAAAAATTACAATATACAAATCTCAAATTCCAAACAAATACCAAATCACAATACACAAAGATTTTTGGAATTTGGAATTTGGAATTTGTTTGGGATTTGGAATTTGGGATTTTAATAAGTAATTCTATAACTCCAAAAATAATCTGTCAAATGTGGATTATTTTGTTAATTTTTGTTATCATAAATTTAGTTTAAATTATAATAAATATTAATTAACACAGTTACTGATTGCTAGTTACTAGTTACTTCAAAATGGAAATTATTTCTAAATCATCGCAACAAACACAAGATATCGCTCACAAACTTGCTCAACAATTAAATGGTGGCGAAATTTTATGTTTCTCTGGTGAATTAGGTGCCGGAAAGACCACTTTTATTCAAGGCCTAGCCAAAGGATTAGAAATCAAAGAAAATCTAACTAGCCCAACTTTTGTCATCTTCAAAAAATATCCTGCCAAAAACAATCTCGAATTTTATCATTTTGATTTATACAGAATTCATGATCCACAAGAAATTTTAGATTTGGGCTATACCGAAATCATTAATAACAAAAAAAATATATCAGCAATAGAATGGTCAGAAAAAATTAAGGATCAAATTCCACTCAAAAATGTAATTCATATTAACTTAGAATATCTCGACAAAGATCAAAGAAAAATAATAATCAACGAGAATAATGAATTATGAATCAAGAATTATGATTAGAATTATGAATTACTGAATAACGATTTTTTTAATTTTCATAATTCTCAATTCAATATTCAAATCATCATTCATAATTCATCATTCATAATTCATAATTCATAATTCATAATTCATAATTCACGTCTATGATTTATCTTTGGTACATTTTTGTCGCCTTATTGCCAGGTTTATTCTGGCTCTGGTTTTATCGTCGAAAAGACAGACAAAATCCAGAACCATTAAAACAAATTTTCAAAATCTTTGTTTGGGGCATGGCTGCAACAATTCCTGCTATTGCTTTGGAATTCTCCGCTGATTTTTTTATTCCTTATGCTTCGTCAACAAAATATTTAGCCATGGTTTTAAGCTCATTTTTAATCGTCGCTCCGATTGAAGAATTTTTTAAATATTTAGTTTTAAAGCACAAAGCAGCAGAAAGCAAAGAATTCAACGAACCAATTGATGGAATTATTTATGGCATTGTTGTTGGCTTAGGCTTTGCGACATTAGAAAACTTTTTGGTAACTTTAAGCGATGGCGGAACAGTTATTATTTTACGCTTTGCAACTGCTACTTTAATGCATGCGATTTGTTCTGGTATCGTTGGTTATTATCTTGCTCGTCAAAAATTCCATCCTCAAGGCAACAAATCAAGCGTCATGAAAGGACTTTTCCTTGCCATTTTTTTGCATGGCTTATACAATTCCGTCGCCTCTTACAATTCATCATATTCAATCATTTTGCTCGCTATTTTAATCATTGTCATGTATCTGATGCTTTCTCAAGATATTAAAGCCATAAAAAGATTAAAAATTACTGCTCAACAAAATAATCAAGAATAATTCATTAGTACACCATTCGCAAACACTTGTCCACCGAAGTCCCGCAGGACGCAGGTGGATTCGAAAATTAATTAGAGTGTACAACCAAAACTCCAAGAAATTTCCTGGAGTTTTTTTTGCCTGCACATTGCCAAGTCTCTGTATTCAATCTTTTAATCTTGAGTAGATTATCTACCTATGGCATAATATCTTTCTGAAAAATCAAATGGAGAATTCAAATAAATCGTAAAAGTATTTTCTTTGTTATTTTGTCTGGCGTCTAAATCAGACCATTCTCTTAGTTCAACATCATATAATTTTAAATGCAAGTCGCTTTCTTTTAAGCCAGTCATTTTCTTTTTTAAAACTTTAAATTCTTTTTTAGTATAATAAAAAATCACTTTAATTTTAAAGCTATCAGACAATTGATTTAAATCAGTTGTTATCAACCAATTTTTTTTCAACAACATATTTTCTGCATTAACATAAGTTATTGGATATTTTTTAAATCTTTGCACTTGCCAATAATAATTATATTTTTTAAGACTCTTAGAATATTTCTTAAAAACAAAATCAAAATCATTAGCAAAATAATTATGGTTTTTTCCTTTAATCTTGACTGTTTTATCGTTTGCTTTCTTAGTTACAAATTTAGCTTTTTTAATTACATACTTTTTACTGACAACAGAAGATTGATTGCCAGCATTATCAATTGCCATAAATTTCAAAGTCATGTCTTTGGAAACAACAATTTTCTTGCTGTAAACATCGGAAGTTGTTTTTGGCTTCTTGCCATTAGTTGTATAATAAATTTTATCCACGCCAGAAAGAGCATCAGTTGCTGACAAAGCAACTTTTTTAATATTTTTATAAGTGCCTTTTTTTACTGATGCCAAAACTTCTGGAGCTGTCGCATCATAAACAATGCTGGCTGACACTGCTGCTGTTTCTGCATACCAAGTATCTCGAAATTTTGCATAAACAGTTTTTGTCCCCTCGCTAGCTGATAAAGTAAAAGACTGCGAAGTTCCATATGTCGTCCATGCTGATCCAAAAGAACTGCTGTTTTCTGTTGTTGCCATTTCTAATGTATCGCTTGAAGAAGACAAACCAAGCGTTAAACTTGAAGAATTAGTGTAAGTTGCTCCAGAATTAATTATTAATGCTGCTAAAGACGGACCAGGAGTATAGGTATAAACCAAACCAGTAGCAATATCATAATTACACACTTGCGACCGATTATTAGAATCAACATCAATAGAAGTATAATAGCCAGAACTAGAAGCACCTATAGTATATGTCGCCCAAGAGCCAGACACATTAGTCGCATATTTCAAACCATTGCCAGAATAAGTAATTCTAACTTTATCATTAGAATCAATTGCCAAAGAATTATTTGATCCCACAGTGCCAGAACTGTCTAAAATTTGTACTGTCCCCCAAAAGCTGGGCCTACCAGTAATATACTTCAAATCATAACTTACATTATCAAAATAACAAATATGAACATTATCGCCGGAATCAACGCCAAGATCCATATGCGTAGAAGTATAGTCACCCATATCAACATCATCCAAAGTTTCTCTCACCCAACTCCCAGAAGAATTTGTTACAAATCGCAGATGATTATTAGTATCATCATAATAACTTATCTGCGGATAGTTATTGGAATCTAACTCAATTGCTGTATATTTTCCCATATCAGTACTTGTATCATCAACCACTTCTGTGCTCCAAGAACCATAATGGCCTTTGGCATATTTCAAATCTTGTCCTGTTGAATAATAATAAGAAATATGCGCTTCGCTGTCAGATCCAACCGCAATTGAAGTGTACCTGCCTACAACACCAGTTGCATCTACCTGTTCCGTCTGCCATGATCCAGAAACATTAGTTGCATATTTCAAAGAAGTATTATCTGTATCATAATAACTGATATGCGCTTTATTATTAGAATCCAATGCTAATGAAGAATATCTACCAACATCGGGACCGCCAAAACCATCTACTATCTCGCTTGTCCAAGAACCAGTTAAATTATTGACATATACCAAATCTTCATCACCTATAGCATAATAACAAATATGAATTTTATCATTCGTATCAACTTTTAATTCAGTGTCTGTAATATTTGCTAATATCGTAATTGTACTCGCTGACCAGTCAGCCGCTTTTACATTTTGCCCAACAAAAATTACACTAATTAAAATTAAAAATAACCACAAAATTTTTCGCATACTTTTTTATTAATTAGTAGTGATATTCCTGCCTGATAACAGTCAGGTATAACAAAATTTGCGTAAATTCACAATTATCTTCCGATTGCATAATATCTTTCCGAATAATTAAATGGCGAACTTAAATAAATCATAAAAGTATTTTTTTTAGTATTCGGCTTGACTTGCAAATCCGCCCATTCTCTTGATTCAGAATTATATAATTTTAGATAAAGATTTTTCTCTTTCAAACCTTTTACCTTTTTCTTTAAAGCCTTAAATTCTTTATTAGTATAAGAAAATACTAATTTTAATTTTACTGGTTTGCTAGAATTATATTTTTGATAATCAGTTTTAATTTTCCAATATTTCTTTATCAAATTATGCTTTGCGTCAACAAAAAGTTTCGTATACTTTTTTTGCCTCTCAACCAAAAAATATCTTTTTGTCTTTTTAAAACTTTTTGGAAATTTTTTGAAAGTCAAATTTAATTCTCTTGCATAATATTTTTTATTTTTTTTCTTGATTTTAACTTCATTCTTTTTCTTGGATTTTTTTGTTGTAAATTTTGGATTGCCAACATATTTAACAATTTGTGAAACAACATCTGATTCAGCATGCCAAGCATCTCTATATTTTACATAAACAGTTTTCTTGCCTTTTTTTGCTGGCATTTTAAATGTCTTATCAGCCAAATAACTTTGCCAAGTTTTGTTTGAAAAATCAGATTTTGTTGACACAATCATTTCGACCGGACTTTCAGTCAAAGAAGATGTAATATGAATTTTTCTATAAGCAGAATATTTACGTCCATAATTTATTTCTGTTATTTGATTTGAAGGACCAGGAGTATTAGCAAGTTTTAATTTCTCGCTTGTCTGATCATAATATGCGATATAGGCTCTGTTTTTTGAATCCACATCCAAAGATGGATAACCAACAACATCGCTGTCATTCAAAGTATTTTTTACAAAAGAATCAGTTACATTGCTCATATAGCCTATCCAATTTCCTCCTCCAACTGTTCCGCCATAATAACTTAAACGAACCTTATTATCAGAATCTAAAGCTAAAGAATTATTAAATGCTGTAAAATCAGGCAAGATTTCACTATCCATATCGCTTATCGTCCAATTACTGTCTGCCGTTGTTTTAGTCGCATATTTAAGCGTCGTATTAGGATTAGCTAAATACAAATAAGCCAAATGTGCTGTATTATTGCTATCAAACTTCAAAGAATTAAAATAACCAGTTCTATAAGTACTATCAATCGCGCTCAATACCCAACTGCCGGAAACATTAGTCGCATATTTCAAATAATCATTTGTCCCTTCAAAATAAGCAATATGAACTTTATTATTAGAATCAATAGCCAGAGAATTAAACGTTCCACTATTATCAACCGTATCCAAAGTCTCATAAACCCAATCACCAGTAACATTAGTCGCATATTTCAAATGATCATTAGTACCATCATAATAAGCAATATGCGCCTTATTATTTGAATCCAAGGCTAAAGACGGATATGAACCAGCTTCAATTGTCGGATCTAAAATTGTTACTTGCCAAGAACCAGAAGCATTAGTCGCATACCGCAATTGATCTTCAATCATAGCATAATAAGCCAAATAAAAATTATTATTAGAATCAACTGCCGAAGAAATAAATAATCCTGCATAAAGAGTATCATCAACAGTCTGTTGCTCCCAAGCCCCAGAAGCATTTGTAGCATACTTTATTTTATGATCAGTATTATCAAAATAACCAATATAAATCTTATCATTACTGCCAACTTTTAAAGAAACAACAGCCGCACCTTCTGACACCATTGGCACGTTTCCCATATCAGCCACATCGCTAAAAACCCAATCAGCAGCCTTAACATTTTGGCCAAAAATAAACAAAGTAAAAACAACAATCAAAATTAACAATCCTTTTTTCATTATTTTATTTTAATTAACTTTTAACTTTAGATTTTAGACTTTTAACTCACCTATCTGCCGATAGCATAATATCTTTCCGAATAATTAAATGGCGAATTTAGATAAATAATAAAAGTATGATTAGTTGTATCAGGTTTAACTTGTAAATCAGCCCAACTATCAGATTCAGAAACATAATATTTCAGATGCAAATTCTTTTCTTTTAATCCTTTAACTTTCTTTTTCAAAACTTTGAATTCATCGCTAGTATACTGAAATACTAATTTTAATCTAACTTGCTTGCTTCCTGTATATTTATTAAAGTCAGTATTTACTTTCCAATATTTTTTTAACAAATTGTGCTTTGCATCTGCAAAAAGTTTTGTGTATTTTAATTGTCTTTCAATTAGAAAATATCGCTTTGTATTTTTGAATTTAGTTGGATATTTTTTGAATTTAAGCTTTAGATCTCTTGCGTAATAAGTTTTATTCTTTTCTTTAACTTTCACTTCATTAGATTTCCTTGCTTTTTTTGTTACAAACTTTATTGGATTGCCAGTATATTTTACTTCTTGAGAAACAACATTAGATTCAGCATGCCAAATATCTCTGAATTTCATATAAACAGTATTTTCACCTTTTTCTGATGGCATTCTAAATGTTGTATCAGCTGAATATGTTTTCCAAGTTTTATCTGAAAAATCAGATTTTGTTGAAACGATCATTTCTGTTGGAGTTCCTGCAACTGTTGATTTTATATTAATATTTCTTGTTGCTGAATAATTTCTACCATTATTTATTTCAGAAGAAGTGATACTTGGACCAGGAGTGAAAGCATAATTCAAATCATTATCAGTAGTATTATAATATGAAATATGAATACGATTATTTGAATCTACGTCAAGTGAAATTTGATTATAGTATCCAAATAATACCACTATGTATGATCCAACATTATCAATCACATTATATGTCCATGACCCTGAAGTATTAGTTGCATACTTTAATTGTTGCTCAGTAACATCATAATAACCAATATGTACACCATTATTGTTATCAACAGCTATCGAAGTATTATATCCTGCTTGATTTGCCGTATCCAAATTCGTTGCAACCCAAACACCAGTAGAATTAGTAATGTATTTCAAATCTAAATTTGTAGCATCTAAATAACTAATATGGATGCTATTGTTAGTCCCAATCGCCAAAGAAGAATACCATCCAGCCTCAACTGAATTATCTAAAGTACTTGTTGACCAAACACCAGACAAACTATTCGTCGCATATTTTAGAGTACTATTAGTTTCATCACGATAACTAATATGCGCAAACCCATTTGAATCAATACCAAGCGAATTAAAAATGCCCACATCACCAACTGAATCAACTGTTGTCAACACCCAAGAACCGGTTGCATTAGTTGCATATTTTAAATCACTATTAGTTGAATCATAATAGCTAATTTGAACCGCATTATTTGCATTCAATACTATTGATGTATTATTTATATCAAAAATACCTACTGTAATAGTACCTGAATTATCAACAGTTGTAGCAACCCAAGAACCAGAAGCATTTGTGGCATATTTCAAATTACTATTAGTATCATCAATATAACTAATATGAGATTTGTTATTACTATCAATTGCTATTGAAACACCTTCGCCTACGTTTCCTGCACTATCTACAGTTGTAATAGCCCACGAACCTGACTCATTTGTTATATATTTCAAATCATTAGTACCAACTTCAAAATAAGCAATATGCACAAAGCCATTATGATCAACAGCAATCGCATTATCAGCGCCAGTATTTACAGCATCGATTGAAGATTTCTGCCAATCCGCAGCCTTCACATTTTGGCCAAAGATAAACAAACCAACAATGGCCAGACAAATTAATAAATACTTCCGCATAATTTTTTTGTTTTAAATTTTTAAATTTCTGAAACTAAATTTATATAAATTATATATTATTTACCAATTGCATAATATCTTTGCGAAAAATTAAACGGAGATTTCAAATAAACCGTAAAAGTATTTTTCTTTGTATTGCGTTTAGCTGACAAATTAGTCCACTTTTTTGATTTCAAATTATATGCTTTTAGATATAAATTCTTTTCTTTCAACCCTTTTACTTTTTTCTTTAATTTTTTAAATTCTTTTTTAGAATATGAAAATACTAATTTTAATTTAACATTCTTACTTAATTTATATTTTGAAAAATCAGTATTAATTTTCCAATATTTTTTTAACAAATTATGCTTTGCATCCACAAAAAGTTTTGTAAATTTCTTTTTTCTCACAACCAAAAAATATCTTTTTGTTTTTTTAAAAGCTTTTGGATATTTTTTGAAAGTCAAATTTAATTCTCTAGCATAATATTTTTTATTTTTCTTTTTAATCCTTACTTCATTTTTTTTCTTCGCTTTTTTTGTAACAAACTTTGGATTACCGACATATTTGACATTAAAAGATACAACAGCAGATTCAGCACTATAGACATCTCTAAATTTAACGTAAATTGTTTTTATGCCTTTTTTTGAAGGCATTTTAAAAATCGTATTAGCCAAATAACTGCTCCAAATCTTATTAGAAAAATCAGACTTTGTCGAAACAATCATTTCAGTAGGACTGCCAGAAACTGAAGATGCAATATTAATTTTTCTATAAGCTGAATAATCCCTTCCATTATTTATTGTTATTGTTTGAACTGAAGGTCCAGGAGTATAAGTATAATTCAAACTAGTATTAACTAAACCAGCACTAGTTTTAAAATAAATAACATGTGTTCGATTCATTGAATCTATTCCTAACGATATTGGACGATAATATGCATTAAAAGTTTCAAAAGAAAACAAAAGACTGTACGATCCAGTATCCTGTTGATTATAAATTGACCATTGTCCAGAAACATTTGTCGCGTATTTTAATCTGCCATTTAAAATATCATGATAAGCAACATGCAATTTATTATTATCATCAATTTTTAATGAAGGATAATAGCCCACTTGACCTGCACTGTCATTATCAATAACACTTGCAACCCATGCTCCTGAAATATTAGTAATATATTTTAAATCAGAGTTAGTATAATCCAAATAAGCAATATGAATTTTATTATTTGAATCAATCGCTATGGAAGACTGAAGACCTACCGATCCATTAGAATCTAAAACTACAGATAGCCAAGAACCACTATCATTAGTAATATATTTTAAATCGGAATTAGTAGTATCACGATAAGAAATATGCACCTTATTATTTGAATCCAATGCCAAAGAAGAACTACCTCCAACATCAGTACTAGAATCTATTGTTTCATTTGCCCATGAACCAGACACGTTTGTCGCATATTTCAAATTGCTATTATCTGAATCATAATAGCTTACATATATTTTTTTATTTCCATCCAAAGCCATTGATACTTGTCCCAAGCCAATAGTTCCACTATTATCAATTATCTCGAAAACCCATGTTCCATTAACATTATTCGCATATTTTAACCAATCATTCGTTCTATCTTCATAAACAATATATACTTTTCCATTAACATCTATTCCCAAAGAAGAATTACCAACATTAACAGAGTTATCAACAATTTCTGCCATCCAAGTACCAGAAGAATTAGTCGCATATTTCAAATCAGAATTAGTATTATCAAAATAACTAATATGAACTTTGTTATTTTGATCAATTGCTAATGCATTAACACTTCCAGCAGATGCCTCCAATTCCTGCGACTGCCAATCAGCAGCCAAAACATTTTGGCCAAACAGAAACAGACCAACAATGGCCAGACAAATTAATAAATACCTCCGCATAATTTTTTTGTTTTTATTCCACCAAAGTTCCGCAGAACGTAGGTGGATTAATTTTTAAAAACTTAAAATAAACTATTTTATTCCAATCCCAAAAGTCCTTTTGCTAAAAGAAATTGGAGAATCAATTATTAAAGTAAAAGTTCTCTTTTTTAAATTTAAAGTTGCAAATGAATTTTTCCACTTTTTCTTTAATTTATTGTAATATAATAATTTCAAATCACTTTGTTTTAATGTCTTATTATTCTTTTTTAATTTTTTGAATTCTTTTTTAGAATAATTAAAAGTCACTTTTAATCTGAAATTATTCTTGGCTTTTTTATAAGTATATTTATTTAAATCATCTGTCACTAGCCAATATTTTTTTAATAGCTTATTTTTGTCTATTTTCTTAAAATAGTTACTGAATAATTTTGATTGAACAAAATATTTTTCTTTTTTTAAATTTTTTGGATATTTTGTCATTACAAAATTCAAATCTCTCGCAGAATAAACCTTGCCTTGCTTTTTCAACAAAACTTCATTAACTTTTCTAGCCTTTTTTGTTACAAATTTTGGATTTTTAATGTATCTAATTGTCTTTGTTAAAGCACCTGATTCAGCAAACCATTGATCTCTGAAATTGACATAAACTGTTTTTGTTCCATCAACTTTTGATAAAGTAAAAATCTTTGATGTATCATAAGCTTCCCAATTTGCATTTGCAAAATCAGCATTTTCAGAAATTATCATTTCAGTTGGACTGCCTGCTGAAGATAAAGACAATGCTACTGTTCTTAAGGCAGTATATGCTTTATTAGAATTAATCTTTAAACTTGTATTTGTTGGTCCCATAGAAGCAGCGTATTTTAAATCGCCATTTGTATGATCCTGATAAGCAATATGAATTCTATTTAGATCATCAACCTTAATTGAAGTTTGAAAACCTAAAATTAAAGTATCGCTTCCTTGATCAACAATATATTTCTGAAAGGTTCCTGAAATATTTGTCGCATATTTCAAAGAATAATTTGGATAACCATCATGATAACTAATATGAGCATAATTATTTTTATCCAAGCTCAAACTAGAAAACATTCCAGTCAATCCTCCTGCTAAAACTGCAGTATCAATTGTTGTTTTCTGCCAACTTCCAGATAAATTTGTAATATATTTCAAAGCTTGCACTCCGCCATCATAATAGCTAACATGCACTTTATTATTTGTATCAACAGCAATTGAAGAATATTGTCCAACTCCTCCATTATCAATTGCTGAGCTTAAAAAAGATCCTGATTCATTTGTTGCGTATTTTAACCATTGATTACTGCTATCATAATAGCTAATATGAGCTTTGCCATTTGAATCAACTGCAATTGATGTATTGCTTGTAGAAGATAATGTTTCTACATCGTAGAAAAACCAAGTTCCAGATGACTTGATTGCATATCTAACTTTTGATCCATTATAATAGCTAATATTCAATCGATCACTTGAATCAATCGCCATATCCACAAAAGTCCCGCCCAAAGCATCTAAAACAGAATTTCCCCAATTTCCTCCAGCATTTGTGGCATATTTCAAATCATCATTTACAGCATCATAATAAGCAATATGAATTTTGTTCGCTGAATCAACCACTAAAGAAGGATAAAGCCCAACCATTACTGAACTCTCGTCAATTATCGTAATTTGAAAACTGCCAGAACTATTAGTCGCATATTTTAATTTACCATCACCAAGATATGCAATATGAACATATCCTAACGAATCAACACTAATTGATGTTCCATCTCCAGCAAAACCAGTTGCATCAACTGTTGTTTTTTGCCAATCTGCTGCCAACACAGTATGACCAAACAACATCAGGCAAAACATTGCCACCAAAATTAATAATTTCTTTTTCATGATTTTCCCTCGTCCGCCATGCTTCTTCGCTTAAGCGAAGAGCGAAGGCGGATATTAAATAGTAATTATTTTAAAATTTATTTTTTTCCTATTGCATAATAAATTTCATTCCAAGATATCGGCGAAATCAAAGTGATAGCAAATGTCCTATTTTTCACAGAATGTACGGCATTTAAATTATGCCATTTCTTTTCTTTAACATTATAATATTTTAAAACCAAACTACTTTCTGACAAACCTTTATTTCTATTTTTTAAAGTCTTGAATTGCTTTTTTGTATATTTAAAAACAAATTTAGTTTTAAAATTATCAGCTAATTTATATTTATTAAAATTACCTTTTATTTTCCAATATTCTTTAATCAAATTTTTCTTGGCTGCAATATAAGTTTTTGAATATTTTCTATATCTTTTTACTTGCCAAGAATATTTTGCTTTTTTCAAACCTTTTGGCAATTTCAAAAATTTTAAATAAAATTTTTGAGCAGTATATTTTTTATTTTTCTTTTTTATTAAAATTTCTTTGCTTTTTGCATTTTTTGTTACAAAAGTTGGATTTGGCAAATATTTAATTGAATCAGAAACAGTTGCTGATTCCGCATACCATTGATCTCGAAATTTTACATAAATAGTCTTTTTGCCAACCCTAGAAGACATTTCAAAAACTTTATTCACATTATATGTTTCCCATTCTGCTCCAGCAAAAGTAGAATATTCAGACAACATCATTTCTGTTGGATTGCTAGTTGCAGATAAAACCAAATCAACATCTTTAAAATTTGTATATTTTTTACCTGCTTCTATTACAACTTCTGGACTTATTGGACCAAGTACATCAGCAAATTTTACTTCACCATCCCAAGGAGAATAAGTATGCAGATAAAATAGACCAACGTAAAGTCTGTTTGAAGAATCCATAGCCAAAGAAATTGGCTGTTCAGCTGTATGAATTGCATCTCCAATATCACTAACAGCTACAGTTGAAAAACTTGTCCCAACATTATTTGCCAGCTTAAAATCAAAGTTATCCACATCATAATATCCAATTCTTACTCTTGAATTGCTATCAACTACTAGAGAAGAATATATTCCAACATCTCCAGCAGTATCAACTGTCGAATTTGACCAATAGCCCAACATATTATTTGCGTATTTCAAATCTCGATTCCCGCGATCATAATAACTAATATGAACGAAATCACTATCGTCAATTTTTATTGAACTAAACTCACCAACATTACCGCTATCAACGGTTTGAGCCACAAAATTTCCAGAAGAATTTGTAATATATTTTAAAGATAGATTTGCCGAATCATAATAACTGATATGGACTTTATTGTAATCATCAACAGTTAATGAAGAAAATAGTCCGACAAAAGTACTACTGCTATCTATTGTTGATAATGTAAAACCAGTTCCATTAGAATTTGTTGCGTATTTTAAATCGTCATTTGTTAAATCATAATAACTAATATGCACATAACCTAATGAATCAACACCAATCGAATCATACATACCAACTTCGCCTGTTGTATCAATTGATGATGCTGCCCACACTCCAGAAGCATTAGTCGCATATTTCAAATCAGAATTAGCATAATCATAATAACTAACATGCGCCTTATCATTATAATCTATTGCAATTGATGGATACTGTCCCAAACCAGAACCAAGATCAATTGTTTCACTCACAAAACTGCCAGATGCGTTTGTTGCATATTTTAGATAATAAGTTGCACCAGTTGTCTCTAAATAAACCAGATGCGCTTTGCTATTTGAATCCAAAGCAATTGCCACAATAGGACCAACACCTACTCCTCTCGACAATGACTCAAATTGCCAATCCGATGCCTTTGCTTGACCAAAAAAACAAAAGACACAAGACAACGTTGCAAAAACCACTCCTAAAATTAGAGATTTTTTTCTCATTATTTTTGTTTTTTATTTTAATAAATTTTAATTACTGATATCTTAACATTTTTTTACCTATTTAACAAAAAAGCTATCCACTGCCAAAATTTACATTATGCCAATAATAATGTATAATAAAATTAATCAAATATCATTTTTAAAAACAGAATTAAAATTAGAAAAAGTATTTGCATTATTTGCATATTCGCAATATTTGCATAAATTCGTATATTTGTATTATGCCTAAACAATCTTTTTTCGCAAGATTTTTACAATCAAAACAAGTTGCTGACAATCCTACGCCGCCAAAACCACCAGTTGGACATCTGCCAACTCCAAAGACTTCTCAGCCAGATCCAGCTCCAATCCAAGTTCAACAGCAACAACAACCACAACCTCAACAAAATTCTTCTCAATCTTCACAAGATAGTCAAGAAAATTACGAAGGCCAGCTTGCTATTGATGTTTATCAAACTCCTCAAGAAATAGTTATTAAATCAACAATTGCTGGTGTTAATCCAGAAAACATTGACATCAATATCGATAATGACATGGTTACAATCAAAGGCGAAAGAAAAAATATCACTGAAGCAAAAGAAAATGATTATTATTATCAAGAATGTTATTGGGGCTCTTTTTCAAGATCAATTATCTTGCCAGAAGAAGTCGTTGCTGATAATGCTGTTGCTGAATTAAAAAATGGAATTCTGACAGTCAGATTACCAAAAGCAAATGCCGTTAAAACCAAAAAAATAGAAGTCAAAATGGCGAGCGATACAGTGACTAGTAATCAATAACTAGCAACAAGAAATCCAATTGCCAATTACTAATTTTTCTAGTTACTTGTTACTTGTTAATACATTATATTTACCCGAGCTACAGCTCGGGATTATTATTGTTTTTTATTCTTTACAAATTAAAAAATAGCTGTTATATTATTTCATTAAGATTTCAATATTTTTTTGTTTATAATGCAAACGATAAAAGTAATTTTAGATCGATTTTTCGATGATTCCGTAATATTAATTACCGAATCTGGCAAACAAATTTTATGGCCAAAAGACAAGCTTCCAGAAGAAGCAGAACTTGGTCAAACTTTGAATTTGACTTTAAATATAAATTCGCCTGCAATAAATTTTGTTAAAAAAAATAAAGATAATGCAATTCAAATACCGCAAGATCATACCAAAATCGCCAAAGCAATTTTAGAAGAAATCTTAAATAGCAACGAACAAGAAATCTTAAAATAGTACCCTAAACAAAAGGAGAACCGAAGTGGAACAATCAGAAGGATACGCGATCTTTGATTTTAATTTAGATCCTTCAAAAAGAAGTAAATGGTCAACTGGTTCTTTTCTTGAACCAAATTCTCCATTCTTTTCAAAACATGTAGAAATCGGAATTAGCCAACGCAATTCACAATCGCGACCAGACTCTCAACATTTTCACCGCGAAACCAAAGAATTTTATTTGGTTATTTCTGGACAACTTGTTCTGCAAATCAACAATAAAACAATTATCCTAAAACCTCTTGAAATGGTTGTTGTTTTACCTAATTCAATTCATGCAGTAATAAAAGCAGTTGATGACACAAAATTCATTGTCATCAAATCACCTTCGGGACTTAATGACAAAGTAATCGTTCCCTAAACACCTACTCTCGTAGGTTTTTTTATTTCAATATTCAAATCATAATTCTTTATTCTTTATTCATAATTCTCATGCTAGAATAATTTAATGCCTAAAAAAATATTTAAAACTTTTTTTATAATTTCAATCATTTTCTTAACCACGTTAAGCCTTTCTTTAATTGTCTTAAATTTTTATTACAAAGATAAATTTTATCCAGGTACAACAATTGCTAATTTTAATGTTTCTGGAAAAACAAAACAACAAGCAACTGATTTTTTAAATAATAAATTAGAAGAATTTAATCAAGGAATTAGTTTTGTTAATAAAGATTATAACCAAAAAATAAAACCAGAACTTTTTGGCGTTGAAATTGATTTAGAAAAAACAATCAATCAAGCTTTTGATAAAACAAATTCTGGAAGCAAACATAATCGAAGTTTCAATATCATTAAAACTTTAATTTTAAAAGATCATAATAATTTAATTTATTCGATCCAATCAAATAAATTAGAAAATTTTTACAATCAAGAATTATCCAAATTAGACCAGCAAAAAAAAGAGACCAACATCTCTTTTCAAAAAAATAATTTAAAAATAATTTCTGGAAATTCGGGCTTTTCTTTAAACAAGCAATTTTTAACAAGCTTAATAAATTCCAGAATTAAAAATTTATCAGCTGACGAAATAAATGTTCCATTTCAAAAAATCAATCCTGAAAATAATAAAAAAATAATTTTTAAAACAAGTCTTGAAGCCAAAAATATTGTTTCACAAAAAATTATTTTGCAATACGAAAAAGATAAGTGGATAATTGACCAAGATACGTTAAAATCCTGGGCTAATTTTGCTGTTCAAAAAACACCAATTACTAGTTATCCAAGTCTAAATAAAAATTATCCAGTACAAAATCTAATTTATAATTCTTTATCAACTAAACAAAAAAATAATTTTCAAGATCAACTAGTTGCCTATTTTGACCGACAAAAAATCGGCGATTATTTATCAAAAGAAATTGCGCCAAAAATCAATCAAGCTCCTCAAAATATCCGCTTGCAAATGCAAAATAATGAATTAACAATTTTTCAGCCTGCCAAAAAAGGCAAAGAATTATTAATCGAAGGCAATCTAAAAAATATTATTGATAATATCAAAAATCAAAATACCAAAATTAAATTATTAACCAAATCTTTAGGCGCTGAAATTAACAAAAAAAATATCAAAGAACTTGGCATCAAAGAATTATTAGGCAAAGGCGAATCAAATTTTTCTGGAAGTCCTACCAATCGCATTCAAAATATTACTGTTGCCGCCCAAAAACTGAATGGTATTTTAGTAAAACCAAATGAAGAATATTCTTTAGTTAATAATTTAGGCGAGGTCAATGCTGAAGCAGGATACCTGCCAGAATTAGTTATTAAAGAAGACAAAACCATCCCAGAATATGGAGGAGGTTTATGCCAAATCGCCACCACTAATTTTCGTGCTGCGCTAAATTCAGCCTTACCAATCACCGAACGCCAATCGCATTCTTATGCAGTCCAATATTATGATCCGCAAGGAACAGATGCTGCAATTTACATTCCTCATCCAGATCTAAAATTTTATAACAATACTAAAAATTATATTTTAATTCAGACATCAATCTTTAATGATATTTTAACTTTTGAATTTTATGGAACTAATGATGGCAGATCTGTCAGATTTGAGGGTCCAGAATATTGGGACCAAAAACCTGACAAATCATTCAAGGCAAAATATTCCCAAATTATTACCTATCCCGACAAAACCGAAAAAAAATCAACCTTCTTTAGCTATTACGATAATCCTGATAAATACAAACACTAGACAAGAATACAAATCTACAAATAACGCTAATCTACGAATATACGAATCGTCGTATTCGCATATTCGCTATATTGGCATTATTCGTATATTCGTATTTTACCCAACAAAAAACTGTAGGCTAATGTCCCGTGCTACCTTATGTGAACGCATATTTCACAGAAAATAGCGCGGGACGAAGTAACAATCCCAAGTGATTCAGTAGTAAAACACCGCCGAATCCTTTCTGATTGTTCCTTATAAAATAGCTGCCTACAGATTTTTGGCCACGAAAAACATTACTTTTTTTTCATGACTAAACAGCTTAGCATATTATATTTCGCCTGTCAATACTTTTTGCTATAATATAATACGAATATGCAAATCTATGCAAATAATACGAATATACAAATTCGTATATTCGCAACATTTGCATAAATTCGTATATTTGTATTACATAAATGATAAAAAACACAACACCAAAAATCATCGCACCAGAAGAAAAATTAGAAGACAAAGCTCTTGATTTTACCTTAAGACCAAAAAAATTAGATGAATTTATTGGCCAAAACAAGCTAAAAGAAAACCTCAAGATCTTAATTCAAGCTGCAAACATGAGAAAAGAACAAATTGATCATTTGTTACTTTATGGCCCTCCTGGTACTGGAAAAACAACACTTGCCAACATTATTTCTTGTGAAACAAACGTCAATATCAGAGTCACTTCAGGACCAGCCTTAGAAAAAGCCGGAGATCTAGCTGCCATTTTAACAAACCTAAAAGATAATGATATTTTGTTTATTGATGAAATACACAGAATGAACAAAAACATTGAAGAAGTCCTTTATCCTGCCATGGAAGACTATTCTTTAGACATCGTTCTAGGCAAAGGTCCTTCTGCCAAAACAGTCAGATTAGATTTGCCAAAATTTACTCTTATCGGCGCAACTACCAGAATTGGTTTATTATCATCACCTCTTCGCGATCGTTTTGGTGCAATTTATCATTTAGATTTTTATGAAGATCACGAATTAGAAAAAATTGTCACTAGATCAGCCAATATTCTAAATATAAAAATTGAAGCTTCGGGTTCATCAGAAATCGCTAAAAGATCTAGAAAAACTCCTCGAATTGCCAACAGATTATTAAAACGAGTTCGCGATTTTTCTCAAGTAAAATCAGATGGTACAATTACTCAAGCAACTGCTAAAAAAGCTTTAGATTTATTAGAGATTGATAGCTTAGGATTAGATGCCGTTGACCGCAAAATTTTAATGACTATTATCCAAAAATTTAATGGCGGACCAGTAGGTATTAAAACAATTTCTCAATCAACTGCCGAAGAACAAGATACATTAGAAGAAGTTGTTGAACCATTTTTATTGCAACTCGGTTTTATCAATCGTACAGCCAAAGGCCGAGAAACAACCAGTCTTGCTTATCAACATTTAGGCATTACTAACATCAAAGAATGGAAAAAATAGTTTTTTTACTTTTTAATTTTTCCTTTTTACTTTTTTTAACATGCCAATTTACATCATCTATATAATTTTTTATGCCCTTCTCGCAATCTACATCATTGCCAGTTTTTTAGTCATTAATTATATTTATAAATATAAACATTTAGGTCCAGCTGTAAAATATCTTATTCCGCTTTATATTGCCGTATCATTAATCATTATAATTATTGCTAATTTTTATATATTAAAGACCGGCTTTTCCGAAATTATCACTTTAAATATTTTTTAATTTTATTTACTTATTACTAGTTACTTTCGCTCATGCTAAATTACACTCTTAATCCAGACGAAAAATTAATAATGCTTATTAGAAAACATAAGATCTACTATCTAAAACATGCTTTAGTAATATTATTTTTATCAATTTTACCAATTTTATTATATCTATTTTTAGCCTTAAATTTTGAAGATCTATTCAATCCAATAATTGATACTTTATTTATAATCATAAGTTCTATCTATTATTTAGCTATTCTTTTTTTCTCACTTATCAGCTGGATGAATTATTATCTTGATGTTTGGTTGGTTACTAATGAAAGAATAATTGAATACGAACAGAAAAGCCCATTTCGTCGCGAAACTGGTGAATTAATGCTTGAATCAATTGAAGATGTCTCAGTTAAAGTTGAAGGCATTATTCCATCAATTATAAAATCTGGCAACATTTATGTTCAAACTGCAGGCCAAGCCGAAAGATTTATTTTTACAGATGCGCCAAGACCTGAAGAAATTAAAGAAACAATTGTTAAACTAACACATCAATCACTGCATCAATAAAATTATAAAAATAAATTAAGCCTTGATAATCTTCAAGGCTTTTGTTATATTTGGCAGAAGAATCTTGAATCTAGAATTTGGAATCTAGAATGAATAATGAATTTAGAATACAGAATTCTCGATTCTAAATTCCAAATTCTATTCCAGATTCTAGATTCCAGATTCTATATTCTAATTTTTATGTCCACAAAACTTTCAGACTACGACTACAATCTTCCACAAAAACTAATTGCCCAAACACCAGCTTCTCCAAGAGACAAAGCACGTCTTTTAGTTTTGAATCGAAAAAATGACAAGATTTTTCATCACAAATTTTTCGAAATTGACAAATTTTTGAAAAAGGGCGATGTCATAGTTTTAAATAATACCAAAGTCATTCCAGCCAGATTATATGGCAAAAAAGAAACCGGCGGTAAGGTCGAAATTTTATTATTAAATCCTGTAGCGACAGGGCACTGCCCTGTCGCGGTCTGGTCGTGTCTCACCAAGCCAGGCTTAAAACCAAATACTAAAATAATTTTTAATAACAAAATTTCTGCCAAAATAATTTCTCGTGAAAATGAAAAAGCAACTATAGAATTTGATTTAAACAAAAAACAATTTAACCAATTTTTAAAAAAATCTGGCAATGTCCCATTACCTCCATACATCTCACCAAAACAAAAAAACAATAAAACAAAAAAACAATACCAAACCGTTTTCGCAAAATTTGATGGTTCTGTCGCCGCTCCAACTGCTGGTCTTCATTTCACGAACAGATTAATCAAAAAATTAAAAAATAAAGGTATTAAATTTGAATATATAACTTTACATGTCGGTTTAGGCACTTTTCAGCCAGTCAAAGAAAATGATATTACTAAACACAAAATCCATTCAGAATACGCTGAAATTTCTGCACAAACCGCTAAAAACTTGAACAATGCAAAGAAAAAAGGCCATCGCATTATCGCTTGTGGAACAACAGTAGTTCGAACACTCGAAGCCGCAGCAATTAACAATTTAGCAATTAAACAATTTAGCAATAATACATCAATTTTTATCACGCCAGGCTATAAATTCAAATTCGTTGACGCGATGATCACGAATTTCCATTTACCAAAATCAACACTATTAATGTTAATTTCTGCTTTTTCTAATTTAAAACAAATTAAAAAAACTTATAAAGTCGCCATAAAAAACAAATACAAATTTTATTCTTTCGGTGACGCAATGTTAATATTGTAAAACAAATTTTAAACTAATTTTCCGACGCTCTGACGTTCTGACGCTCTGATTTTCCGAAATAAAAAAGAGCCCATTAGGACTCTATAAAAAAGAGCTTCAGTTCATCTTCATCCTGTAAGCTTCACAAACCTTGAAAGTCAGACTTCCCCGAAAATCATAATAGTTGGTAGCACGCTTGCCATTTCCATTCACTGGCAAGTTTTCATAATCGTAAAAAGTTGAATCGTCAATGTGACTCAACGAAATCTTTCGAGCCATTTTGCGATTCACATTGATTGCAGTCATCATTCGACCCTTGTATCGCTTCGGCCGATGTCCACCGATCAACCGCTCAGCGCGACGATTGTCTTCACCAACCTTCACGCCAACAGTCAACAGATGACGCCGCCTCAAGTTCGAATAAGGAGTGCCATTCCCACGTTCACCATGATGTTTTCCAGTCCCGGCAACAGGCTTGCCCCGAACCGGATCTCTCATCCATTCCATCACATTCTTCTTCTCTTCACGCTTCCTTTCCACTTGCTTTCGCACTTCTTCGTCATACGACATCCTGTTCTCAATTTCTCTTCTCTGATAGTCTCTGTCAGCAGTATTCTTGTTTGCAACACAAGCAGTATCTCGATGAATGCCCATCTCTTTCCCTCCACGCGCCTGTTTTTCCAGGCTGTTCGTCCCTCCACGACACCAGAAAACAGAATAAAACATTATATCACAACCATATAATTTGTCAAGATTTTTCAATATTTAAGCTTATTTAAAACAAAAAAACTACAAACATTTCCGAAAATCTGACAATCAGAAGCTCAGAAGTCTGACGCTCCGACGCTCCAACGCTCCGACGTTCCCACGTTCCCAAATAAAAAAGAGCCCATTAGGACTCTACAAAAAGGTACAAATTACAAATAGTTCAATCGAATACAACTGGTACGAACCCACCCTGATTGTGCCAAGGCATATGCTCTCCCATCGCAAATCCGAAAGGATCTTCAAACCGACGATCTTCCAGATCCTCAATCTTTGGAACCTTCCAATTCGAACTCCGATCTGTAACAACTCGATTCAGCTTAGGATCGAACATTCTGAATTGAAGCCCATCTTGACTGAAAAGATCCGCATTGAAATGGATTCCTCCATTCCTATCTTCTGCATCTTCATCTTCATCATGTTCATCAAACTGCTCAAAACTCTTCCCATCAGAAGAATTGTCATCATCTTCACAATCGTCTTCATCCTTATCATTCACATCATCAGCACAAATGTAAGCAACAGCCGGTTCAGGCACATCGTTGATAGTCTTTTTCTTTGAAATGGCCACAAGTTCCTCAATCGTAACCTGATGCTCTTCCCTGAATTGCCGATCGATCTCAGCTTCCCATTCCTGAATGGTCGAATCATCAGCTTCACTCAAAGTCATCTTCCTCAAAACCAGATCACGATGTTCACTTTCCATATCATGCACACCCTTCGGCTGTTTCGTTCCAATCAACCTTGTTCCACACTTCAAACGAATTGTACAAGTTGATTCACCTTGTCCAGAATCACCATGATGCTTTCCAGTTCCAGCAATTGGAAAACCCCTTTCCGGAGCAATGTAAGTTCGCTTCTCCCCTTTCTCTGCAAGTTCGTTCAGCCTCATCGTATGATAAACACGCTTCTGATCCTTGGACAACCGAGCCATTTCTCTTTCCCTCCGCGCCACCAAAACTTCTTGTTTGGTGGTCGTTTTCCCGCTTTTTTCTCTTGCGGGTCCCATCGATCTCGTACCCAAAATAACATAGAACTAACCAGAAATATAGCATTTTATTCTATCATTAAAAAATAAAAATGTCAATAGAAATCAAAAATACCAACTTTTTGGCTTTAAAAAGACAAGAAAAATATCATAAATTTGAGTGGTGGCGTTCTGACGATCCAAAGCTCCCACGCTCCGACGCTCCGAAAGTCCCACGCTCCGACGCTCCCACGTCCCACGTTCCCAAATAAAAAAATGGCATCAAAGCCATTAAATAAAGAACAACTACAACTTTTTTGCTTCTACTCTTCTTTCAATTTCTCGCCTTACAGCCGACAACACACCTTGAGGCATCAGCTTCGAATCAAAATTCGTCCAACGAAAAATTTCAAAACCTACTTTGATTTCACCCAAAGCAATCACTTCTCTCGCAATTTCCAACCTTTTCTGCAAATAATCCAAATCTTCCTTTCTGCACCATCCTCTCCTTTCAAATCCAAATTCATCAAAACCCCAGTCTGCCAAAACATCATCTGGATGATCAAAAAAATCTGTTTTGTGATCACCCTCGAAAGGATAAAAAACAGTACCACGCCTAACAAAAATATCATTCAATGCATACTTCCGACCCTTATCCATTTCCTCTCCTTTGCCTGTCTCCCCCTTTTGACAGGCTTTTTTTGCACCTTAAAAGTATATCAAAATTTTTCATAAAGTCAATATTATATTATAATCATAATATCAAAACCCTTGACTTTAAATAAAAAAGATATTATAATCAACCGTTCGTTCTCTTGACAACAAGGGGGGAAAAAATGCCTCCATTCAGCCAAACAAGATTAAATATCAACAAAATGCTTTTTGAACGAAAATGGTTTCAAAATACTGATGCTAATATCGTTCAAAAACTCTTCAATTTGCCTGAAGCTTGTAATGGTTTTTTGGAAGATCTAGCAATTCGTCCTGAACAAATTGGCAAATGGACACTTTCCAAAATCTCTGAAATCTTCATTCCATTCAATGAACGTGCCTGGAACATTTACATCGTTTTTGAAATCAAAAATCAGAATGATGAAATCAGTCATTTCCAATACCATTCTTGGCAAAAAGGACCTTCGTCTGGAGTCAAAGGCATTGTTTTGATCAAAGATAAGACTTCTGGAAAAATCTCACACTTTGTTTTATTACAAGGCTATAAATTTGGAGCAGGAGTACTAACTTTCGATTGTATTGGTGGCTTTGCTGAAGATGGTGAAGAAAATGAAGCCGGAATGACACAACGATTCCGCACTGAAATGAAAGAGGAGCTGGGACTTCCAACCTTGCCTCCTCATCAAATTGTTTCTCTTGGCAGATTTAATCCAGATGCTGGGATTTCCAATAACAGACCTTTCTTGATGGTTGCAATTGTTTCTTCTGAACATTTGCCATACATCGAAACATCAAATCTCCCTAATCCAAGCACATTTGAAAACGTTGCAAAAATCATTGTTCCAGTTTCCGAACTTGCAAGATTTGTTGACAATTGCGAAGACTCGTTCTTTCATGTCTGCATTACCAGACTTTTAGCCAAAGGCATTACTCTTTCCACCAGCCCCATCTCAACTCACCCTTAAGTGAGTTTTTTTATTCCTTGTCAACCGTAATGCCTTCAAAATTTAGTTTCAAAAATTAAGGGATTTAGAAAATAAGAAAATTAAAATAAATTCATATCATATTTTTAAGGCATGAAGGTTGAACAAAAAAATCGCAATAGCGATTTAATTTAGAGTTATTTAAATAAATAAAAGTTTATTTTTTCAATTTTCTTTTTCCGTTTTCAATTTTGTAATAATCATCAAAGCAATAATCAACCAAAATAAAATTGACAAATCATTTTTAAAATACGGCACATCAACAATACCATGCATAATTATACAAACCATCGCACCCATCAAAGCAATTTCCAATTTCCAATTTCCAATTTCCAATTCTCCCATCCCAGTTTGTAATTTGTTGTTTGTAATTTGTTTGTTTTTTTGTTCTTTTGTTTTTTTGTTTTTTTCAAAACCTTGCCAAAAGAATAAAACTAAAATCCAAACAAAAGAAATTAATCCGAGCACCCCCGTCTCCACCCAAAAATTCAAAATAATATTATGCGGATAAACTAAAATTTCAGTATGCTTATTTAATTTATAATTTGGATAAGCTTTTTGAAATCCAGCTAAACCAGCTCCAAAAATTGGATTTGCTTTTATTAAATTCCATGTTCCTTCCCAAAGAACAAGTCTCACATCGCCTGAAGTTTCTTGAAAAGTAATAATTGGCACCACTTTTTTTGAAGTTACTGGAACTATCAAAATAGAAATTATCGAAACAATCGCCAGTCCAACCACCCACCATCTGAATTTCGTAAACATCAGCATAAAAAACAATCCGATCAAAATTCCAAAAATCGCACCCTTAGACACAGCCAAGACAACTGCTATTACTCCTGCTAAAACAACCAAACAATAAAACAATAAAACAAAAATCGACACAATTTGTTTTCTTGTTTTATTGTTTTCTTGTTTCATGCCGACAATCAACCCACTAAACAATACAACTATTGGTGCGACATATAAACCGATCGCATTTGGATAATCAAACACGCTCGTTGCTCGTTTTAAATTTGGCAAATTATAATCTACTGGAATATTAATATTAAAAATGTATTGAATAATCGCATAAACAGAAATAACTAATGATGACAAACCTAATGCCCACAAAATTAAATTTAATTGCTTTTTAGATCTTAAGACATCAAGCAAAATTAAAAAAACTAAAATTGGTTCTACAAAATATGCTCTAAATCTTCCCAAAGCATGTTTAAAATCAGCCGAAACAAAAACTGAAATTATCGCAGCCAGCAAAAATAACAAAATTGGCAACCACCATTTTTTCAACAGTTCTCGCCAATTCGCAACAGTCTGCTTTATCTCTTTATTTAAAATCTTCTTAACAACAAAAATTAGAGTTAAAACTAATACCATCAATTCCAAAAATGTTGACGGCAATGGCCCAAGATTAAATCTCAACAAATACAATGGCATGGCAAAGACAACTAGACTTAATCCAATATCAACTCTTCGCCAACAAATAATGGCGTAAATAATCAATAGTGAAAATACAATAATTATGTTTAACATAAACTCAAAGCACTAATTTCGTTAAAAGCTTCTAAGGTCGCTTTTAACTCCTAAACAAATTCAAAACTCAAATTTCAAATTCCAAAACATTGACGACGAGTTTTGAAAATTTTGATTTTGAGCATTTAGATTTGTTTAGAATTTAGGATTTAGGATTTTCTAAAATTATTTTTCAGGTATATTATAAACCAAAATTGATCCGCCAATTATTGTTACTGGCTTATATTTTTCAAGCCAAGAATAATCTTTTTCTCCGTTAACTCTCGCATAATATTTTGAATTCTGATAATAAGTTGCTGAAACTGCCAGCCAACCAGTTGTTTCGCCAAAACTCGATCGCCATAATTCTTGTTTATCACCCATATAATAAGATGGTACTGATCCGCCAAAATAATCAACTTTTATTTTTTCAATTTTATTATCATCAACAAATTTTGCCAATCTCTTCAAATCCTGACCCCAATCAGTATTAGAATCAACTGAATATTTATAGCCATTTTTGTACCCACCAACTAACTCATTATAATACGCTAAATAATGAGGCCAAATTTCAAATTGAACAACAATATACCACAAAATTAACAAAGTACCAAAAATAATTCTCGGAATTTTAAATTTCATTGTCTTGTTCACTTGATCTGTTCCTAGCTCCCGCATTCGAGACTCATTCGAAAAATCGATTCGAGTGAGCTTCGCAAAGCCCCATCCGCACAGCATTATCATAAATGGCCACAAACCTAGAATATGCCTTAAACCAATATTTAAATTTCCTAATATACCAACCATCATAAACATTGTTATGCAAGTAATTGCAATAAAGAAAAATAAATAATCATTCATTATTTTCACAAACTCATTCCAAAATCGATTCCATTTTCCATGAATATCAAGCTGTTCTTGATCTTTTTTTACTCGTTTATAAATACAATAGCCTAATACAATTAATGAAAATCCCAACAACATCTGCAAAACTAAAGTAGTTTTAATTAAAAATGACACTGGATAAAAATACCACCAAGATTGATTAGATGTCTGACCTAAAAAATAAGTCGTATTTCCACCAGCTACTCTAGCAAAAACCATTCTAAGTCCCAAACCATAATATGCGTATGGACGTAAAACTCGATTATCCGACATTTTATTCAGAACATTTTTAATCTGAATTGACAGATTATCAGTTTGCTCTAAAGAACCATTTATTGTTTGATGAATTTTGTCTACAGGCATTCTACAAGTAAACAATGCATAAGTTGCTCCAACTATTGAAAATCCGATCGCACAAATTAAAATAAAAGAAATTGAGAACATCCATAATCTTCCAAACCATGCTCGTTTAAATTTATTATATCCCAAAAAAGTAGTCGGGCTAGTTGGTCTCCAAACAAACACTAAAACAAAAATTAATAAAATCATGTAGACAACTAACAGAATATTTGAAAATTTTGCTAATTGCGCGATTCCAAAAAATATTCCGCTTGCCCACAAATACCAGCCTTGCGGTTTTTTTATAAATTTATAAAAATAATAAATTGCAAAAAAGAAAGTTGCTGTCGCGCCCAAATCAGTTGTTACCAATCTAGAATGAGCCAAAATATTCGGCGATAAACAATAAAAAAATAAACAAACAAGTCCAACTTTCCAACCCCACAATTCTCGTGCAAAACGATAAATAAATAATCCAAAGATTAAGGCTAAAATCAAAACTGGAATTCTAGTCAGCAATAAAATTTGATCTGCATTGTTACCCATTCTATAAATAAATTCCCAACCGCATTCCCATTGTCCATTTGTATCAGTTGTCCAACAAATTTTATCAACTGGAAATTTCAAATTCTTAACAAATAATAATGGCAATGCATCCCAAACTTTAATCAATGGCGGATGTTCTGGATTTAACCTATAATCTAAATATTTTATATAAGAATAACCAGCTGGAATATGTGCCACTTCATCCGTTGTACCAGAATCGCCTTTCAAAGAATAAAGACCCAAAACAAACATGGTCCCTAGCATTAATAAAACAAATAGCCATTGAAATTTTTTCATTTTTGTTTTTTTGATTATTTATTTTGTTTCTTCTTCAACAACCTTGAATAATTGCTTCTTCAAATACATTACAATAAAAATTACAATAACACCTACAACAACAATCAAGGTCACAAACAAAATACTATTTTGCACATATTGCCTTAAAACTTGCCAAGATTCTCCGAAAAAATAGCCTAAGAATGTCATAACAGTTGCCCAAACAAAACTGCCAACCGCATTCAACAATAAAAATTTTCCGAAATTAATTCTTAATGCTCCAGCCAAAATCAAAACCATTGCTCTGACTCCATAAACAAATCTTACCAACAAAATTGTTTTGCTAGCATGTTTTTTCAACAGTTGATCAAGACCAACAGCTTTTTCTTTTTTTCCAATTAATACTTTTTGTAATCTGTTTACCAAGGCCTTCTCTCCAAATCTTCCAATTACGTACCAAACAATATCAACTAATAATACTGCAATTGTTGCGAAAAAAATCACCCAAACAACATTAAAATAACCTTGGGCTGCCAAAAATCCAGCTGCTAAAAGTAAAATTTCTCCACCAACAATAACACCGGCAAAAATTCCAATGTAACCATATTGTATTAAAATTGCCGAAAGCGCGGAAATTTCTAACATAGTAATTAAATCTCAAATTACAAACAAATCTCAAATCACAAAGATACAAACTTTAAATCCTATTTTGTAATTTGTCTTTTGTAATTTGTTTGGAATTTGGAATTTGGAATTTTCGTAACGCTAAATTCTGTCCAGCAATAATCAATCCAATCAAAAACCAAATATGAATAATATATAAAGAAGAAAAAGTCATGTATTGAATTAAAATTCCAGCAAATGCAACTGTCAGTCCGACAACCAAAGTTTTATCCATAAAATCATCGCTCTTAAACCAAACTTTCAGCGTTCTAAAAAAGATAAAAAATATCATTGCCAAAAAAATCAGCAATCCAAAAATTCCAGTCTCTGCCCAAATTTCTAAAAATTCATTATTTACAATTGCCCAACCATTCTTTGGAATGGAAATTGGACCTTGCGCTACCTCTGGTCCAAAACCTCCAATCCCAACTCCCAAAATCGGATTCCTCTGAATCAAAAACCATGCCTGTTTATAAGTTGAATATCTTTCTTCAATTGATGCACCTTCTTCAAATTCTGTTGCTTGAGCTGTAAAATTTTTAATATTTACATCTTTCCTTGTAAATTTTAATAAATATATTGTCGATACAATTGCAATTATCGCAATCGCCGCAATTATAATAATTCTTTTCGGCGAAAAAAAAGATTTAAAATAAAATAATGCAAACAAAACCAACATTCCAGCAAATCCCAAATAAGCACCGCGCGAGACCGTCAAAACCAAATTCAAAACCATCAAACCAAGTATTACAAATAACACAATTGGCGCACTCAAATTTAGAAGCCGGTTTGTTTTATTGTTTTTTTGTTTTTTTGTTTCTTGCCCTAAAATCAAACCATTGTCAATTTCATCTTGTTTGCCTCGTTTTCTACTCAATATCATCGCCAAACATATTCCCAAAGGAATTAACAAAAAGTTACCAAAATATAATGGCTCAGAAGATGTCCCTTGAATTCTTGGAAAACCGAATACTTGTGATGTATATATATCTCTCAAACCTGTTATTTCTTTTGGAATACCAATCATATCTCCGACAAATTGAAAAAGTCCATAAATAGACACTACTAATCCAGACAGCAATATCACCCAAACAATTTTTTTAAATAATTCTTTTGAATTAATCAAGCTTGGAATAACTAATGCCACCAGCATTACAAAAAAATTAAAACCTAAAATTGTCAAACTTCTTGAAATATTTTGAGCATTAGCTAAAGATAAAACAGAAACGCCAGTAAACAAAAAAACAAAAATTATTAATGGATTTTTAACATAATTATTTTTTTTCTTTGCCAAACTAACCAAAAAAAATGCAATCAAAGTTATCAACGCAAAAACTTGTGAAATTCTCACTGTCATACTTCCCATTTCAAACGATCCTAATCTTTCAAAAGGCAGAAAAAAAGCGACTAAAAATAAACCAAAATAAGGTTTTTTAAAAATTGCCAAAGAAAGCCCAATAAAAATCATCGCACCAACCAAAAACAGAAAAACAGATTTATACTGATCATTTACTAAAACTCCAGTAATAGCGCAAACAACTAAAACAACCAAAGTCTTAATTAAGTTTTCTTTGCTAAAAATATTCAGTTTTTCAATTGCTTCAGCCATATATAAACTTATCCATATTTTATCCCATTTTTAACATTTTAGCAATTCGAAAAAACATTCGCTTTATTCGCAAATTCATTCGAGTGAGCAACAAAAAAAGAGCACAAAATGCTCAAAAAAGTTCTATCACTTTCTCATCGTAAGTTTCAAAACAATAACTCCTCTTTCTTCATCATTTTTCAGACCAAAATGATCATCCTCACAAAATGTAAACCCATCCTTTCTATAACTTTCAATTACGGGAAAAAGCAACAACAATGTTTCAATGGTTATGCATATTCCTGATTTTAAATCGTCTTTGTCTTCATGAGTTTTAGGCAAAAAACCAATTTTCACAAATGGCACTTCTAGATCTACTGATGTCACTTCAGGTTTGCATTCTAAATGAACAGTTCTAACGATACCGCCACCCAAAGTATCCTTTTCCATAAGACATATTAATCCAGATTTTTCTTTCGATTTATCATCTGAACGAACAACTACTATTTCTCCCATTTTCTCCTCCTTTTCGCCTAGGACATAAAAAAGTACAATAAAATATTTTACTAAATTAAAATACAAAGTCAATATTTAATTTCGTAATTTTCAATTTCGATAATTTAATCTATCTAACTAATCTATTATTTTTAACTCGTTATAAACTTCTAATGTTTCTTCAGCACATTTTTTCCAAGAAAATTTATCAGCTTGCTTTAATCCATCTGCTTTCATCATGATCTGTTTTTCAGGACTTTTCAAAACTTCTATAATATTTTTCACCCATACTTCTTTATTTTTTGGATCAATTAAAATTCCTGCATCACCGACAACTTCTGGCAACGATGAAGAATTTGAAGAAATAACTGGCACTCCACATTTCATTGCTTCTAATATCGGCAAACCAAAACCTTCATAAATTGACGGAAATGCAAACAGTTTCGCACCATTATATAAATACGGCAAATCACCTTCTTCAACATAATCCGTAAAAATAACTTTATCTTGAAGATTTAGTTCTTTAATCAGTAAAAATATATTTTCATACCTCCACCCTTTTTTACCCGCAATAACAAGCTTCAAATCTCCAATATCCGAATATCTTAATTTCCGAATATCATTAAATACGTTTACCAAAAATTCTAAATTTTTTCTTGGCTCAAGTGTCCCAACATTCAAAATATAATTTCCACTAATTCCATATTTTTTCTTAACCTCTTCAATTCTATTCAAATCAGTTATCACTCTAAATTCTGAGCCCGCTGCCTCATAAATCACTTTTATTTTATTTTCATCTAATCCAAGTTTTTCCACTAAATCTTTTTTCGCACTTTCTGAAATTGTAATAATATAATCTGCAAACTTATACGACCAAGGCATTAATTTTGTAAAATAAAACCTTGAACTCATTGAAAAATTTTCTGGATAAAGAATTGGAATAATATCATGAATTGTCACCACTTTTTTAAAATTTCCAAATTTCGGCACAGAAAAACAAGTTTTGTGAACAACATCTGGTTTTATTAATTTTACTTTTTTTACAAATTTTACCTGATCCCACCAAATTCTTTCATAAGTTCTCAAATCTTTATTTTTTCCTGAATCAATTAAAAAATACTCATTTTGAGTATCAATTTTTTTTAGATTTTCAACTAAATTTTTAACATAAAAACCAAACCCGCTCTTCTTTCCCAACATTGTCTGTGTATCGATGACTATCCTCATTTATAAGCACTGTCATCCTGAACCGCAGTGAAGGATCCCGTTGCTAAATAAATAATCACGGGATTCTTCGGCTTCGGCCTCAGAATGACAATATCTAAAAATATATTTTTCTAAAAAAATAAAAACAGATATTGGCAAAAATTATTTTTTTCTGAAGGCGAGGATTGTCTGAGCCCCGAACCGCAGTGAAGGGGCGAGTTCCGCAGCCTGAAGAAAAAAATAATTTTTGACAATCAACACAAAACATCTTTTTCAACATTATTTAACCTTAATGCCTTCTTTAACCAATTCCTCTTTTCTCAAAGAAATAATTTCTTTAACCTCGCCTATCAAAATTGCTTTAATTAAAAATGCAATCCCAAAATAAACAGCAACAGCAATCAATCCTCTGATCGCAAAATTCCAAGATTCAGGCATTATAAATAATGCTATTGCCATAAAAATTCCAGCGATCAAAGATTTGCCAGCAATTTTATAATTCAATCCAACTTTTTCCAGTTTCCAAATTATTAATGCTGTCAGAACTGCAACTGCAACTTCAGAAACAACTGTTGAAATTGCTGCACCATAATATGAATATTTTGGAATCAACCACAAACATAATACAACTGCCAAAATTGCCGTAAAAATATAAACCCACATTGTTTTATGCTGTTTATTTGCTGCAACTGCAGCATTTCCAAAAAGATGAGAGAAAAAGATCGCGCCAGTTGCGATAATCAATAATTTCAAAACATTTCCAGAATCAGAAAAATCACTACCTCCAAAAAATGCCATTATTGGTTCTGCAAGAAACAACGTTCCTATAATTAACGGAATTACAAAAATAATCAAAATATCAAATCCTTTTTTATAAATTTCTTCAAACTTCTTTCTATCTTCTTCAAAAAACTTCGACATTACAGGCAACAATAATCCAGCAAAAATCGCTGCAAAAGTAATTAAGACTTCCAAAACTTTGTATGCCGCGCCGTATACACCGACATCGCTTTCTGATTTCATAATTGATAAAAACAAAGTATCAACTTTAAAATAAATTAAATTAAAAACTACTGAAAAAGCCAAAGGCGCAGTCATGATCAAAATCTTTTTCCACAATGCAAAATCAAAAGCTAATTTAACTTTTACATATTTTCTGGAATAAAGGAACAGCACCAAAAAATTTACAAAATTGGACAACGCAATTCCAAAAATCATATACAAAATTGAAGCGTTTGCATTAATAACAAGTATAACAGCAACCAACCAAACAATTCTGCCAGCAACTTCAGCAACTGCCACTTTATACATTGAAAAATATTTTTGAAAAACACCGATTAAAGTTTGATTTAATAAAATAAATAAATAAGAAGCAGCTCCAACCACAACGCCCCATTTTACAATTGGATCATAAGGAAAAAGCCAAATTACCAAAGAACCAATCGTCAGAATTAACAATCCTGACAATCCTTTTATTGTCATTGCATTACTGACAAATTTATCTTGATCAATATTTTTCTTTGATATTTCACGAGTTACAACCAAATACAAACCCAAATCAGCCATAATTGAAAAAACAGATAGATAAGCCATAATTGTCGTATATTGTCCAAATCCAGACTGGCCTAAATATCGAAGCATTAATGATACTGTCACCAATGCCAAAACCATTCCAATTCCTTTGCCGACAAATTGTATCAGCGTATTATGCGCAACTTTTCTAGCTAAAGACATTCGTTTAAAAAACTAAAAATATAAAAATCACTAACTCATATTATCATTTTTTCTATGCAACAGCAAACAAAAAAGAGCAGAATGCTCTTAATTTCTAATTTCCGAATTTTTATATTTTTAATTTTTTATATCCGTACGCTATTCCGTATCTTTCATTACAACATCAGAAATCATCTCTTTTTGCTCAAGCTTTGCAGAAACAGGCTTACGTTGTTCTTCACGTACTAAATCATCCTTCACAACAATAGCTTTTTTACTAATCGAAACAATTTTATCAAAAGAAATAATTAATTGGCCTTTAAACAATTTTCTTAAAAAACCTGTTTTTACATACATTTTTTCAAGTCTATAAGAAATATCATCCATTTCAAAATCAACAACTTTGCCTAATTCTTCTCCACTCTCTGTTACAACATTATTATCTTTGATTTTAATTTCTTTTTTCAAAAGTTCTTCAAACAAACCAAAATTATTTAATGGCTTTACTGACATCTCACTATCAACAAAAACATTTCCATCTCTAATTTCTTTTACATCTTCAATTCGTAAAATTCGCTGTTCTTTCAATAAACCTTCAGACAACTGAAAACCTAATAATTTTCCAGTTTCAAAATTAATTATGAATTCATTTATTTTGCCAATTTCTTTATTGCTAGAAACAACCAAAATAGTCGCACCAATTGTCTCGTTGTAATCAATCATAAACGTGAATTAAGAATCATGAATTAAGAATTATGAATTTTATCATAATTCTTGATTCTTTATTCATGATTCTCGTGGCTTAATTACTATTTTTCTATTCGGATCTTCGCCAATACTTTCTGTACAAACTAGCTCATTATTTGCCAAACACATATGAACAACTCTCCGCTCATAAGCAGTCATTGGTCTTAATACGATTTCTTTGTTAATTCGAACTACTTTTTCCGCAGTATCCAAAGCTATCTTTTTTAAATATTCTTCTTTTTCTTGGCGATAATTATTCACATCAATGTAGAATGGAATTTCAGAAACGCTATTTTTTCTTTTTAAAAATACTTTTGCTAAATGTTGAATTGCAAATAAATTGCAGCCTCGCTGTCCAATCAAATAATTTGCATCATCAGCCTCAATATTCAAACAAACAATTTCCTTTCCTTCTTTTTCGTCAATTCGAGCATTTGTCTTTCCATTGATTCCCATTTTCAGAATTAAATCTTCAACTACTCCTTTTACCTCCTCGATACTTGTTGCATTGATTTCATTCATATGTTTTAAAATAATCAATAATCAATTACCAATAATCAATAAATAATCAATTTCCAATAACTAAATAATCAATAAAATCGTCGCAATTTTGATTATTAAATTATTGGTTATTGGTTTTTTACTGATTATTGAAATTTGATTATTGGTTATTTAAGCCGCTGTTACTCCCGAAACTCCAGTTTTCTTAGTCATTATATATTGTTGCGCAATTGCAAATAAAGTTGTTGTAATCCAATAAATTGCTAAACCTGCTGGCAAACTCATCGCAATAAAAACTGTCATTACTGGCATAAAATATGTCATTTGTTTTCCTAACATTCCTGCCATTTTATCGCTTGTTTTCTTTTGTTTTGAAAATACCATCCATGATTGCACAAATTGTAAAAGCCCAGCAATAATTGCCAAAATCAAATTTGGAGTTGTCATACTAACTAATCCAAACAACATTGGATTAATGCTTTCTGGTTTTGAAACAAAAGAATATAGCAAATCCATGCTAGAATTTTGTAAACCTTTTTGAAATACTCCATACAAAGCAAAAATAATTGGCAATTGAACTAATAAAGGTAAACAAGAAGACATTGGATTAATTTTGTTTTCTTTATAAAATTTCATCAATTCTTCGCTTTGTTTTTGCTTGTCGTCTTTAAATTTATTTTTAATCTCATCCATTTTTGGTTGCAATCCTTGCAAAGATTGTTGCGATTTCATTGACTTTAATGACAAAGGCAACAAAACAAAACGAATCAAAATCGTTACAATAATAATTGCAACACCAATATCACCAATCATGTTATACAGCCAAACTAATAAATTTAATAATGGCTGAAATAAAATTATATTATATAGTTGAATCATAGTTTTAAAAATTTATAAATTACAAATCCCAAAATCCAAACAAATCCCAAATAACAAATTACAAAATATCTTTTGTGGTTTGTAATTTGGAATTTGTAATTTGTTTGGTATTTGAAATTTGGAATTTCACAGGTACGTTATCCACTCCGCCATGACTCCACGGATTACATCTTAACACACGCCAGCCAGCCAACAAAGAGCCTTTAAAAATTCCATGTTTTTCAATTGCTTGATATCCATATTCTGAACAAGTCGGATGATATTTGCAAACACCATAAGGAAGATAATTAGATATTAAGCCATGATCAGGAGAAATGGTTTTCTGATAAACTTTAATCAAAAGCAATAATGGCAATCTAAATATATACATAAATACAATTATCAATTCACAATTACCAATTTACAATCAATTAATCAATGATCAATAATCAATTTTCGACGAAGTTTTGTAAATTGTAAATTAGTAAATTTATTGAAAATTGATAATTGGTAATTGAAAATTAAACTATTCCCGCCATACTCAAAACTCTATCCAAAGCCTGATTAACTTCGGTATAGCTTTTTCCAATAATTTCCGGCCTCACCAGTACAATTATATCAAATCCTTTTTTCAATTTACAATTTTTTATTTTTAATCTAAATACTTCTCTTAGAATTCTTTTAATTTTGTTCCGAATTACAGCCTTTTTTGAGATTTTTAATCCAACTAAAAAACCAACGCGCGTTACATCTAATCCGTTTGGTAAAAATCTTATTGCTAGAAACTCGTCGCCACAGAATCTGCCTCTTTTATGAATTCTGCCAAAATCATCTTTCTTTGTCAGCCTGTTTTCTTTTTGAAGCATTATCTTAGTTCTAAAAGTTATAAAGTTATAAAGTTCGTAAAGTCCGTAACTTTATAAACTTTATAACTTTATGAACAGCACGAACTAACGCAAACTAAACAGTCAGTTTTTTTCGGCCTTTTGCTCTTCTTCTTTTCAGCACATTTCTTCCGCCTTTTGTGCTCATTTTCTGCAAAAAACCATGAGTTCTAGCTCTTTTTCTCTTTTTCGGTTGATATGTTCTTTTTGTTGCCATATGTCTCAATTTACCAGAAAAAAACTGATTAGTCAATCCAATTACGATATTGAGAAAACAATAAAATCTTGTTAATATAAAAATATACTGAGGCAAAAAATAATATTTTTGGCTCTAATTTACCTAAAAAAGTATGCCAGAACAAAAAACAAATACGCAAAAAATTCAACCAGTAAAAAAATATCAAAAAAATAAAAAAATAATCGTTGCCTGTTGTTCAATTTTTGCTGGATTTTTTATTATTTTATTTTTTACATTTATCGCAATTTGGTTTTTTGTTTTGCCAAAAAGTTCTAATCCTCCAAAAAATCTCCCCAACATTTCCCAAAATATTGCTTTAAATTCACCAGCAGAATCTAACTCCCAAAATTATTTAATTTCCGAAAATATCATCCTACAAAATATTGGCCTGCAAGATTCTTATATGCAAACTGTCTATATTGCTAAATTCCATGATCTTGCTCCTTATCAAGATGTTTTAGAAGAAACAATCTCACCAACAAATTATGAAATTATTAAAGATGAAAATAATAATGAATATCTAAAATATACTTTTTATAACTTGTCTGCAAATGAATCAAGAAATTTTAATCTTCAATACAAAATAAAAATAAATGCAGTTAATTATGATTTAAAAAATTGCCAAGGAAATTCTACGAATCAATTTTTATTGCCAGAAAAATCAGTTGAATCAGACAATCCAGAAATAATTGATTTAGCAAAAAGTATCACCAAAAATTCTCAAAATCAATGCCAGGCTTCGAAAGACATTTACAATTGGATTGGTGACAATATTAGCTATCCAGGCTATATTCCAGATGCCAAAGGCGCATTATGGGCATTAGAAAATAAACAAGGAGATTGCACAGAATTTGCTGACCTAAATATTGCTTTAAATCGCGCTGATAATATTCCTGCTCGTTTTGTTGAAGGTTTAGTTTATCAATCCGATCAAGAAACAGATCCATCACAAATGAAACATGATTGGTCGCAAGTTTATTTGCCAAGCACAGGATGGGTGCCAGTTGATCCAACTTTTGGCAGACTATCAACAAATCGCAAAGATTATTTTGCCGAAATTCCAGATAATCATGCCATTTTAACAATTGGGCAGAATTTAGAAATATTGCATGGCTTTTATTTTTATTATTATGAATATAATGGATCAACCATAGAAACAACTCAAGAAAATTGGCGAATGCAAAAGACAAATTAAAAATTTTTCAAAATACCTTATCTTAAAGGTATTTTTTTGACACAAAAAAAGCTAGATAAATCTAGCTAACAAGGTACTATTCACAACTCTTATGCCGACAAAGCTTGATCAATCAAGACTCGCAAACCTTGATCAGTAATCCTATACAATCTTCTTCGAGGTCTTCTCAAACTAACATGTTCCTCTCTGCGACTTGCAATATCATTTCTATCTTCCAATTGATCCAGCCAAACATATACAGTTCCACGCTTCAATTTTCCTGAAGATCTTTCGATAATATCCAATCCATACATCTCATTTCCATTTTCTTGCAAAATTTCCAAAATCAATATTTCCAATCCAGAATAATCATTCATCACAGCCTCCTCTTCCTAAAATTCAGGAAATCGCCGAACTGATTGTGTTAGCAAGATAACTAAAACGCATAGGCAACAAATAACTTCCTCTCGGATTTTTCGCAAGATGCTCTTTCGCCTCCATAATATGTAGAGTCCACACTGCAACACTCGGAACATTCAAGGGCTTTATCCATTCAATTAGCTCCTCAACGGAAATTGCATACTTCTTCCTCTCGCAAAAATAATTCGATAAATTAGGCAAAAATCGCCTATGACTATTATGATTATCACGATCACTTGCGACAGCAAAATAAATGTTTCTCGAAGATTGCACATTTCTCACAATACCAAAACCGATCAATCCACAAGGTGACTTCACTGCATTTGTCCACTCAATAACCAGAATAGTTCCAGAACTAACAATTTCATTAACCGTATCATCAGTCAATAATCTTTCTAAAAATCCACGAACCGGCATTTCTTCTAAATGCAACATTACTTGTTCTGTTCCACCTTTAAACATCGTCACCATTGTCTTCCTCCTTTTTCCTATGAAAAGCAATCAAGAATTATAATGCCGAATTAATTGGATAAATACAAAAACGCAATGGAAGAAAGCTATCACTACGACCAGAAGAAGATTGTTCTTTTGCTTCCATAATATGATACGCCCATATATCAGCTGCAGGAATATTCAATGGCTTTATCCAATCCATTAATTCATCAACAGAAATTCCGGTCATTTTCCTATCGCAACAAACTTTATTAATTGCAAAAAACTTACCTTCTCCTTGATCCTTTGCACCAGCAAAAAATACATTTTTTGAAGTTTCCATATCTCGTAAAATTCCAAACCCAATCATTCGACAAGGCCTTTTTACTGCACTCGTCCATTCCAAAACCAAGATAGTTCCATCACTAACAATTTGATCAACTACGTCATCTCTCAATAATTTCTCCAAAAATTCACGAACTGGCATCTCTTCAAAACGTCTTTCCAATTCTTCTTCAGTCCCTTCAAACATTGTTACCATTGTCTTTTCTCCTCCTTTTCTGCGAACGATAATTTTTAAAGAGCATTTTTCAATATATAATAAACTGAACAAAAAAACAAGACTAAAACCTTGTCTTTGTGTAACTACAAATTTTAGATTGCCAAAAGGCTTAAGTAAGATTAAAATAACAATATTGGAGAGGTGCCAGAGAGGCCGAATGGGCTGGTCTCGAAAACCGGTATGCCCGAAAGGGCATCGTGGGTTCGACTCCCACCCTCTCCGCCTTCGCCCGCCGAAGCTTTAGCAAAAGCGAAGGCGGGATAGTCAAATACACGAATCAATGTTTCTGTTTTTTCTAATTCACGGGCGGGCTTCGGCGGACAAAGTCCGTTAAGAAATATTAATTTTAACTTAAATAAAAAATTATCCATACAAATCCGCGTGTAATCCGCATTAATCCGCGCGTAAAACTAGAGTTTTCCTAAATCCAATTCTTCATCAAATCTTATTTGTTTTACAAAATCAGGCATGTGACTGACCATGATCATCGCTCCTTCGTAGTCATTAATTGCTTTAGCAATAATTGGCAAATGACGAAAATTAATATGATTAGTTGGTTCATCCAAAATTAATAAACCTGGCTTCATTAAAGTTAATCTTGCAAAATTCAATAATCCTTTTTGCCCTTCTGACAAATCTCCAACTTTATGGCTCATCATGCTGCCATCAATCAAAAAACCAGATGCAACTGAACGCATGTTATGTTCATCTAGTCCTTCAGCTAAAATGCTTGAAAGAGAATCATAAACAGTTTGATCAAAATCTAAATTAGAAAAATCTTGGCTATAATATCCAACTTTAACATCTTCTAAAATTTTAGCATTTTCATCTTTATTGTTTACTAGAGTTCGAAGCAATGTACTCTTGCCTATTCCATTTGGTCCAACAACTAAAAGATGCATTCTTTTTCGAATCACTTTTTCAGTTTCTTTCAAAACTGGCTCGTGATTTTTAATCACTTTAACTGCTTTAATTTTTACAATTTCTCCAGAAATATCTTGAACTGGAATTTCAAATTCTCTAATCGTCTTATCTTCTTTTCTAACATCAACCATATTTTCTTCCATTTCTTGAGCTTCCAATTTTAATTTTCTTGCCAATTGACGCATCTTTCCGCCTTTGTTTGCAAAAAAATTAACTTTTTCTTTGCGATCAATAATTGATTTTTTTAACTGAGCATTTTTTCTTTGCTCTCTAAGAACTCTACTTTTTATTTCCTCTACTACTGAAAAATAATCGCCGACATAAGTTTCAATCTTATGTGTAAAAACATCAAGATAAATAACGCCTTCAGTAAAACAATTCAAAAAATCAGCATCGTGCGAAATCACAATTACTGTCTTATCATACATCACTAAAAATTCAATCAAGTGTTCAATGCCGGCTTGATCAAGATTATTAGTCGGCTCATCCAATAACAAAATATCTGAATTTTGAATCAACGCATTTGCCAACAATAATCTTGCTTGTTGTCCGCCAGATAAATCTCCGACTTTTCGATCAGTTGGCACATCTAAATTTACTGCTTGTAAAACCTTGAATATTTTACTTGCCATATCAGGCTGTTCTACTTCAAAAGCTTTCTCAAAATACTCGCTAACCTTCAAAGAAAAATCTTCTCGCTTCATCACTTGGCGAGCAGTTGCAATTGTTGCTCCATTTGAAATATGAATTTGACCAGATGTTGGCTGTAATTCTCCCATAATTAAAGCAAATAACGAACTTTTTCCAGCGCCATTTTGACCCATCAATGTTATTTTAGCTCCTTTTCGAACACTAAAACTGACCTCGTCCAAAACAGGCTTATCATGATCATATTCAAAATTTACTTCATCAAATCTTAAAATTACTTCTTCAGCCATAAAAATAAAATAAAAATGCGCCTTTCACGCAAGTGGAATTAATATAACATATTATCCAAAAATGTACAGACTATTTGATTTAAAAAAATAAATAAAAAATAACACAAAAATATGTTCGAAAATCTCACCTTTACTATTATTATTTCTATTGCCAGTTTAGCTATCCTTGACAGCATCAATCCGCTTGAACTATTAGCTGCCTTATTCATTTTTTCTATTAAAAAACCGATCAGCCGTTTTCTACCTTATGTTATTGGTATCTTTTTCTTTCACTTTTTAGTAGGATTCATTCTTTATTACACTCTTCATTTTATCCTAAATCTTAACATCTTTAATTCGCCTATCTTTGACCGCTCTCTTGAAATCATTGCAGGCATTCTTTTAATCATTGTTGGACTAAAAATGAAAAAACATAATAAATCAACAATTAAAACAATTCTTAATCCAAAACCGCTCTATACTTTTCTGCTAGGTCTAGGCATTACAGCTTCTGCTCTCCCAAGCTCTGCCGTCTATTTTTCTGCTTTAGGAATTATTGCTAATGATGATCTAAAATTTGCAAGTCTTGCCCTGCTTTTGCTTATCTATAATATTATCTTTGTTTTACCGCTCTTTATTTTGCTGGCGATTTATTTATTATTTCAAAAACGTTCAGAAAAAGTATTTTCCAAAATCAGAAATTTTATTCAGCATCGTTTAAATTCAATTTTAAAAGTAATTATAATACTAGTCGGATCATTTTTAATTTTAGACTTTATTCTTTATCTTTTTCACACGCCAATTCTCTAAAAAAATAAAAAAGACCAAATCAATTGGTCAAAACGCACTATGGGTGCATTCACAAGGATCTTTATGACAATTATGACAGCCATTGCCATAATATTTCAAAACAACTGCCTCCAAATCAATATTCAATAAATTTGCAATTGCAATCGTCCAAGCTAATGTATCAGCTAATTCCAATGCAAATTCTTTTTCCATCTCATCTAAAGTTAAACTTCTTTCAGGAATTCTCATCAACAGTTGCAACAACTCGCTAATCTCTTTAAACAAACGATTCAAACAGTTTTCTAAACCTTTCTGCTCATTCCTTTTTCCATAAATCTCTTTCATTGAAGCACACCATTCTTTTAAAGTCCATTCCATCTGAACCACAAAATCTATAACAGCATCAGGATCGTAAGACAATTTTGGATCCAATCTCCTTTCCGAACATTTGCATGATTTTTGCAAACAATAACTGCAAACACCTCTTGGATATTTTCTTGCCATATATTCCACCAACGGCAATTTCCAAAAATGGTTAGCAACGCAGAAAATCCTTGCTACTACACTTGCCAATTCTTTTTCAACATCACCATTTTTTCGAATTGCATCCTGCAAATTTCCGATTCCAACATTCAAAAAATTAATTCGCGCAGACAAACTTGGCAAAAATATTCTGTTGCGCCTTTCATAAAGTCCCCAAAAATGAATCATCAAATCCTGCAAACTTCTCTCTTCTTTTTCCATCCCTTTCTCCTCCTTTTCGAAGTTCTAAATATTTTGTTGTAACAAAGAACGAATTATTATAAGATAATATGAATATTAATTAAAGTCAAATCATGACCATCTTAAAACAAATAGACCGAGAATTAAAACAACATATTGATCAAGGATACAAAGCAGGATCAATTAGATATTTCAAAGAAAAAATAAAAGTAATTGGCGTAAGAAGTAAGATTGTCAACAAGATTTCCCAAAAATATTGGAAAAATTTATCCACCGAAGTCTCGCAAGACGGAGGTGGATCAAAATTAGAAATCTTTAATCTTTGCGAACAACTATTAAAAACTGGTTATAGTGAAAAAATCAGCATTGCCTTAGATTGGACATTTAGACTTAAAAAAGATTTTGAAAAATCAGATTTTAAAATTTTTACGTCTTGGCTTTCAAAGTATATTAGCAATTGGGCATCTGATGACGATTTATGCACTCACCCATTAGGCTATCTTATTTATAAATTTCCAGAATTTTTACCGCAATTGCAAAAATTAACCAAATCAAAAAATAGATGGGAACGACGTGCTTCAGCAGTCACATTTATTTATCCAATCCGCTATGATAAAAAATTTCTGCCACATGTTTTTAAAACTGCCAAAATCTTATTGCAAGATCAAGATGATCTAGTCCAAAAAGGTTATGGCTGGATGTTAAAAGTTGCCAGCCAAAAATTTCCAGCAGATGTTTTAAAATTTATCAATCAACACAAATCCAAAATGCCACGCACAGCTTTAAGATATGCCATTGAAAAATATCCACAAAGGATAAGAAGAGAAATCTTGAAAAATTAGCTTCTACCCTGCCCACGGCAGGAGTTAATCAACGCACAAAATAAAGACTTTTTCGCAAAACACGAACCCTTGCCACGCCTGCCCACCGTAGCATGTGCGAAGGTGGGGGCAAGGTAGAAAACTAAAAAAATATCCGCAAAAAATCAAAAAACAAATTCTAGCAAAGACTTTATAAACTTTATAACTTTACAAACTTTATGAACTTGTCTAACCGCGCATCAAACACGCCCGCTTCTCCTATTCGAAAATTGTTCCCCAAAGCATCAGAAGCCGAAAAAAAAGGCATCAAAATTTACAAATTGAATATCGGCCAGCCAGATTTAAAAACTCCTAACTGCATTAAAAAACGTTGCCAAAATTATCCAAAAGATTTAGTCTATGAACCTTCACCTGGAATTCCTGAATTAATTTCAACTTGGGCAAAATATTTTGCCAAAGATAATTTGCCAGTCACAGATAAAGACTTAATTATTACAACTGGCGGCAGCGAAGCTATTGTTTTTTCACTTCTTGCCACTTGCGATCCAAATGATGAAGTTATTGTTTTCGAACCTTTTTATGCCAATTACAAATCTTACGCTATTCAAACTAGCGTCAAATTAGTTCCAGTTACTTTAAAAATTGAAGATAATTTTCATCTTCCAAATGCTGAAGAAATTGAAAAAAAGATAACTTCAAAAACCAAAGCAATTTTAATCAATAATCCAAGCAATCCAACTGGAGCAGTTTACAAAAAAAATGAATTGCAGATGATTACTGATTTAGCTATCAAGCACAATTTATTTATCATTTCTGATGAAGTCTATAATGAATTTGTTTTAGACAAAAAAAATAAATTCATTAGCTTAATGTCGTTCCCAAAAATACAACAACAATTAATTTTAATCGAAAGTGCCTCCAAAAAATTCAATGCCTGCGGAGCCAGAATTGGCGCCTTAGTTTCTAAAAATTCTGAAATAATAGCAACTGTCACCAAATTCGCTCAAGCTCGCCTGTCTTCTCCATCCATTGAACAATATGCCTTGATTCCAATTTTTAAAACTGCAAAAAAATATACGCAAAAAATTTGCCAAGAATATAAAAAAAGACGTGACACAATTTTTAACGGCCTCAAAAAAATCAAAGGCGCAATTTGCCTAAAACCAGAAGGCGCATTTTATGTGATAGTAAAATTACCAGTTGATGATACTGAAAAATTTTGCGCCTGGCTTCTTGACAAATTTGAATATAAGAAGCAAACTGTTATGTTAGCTCCAGCTAAAGATTTTTATGCCACACCAAATATGGGCTTGCAAGAAGTAAGAATTGCCTATGTTCTAAAATCTCAAGATCTAAAAAAGGCAATGGAGATCTTAAAAATTGCTATCGAAGAATACAATAAAATTTATGCCAAAAAATAATCTTCCAAAAACTCATCTTCTAGTTCCTAAAGATTTGCATCTTTATGAATTGCAAAACATCTATCCTGCATGCGCGCTTTGGCTTGAAAATAAAATGGAAAAACAAATTGCCACTTACGATTTGACTATTCGAGATCTGCCAAAAAATCGCAACTTTTTATTATTTGGAGGTCTTGAAGAAGTCATCCAAGAAATTAAACAATGGAAATACACTAAAGCAGAAATTAATTATCTTTTAAAACAACAGCTAGCTACTCCAAAATTAGCCAAATATTTATCATCTTTTAAATTCACCGGCGATCTTTATGCAATGCCAGAAGGCACTGCTTTTTTTCCTGGAGAACCAGTAATTAGAATTACTGCTCCATTGTTAGAAGGCAATTTATTTTCTTTATTTTTGATGAACTCAATTTGCAGCAATACGATTTTTCTTTCAAAGTTAATTCGTTCTAAAATTGCTGTCAAAGATAAAAAACTAGCTTTCGGTGGCCAAAGAAGCCATTCCTTTGAATCAGGCATGAAAGCAACTCGTGCTGCTTATATCGCTGGAATTGATACTGGCATGCCAAGTTTTTTTAAAAAATATAATATTATTAATCCTCCAAAAATATCACTCAATGCTTATCATGCAGTCATCAAATCTTTTCCAACAGAATTAGATGCTATGCGATCAGCAGCCAAACTTTTTCCAAATCGCTGTCGACCAATGGTTGACACTTATAATTTTAAACAAGGCATTAAAAATGTTATTGCTCTATCTAAAGAATTAAAAAAAGAAAATAATTCAATTGCAGCAATTACAATTGATAGTGGCGATCTTGCTCAAAGAGCACTCTATGCTAGACAAAAATTTGATCAAGCTGGTTTTAGAAATATCAAAATTACTGCTGCTAGCAATTTAGATGAATGGAAAATAGATGAATTAGTCAAAAAAAATATTCCAATTGATAATTATGTTGCTGTCACTGAATTGTCAACCTCTTCTGATGATCCAAAATTAGAAATTGTTTATAAATTAGTTGAATTAAGAGATAGAAATAAAATAAAACTTTGCGCCAAATTTGCAAAAAATAAAATCAGCTATCCTGGCAAAAAACAAGTTTTTAGAATTTACAAAAATAACATTTCCCAAACCGACATTATCGGATTAGAAGATGAAAAACTTGGTAAATTAAAATTACAAAAAATGATTTCTAATGGAAAATTAAATTATAGCTTGCCAACATTAGACCAAATTAAAGAACATGTCCAAAATGAATTAAAAACTTTACCAAAAAAATTATTAGATATTGAAAAACAACACAAATATAAAGTTCAATTTAGCCAAAAACTAAAAGATCTATTAGAAAAAGCTAGACAAGAACATACAGTATAAAAATAAAGCGAGATTAATCTCGCTTTTTTGTTGCAAATTTTATACAATTTTACTACCAAAAACTTGACAAAATTACAACTTTTTATATAATTATCAGCACCCTAAAAATTTTACTGACAAACCCGCCATGCCAAAAAAATGGCGGGCTGGAGGATGAAAAATGGAAAAAAGGGTCAATCTCATTCTATTTTCCTGTGCATTATTACTCATTTATTCTATTGCCAATTCGCTACCGAGCAAACCACTCGAACAACTAATCAATTCAATCGCCACTCTCCAAAAATCGGTTGACGCTCTAAAGCCAGCAAAGCCAAAAGAAACAAAACTCCCAGAACAACCTATTTCAAATCCAACCACCATTCCCAATCTTTGCCAAACAAAATGCCAGACTAAATTGAAAATAGTAGCTAAGGCAAGAGACGATTTTGCTCAAAAATGTGATGAGTTATATTCAGATGAATGCAAAGTGCAAGGCGTATCTCTTAGTCTTGCCATTTCAGCTTACCTCTTCTGCCTAAATCCGAATTGACATTTTTCGTACTTTCACCAAACCTTGATATCAAGGTTTTTTTATTGCTTAAAATTTAATATATTTTTATTTTATTACTTCATTAAAAATGCTATACTATAACTATAATTTATAATCAATATGACAAAAACAAAATATCTTGTTCTAATTATTTTGGCATTATTTATCTTGCCAAACATTTCGTTTGCTAAAACCAAATACCACACTTTTACCAGAAAACAAATCAAAATAAAATATGATGCCAAACTTTGGGCTAAAAAAAATCACAAAGTTTATTTAAATTTAAAATTAAAATCAAAACCAAATACAGTCAAAATAAAAATCAAAAAAACTTCTTTAAGCCAAAAAGGCCGAAAAAATTTAAAAGGACTAAAAGTAAACAAGTTTGCCAAACAATACAAAAACAAAGTTGCAAAACAATTCTCTACTTTGAATCCTCTATTTCAGTCCGCCCAAACTTACAAAATAAAACACAAAAATTATAAAATAATTAAATTAAATTTTAATTTAAAAACCGGCGGATTGTTTGCTTATTATATCACTAATAAAAAAGTCTATTTGCAATACATCATCATTTGCCGTCAGCCAGATATTACAATTTATAATCAAGATTTAAGAAAGATAACGCAATCTTTAAGAATTTTGCCAGATAACACTGCTCCAACTTTTGCTGGAACGATGAATGCAGTGTCAACCAGTACCTCTTCAATTACTTTGTCTTGGGATGAAGCAACTGACACTGTGTCATATCCAGAAAATATTAAATATCTGATTTATCAAGCTAATCAATTAGAAGAACAAGATTATGCCACGCCAAATTACACAACCGAAAAAGGCGCAACATCATATCAAATCAATAATCTACAAGAATCAACTTCTTATTATTTTGTTGTTCGAGCCGAAGATGAAGCCGGAAATTTGGAATCCAATCAAACCCAAGCGATTGCCACAACAAAAGCAACTTCAAATGACAATCCAACTGCTGGTAGTCTGCAAAATGTTACTTATCAATCTAATGGCTCAACAGTTGTTGGAAGGATGTATCGACCTAACGGCGCTGGTCCTTTTCCAGCAATTGTTTTTAACCATGGCGGAATTACTCCAGTAGATCCTTCTGTTAATGACGCTAGAATCAATGCTTTACGTCAAGGCGATACTTATGCTGTTTTAGCCACAGCCTATCGAGGAGACACTCTCTCTGGAGGGAATCTAAGTCTTAGCCTAGGTGACGTTAATGACACCTTGGCAGCAATTGAATATCTAAAAAGTAAAAGCTATATTGACTCAAACAGAATTGCAATGTACGGGGAAAGCAGAGGTGGCAATGTTACTCTATCCGCTGCTGAAAGAACAACCGAAATGAAAGCTGTTGTTACATGGTACCCATACACCAATATCACAACATTCTGTGATTATCTTAATGAAAATGTCTATCCAGGCGCTTGTCTTCTTTATGCTGATTTTTATGGCTTAGCAGATTCTGACCATAATGTTCGTATTGCTTCACCAATCAATTTTGTATCTCGCTTAACTTCGCCATTGCAAAATAGTCATGGTACAGCTGACACTACAGTACCCTATTCCCAAAGCGTTGAACTAAATACTGCCATGACTGGCAAATCAAATTACACTTTTTATGAATATGTTGGTGCTGATCATGGTGGTAGTGCTGTTTGGGCAACAGATGGAACTGCAATGCAGAGGCTTCATGAATTTATTGCCAGCTATTTATAATTGACAATTATCAATATTTTGCTAGACTAAAATTGTAAAATTATTTTATGCCAAAAGTAAACTTAAAAAATATTGTTTGGAAAGAAGATAAATATTATGTTGCCCAATGCTTGAATGTTGATGTCTCAAGCTTTGGAGAAACAAAAAAAGAAGCTATCAAAAATTTAGACGAAGCTTTAGAATTATATTTTGAAGACATAAAAATTCCAGAAGTAACCAAGATTGAAAAACCTGAAGTTGTTAATCTTTCTTTGAGTTATGCCTAAATTATATTCATCAAAAAAATTATTAAAGTCCTGAAAAAACAGGGCTTTATTTTTGTGTCACAAAAAAGAAGTCACACCAAATATCGCAAAACAAATCACAAAACTCTGACTGTTATAGTTCCAGCAAATAGAAAAGAAATTCCTTCCGGAACTTTTAAATCAATTTTACGCCAAGCCAATTTATCAGCAAAAGAATTTTAAATAAATGAACAAAAAAATTATTCAAGAAGTAAAAAATTTTGTTGAAACAGAATGCAAAAAACCTACCAGCAAATATGGCTATGAACCTTATCCATTCCATTTTGTGCCAGTTGTAAATTATGCCCAAAAATTAGCAAAAGAACTTGGAGGAGATCTTGAAATAGTTACAATTGCTAGCTATCTTCATGACATTGGCTCAATAATTTATGGTCGAGAAAATCACCATCTTACAGGAGCCAAAATTGCTGAAAAAAAATTGCAAGAATTAAATTATCCAAAAGAAAAAATAGAAAAAGTTAAAAATTGCATCTTGCATCATCGAGGATCAAAAAATTATCAACGATTAAGCATAGAAGAACAAATTGTTGTTGAAGCTGACTGCTTAAGCGCCTTTGACAACTTGTCAGGAATTTTAAAAGCTGCCTTTATTTGTGAGAATCTAGATCAAGGACAAGCAAAAATTTCAGCCAGAACAAAATTAGAAAATAAATGGAAACAATTAAAATTTAAAAATTCTAAAATAATCATCAAACCAAAATTTGAAGCAGCAATGCTACTCTTAAAATAAAATGTCCAAACTATTCAAAATCATTTTAATAATACTTTCCATCTTAATTGCCGCAGTCTTAACAAGCTTGGCAATTTATTTTGTCTTTTTTAATAACAAAAATGAAATTTCAAATCAAACTTTTCAACAAAATCTTAATATTATAAATCCTGACACAAATACAAATTCAGAACCGCAATCTCAATTCACATATCCAATCCAAAATTTCAAAACTAATCAAACCAAAAAAACTTTTGACCAATTTATAACAGCCGAAAATTCACCAATTCAACCAGAAAGATTTTCTGGCTATCATGCAGGAGCTGATATCGAAATCAATCCTGATCAAATTGATCAAGACGTTCCAATCTATGCTATTGAAGATGCTCAAGTTGTTTATCTTGGCTATGTTTCTGGTTATGGCGGTGTAATTATCTTGCAAGGAAACGTCAATAATCAACCAGTCACCTTTTTGTATGGACATATTAAATTATCTTCTGTAAACTTATCTGTTGGCGATCAAGTTAGCAATGGCCAGCAAATTGGAATTTTAGGTGATCAATATTCAACTGAAACAGATAGAGAAAGAAAACATCTCCATTTCGCAATTCACAAAGGATCAAACATTGAATTACGAGGATACGTTAACAATGAAGCAGAACTTCAAAATTGGTATAATCCAAACGATATCATTAAATAGTTCTGCATTTTCTGCGTTAACTTCTGCGTTTTTTCTGCGATTAAATTATTTAACAATTTAACAATAGAACAATTGAGCAATACAACAATTATTGTCCACTACTCTGAAATCGGTCTTAAAGGCAGAAATAGGAATATCTTTGAAAACAAACTAATTAAAAACATAAAAGCCCACATTAATCAATTGGGCTCTTTTAAACTTGTCCATTTGCACGATCGTATTTTGATTGAAATCTCTCAACTCTCACCTCTCATATCCCAAGCTCTTCAAAAAACATTCGGCATCGCCAATTTCGCAATTGCCAAAACAACAAAATTAGATCTAAACGAAATAAAAGAGCAAGTTTTAAACCTCGCCAAAACAAAAGAATTTACCACTTTTGCTATTCAAGCCAGTCGTTCCAACAAAAAGTTTCCGCTCACTTCTCAACAAATTAACGAACAAGTCGGTGGAGTAATTTTAGATAATTTAAAAAATAAAAAAGTAAAATTAAAAAATCCTAATTTAACTATTTATGTTGATATTTTAAAAGACCAAGCTCTAATTTATTCTGAAAAAATCAAAACTTTCGGTGGCTTACCAACTGGCACAGCAGGCAATGTTATCTCTTTAATTTCCGGGGGCATTGATTCGCCCGTTGCTTCTTTTCAAATCATGAAACGAGGCTGTCAAATTATTTTTTGTCATTTCCATTCTTACCCGCAGACTTCAATTGAATCACAAGACCAAGTCAAAAAATTAGTTAGTATTTTAGATCAATATCAGCAAAATTCTAAATTATACTTAATTCCAATCCTGGACATTCAAAAACAAATTGTTGCCAAATGCTCTGCCAAACTTCGCGTTGTTTTATACCGCAGAATGATGATGCGAATCGCCACTAAAATCGCAGAATTAGAAAATGCCAAAGCTTTAATTACCGGCGATTCAATCGGTCAAGTCGCTTCCCAAACTTTAGAAAATATTCAAGCAATTTCCAATGCTACAGACTTGCCAATTTTTCGCCCACTAGCTGGATTAGACAAAGAAGAAATAATAACTTATGCAAAAAAAATAGAAACTTACGAAACTTCAATCCAACCTTTTGGCGATTGCTGTTCTCTCTTTATTCCAGATAGTCCAGAAACAAAAGCAAAATTAGATGAAGTTTTAAAAAATGAACGAGAATTAGAAATTGATAAATTAATTAATGATTCGTTTCAACAATTAGTTATTAAGCAATTTTAAATAAAAAAAAGACATTTTATTGTCTTAATATCAAAGAACTTTGAAAGTAATCTTTATGCCTCCAACATGCATAATGTCATACTCAATCAAGATTAGTCCTTCACAAACTTGTTTCATGTCCGCTATAGTAGGACAAAAGAAATCCAGACGACGTTCCTGAGCTATGACTTCAATTGCTCCTTGTTCCAAAAGATTTCTAAAAACCATCTCCACATGTTCTATTCCAAGAAAAATCGCAGATTTGCTTAGCAATATAACTGCTTTTTTCAAAGCTTCATCACGCCTTGCTTTTTCCCAATCAATCCTTTCTTGCCATTTCCTTTGCTCTTCTTCCAATAGCTTGACTACTGAAGTAGCTCGCTGAAAAAAACATAACTGATTTCCCAAATCCAATGACATTTTTCTTTTTTCATCCTCTGTCATTTCCTCCCTCCTTTGAAGGTAAAAAGAACTTAATACAATAATATATCAGTAAAAATCATAACGCGCAATAAAAAAAGAAGACATCAAAGTCTTCTACAAGTGCAAAAAGGTACCTTTTTCAAAACATGGCTTAAAAATCAATTCAATCGTTACAACATCATCACGCATATCTATCTCTGTAACAAAAATATCAATAATATCTTGCCAACCAAATCTCAAAGATTCTAGTTCAGAATAAAATTCTGCTCGCTTGCTTTTTGGCACAAACAATCTGATTTCTTGCTGTTCGCCACAAATCACTTTCTGAAAAACATTGTAAAAATCAATCCTCGCAAAACTTTCCAATTTTTCACCACGCAACCAATAAAACGGAAACAAGAATTCAACTTCTGGAAGAATCTGCTTTCCAAATCGATCTTTGTAATCATGAACTCGATTTCTGAACAACTTCAAATAATGCAAGATTGAAACATGAAATTGTTGAAACCTTTCAACGACATGGCTATCAGCAGAACACAAAATCGTTTCTGCCAAATCCAACATGATTGCCATTACCATTTTTCTTTTCAATTTATCTACCATCTCCTCTCCCTCCTTTTTCGGCAGGCATAAAAAGAGCATCTAACAATATACCAAGATATTAAAATATTATCAAGTCAAATTGAATTTTTCTTTGTTCCTGATATAATTAAATTAATTATTCGCTGTAGCGACAGGGCACTGCCCTGTCGTTACGTCAACCAAATTTTATGTCTGATAACAAAATCAACGAAATTTTAACTCGCGGAATTGAAGATATTATTGAAAAAGATCATCTTCAAAAAAATTTAGAATCAAAAAAATTAAGAATTAAATTTGGCATTGATCCAACTGGCCCAAAAATCCATTTAGGTCGAGCCATTCCTCTTTGGAAACTTCGCGACCTTCAAAATCTAGGTCACACTATTGTTTTAATCATCGGTGATTTTACTGCCCAAATTGGCGATCCTTCTGACAAGTTGTCAAAACGACCTTTTCTTACAGAAGATGAAATCAAAAAGAATCTTGAAAATTATAAAGAACAATTAGGCAAAATTTTGAATATTGAAAAAGTTGAATATCGCTATAATTCGGAATGGCTAAAAAATTTAACTTTCAAAGAAATCAGCCAATTAGCTGAAATTTTTTCCATCCAACAAATGCTAGCCAGAAGAAATTTCAAAGAAAGATTTGAGAACAAAGAAGAAATTTCTTTGCGTGAATGCCTCTATCCAATCATGCAAGGCTACGATTCAGTTCAAATAAAATCGGATTTAGAAGTTGGCGGTTTTGATCAATTATTTAATTTAAAAGCAGGCAGATTAATCCAAAAACATTTTAATCAACCAGAACAAGATATTTTAACTTGTAAAATGTTATTAGGCTTAGATGGGCGAAAAATGTCGACATCTTGGGGTAATATTATTACAATCGTAGACGAACCAAATGACATGTTTGGCAAAATCATGTCCATGCATGACGAATTAATTCCAGACTACTTCTTACTTTGTACCAGATTAAATTTAGAAGAAGTAAATAAAATTAAAACAGAATTAGAACAAGGTACAAATCCAAGAGATTTAAAAATTAAATTAGCTAAGGAAATCGTTACTTTGTATCATAGCAAAGAGTTAGCAGATAAAGCCGAGGCAGAATTCAAACAAGTTTTCCAACAAAAAGGCAAACCAACCGACATTCCAGAAATAGAAATTAAAGACAAAAAATTAAAATTAATCGACCTAATTTCACAGACAAAAACGATTCCATCAAAATCAGAAATCCGCCGTTTAATCGAACAAAAAGCTGTCAAAATCAACGATCAAGTTAACAATAATTGGCAAGCCGAAATTGAAATAAAATCTGGCGACATTATTCAAATCGGCAGAAGAAAATTCGTAAAAATAAAATAAAAGATTAAAACACAAATCCCAAATCCCAAATTCCAAACAAATTACAAATCACAAAATACAAAAAAACCTGCGAACGAACGCAGGTTTTTACTTTATAAACTTTATAACTTTTTACTCGTCTTTTTCTTTTGGTCTTTTTCTCACAAAATGTCCTTGATATCGACATTTCTGGCATAACATTTTTTCTTTGGTCTCAATCCAACCATGCTCGCCTTCATATTCATAATCCTGCCCACAATTTGGGCAATACACTTTTATTTTGTCCATATATTTATATTAGCAAATAATTAGCAAAAATTAGCAAAGGATTAGCGACTTATTAATAATCCTGCTCCAATCATTCCAGCATCATCGCCTAACATTGCCTTTTCAACTTTAAATTCAACATCTTTATAAAAAATATATTTTCCCATTTCTTTTTTTGCCGATTCAATCAAAATGTCAGACCTTGCTAATCCTCCACCAATAATTATAATTTCGGGACACAAAATATTTATTAAATCTGCAATTCCAATTCCTAAATATTTACCTGCTGTTTCATAACATTTTTTTGCTATATCATCTCTTTCAATTTTATTTTCAATTTCTACTGCGTCAATATTTTGACCGTAGCATTTTTCAATTGCAGATCCAGAAGCTAAATTCTCAAAACTTTTTTCACCTAACATCATATGTCCAGCTTCTGCTCCAAATCCTTGACCCTTATATAATTTAGAATCAACAATAATTCCTGATCCAATTCCAGTCCCAATTGTCAATCCTAAAATATTTTTAAATCCTTTGCCTGCTCCAAATTTTGCTTCAGCTAAAACAAAACAATTCGCATCATTTTCTATAGCAATTTTTGTTACTTTAAATCCATTTAATTTCTTTAACAATAAATCACTAAAATCAATTCCATCTAATTTCGGCATATTCGGAGATTTGATAATTTTTCCTTTCTCAGAATCAATTTGTCCAGCAATTCCTATTCCAATTAATAATTCCTCATTATTTTCTGCTAAGGCTTTAACAATTTCAACAACATTATCCAAAACTTTATCAATACCCAAATTAGCTTCTGTTAATTTTTTAACTTTTTTGACAATTTTAGAACCATCAAAAATTCCACCAATCATTTTCGTTGCGCCAATATCAATGCCAATTATTTTATTCATAGAAATTCTTAAAAATATTTATATTTACTTAAAATATAAAATAACTATATTTTATACCGAATGTCAGACATTAATTCATAATATTTCCTAATAATTCTTCTTGCTCCAACAGCAGACCACAATTGAACTTTGCTCATTCTTCCGCCCACATTAGATTGCTCTGTCCAAAATCTCGCCTTGCCTTGATCATCACAATAATGCAATTCTGGAATCATTTTTAATTTATCAAAAGCTTTGATCATATTCTCGCAAGTCACCAATAATGTTTTTTTAATTAATTTTTGCAAATCTTTATCCCATTCTTCAACAATAGATTTTTTTAAATGTTTTGATAATCCCAAAACAATATAAGCTGTTTGTTTTGTCCAAATAACCAAGCCATGATAATCCATTGTCGTAAATCCAGCTTTATCACTTTGGCCAACCAATACCGGACCTGCATCTGTATAAAAATATTTTTTGTCTAATAATCTTTTGCAAAAACTTTCAATCTCATTCTTGCTTCCATCACAATATGTATATAAATAGGATTCATCGATATGATTAACTTTATACTGTTTGTATTTTATTTTTTTGCCTTTCTTTTCACCTTCTACGTCATACAATGCCAAAGCATATGCCAATAGGCCATCTTCGTTCTTAAATTTATAATAACCTTTTACTTTATTCCATTTTTTTATTAAGTCATCGATATCCGGTATTGTCATTCCAAGTTTTTCTTGATAATCTTTCAGCACTCTTAATGCTTCAGGATAAAAAACTACATTTACATCAAATGGCGCGATCTTTGGCGATATTTTTTTGTACGACCATTCTGAATCTCGCCAATCTCCCATTTCGTAATATTTTTTATCTTTTGTTTGCAATTCTTTCGGTAATTTTTTAAATAAAATTAAATTATTTTCTCGTGCTTGTTTTAAAATATAGTTAGCAGTTAATTTTATTTTTTCTTTATTTTCTTTATTTATCAAAAAATCATTTGACAGCATTTTTAAACCGAAAATATAATGAGGTTCAATATCAATCATTCTTCTATTAAAAATATCTTTTCCAGCTAATTGATGTTCATATTTATATTCTCCGACAACATCTTCATGCCAGCCTTCTCCATCTTTATCAATATTTTTTAAAGAAACTTCATACATATAATCTCGCACTTTTGGCAAAAGATCATGTACTCCTAAATCTGAAGTTTCCATCCAATCTCGTGGAAAAATTGTCCCATAATAATCACCAGATGTTTTACCCCATGTTATCAAATGCCTTACTTCAACCTCAGTCATTTTCCAAAAATATTCTACTGTTTTTTTGTATTTTCCAAATGTGTCAAAATTGAATTCTATTGGTTCAAAAAAACTTTTAATTTTGCTTCTATTGATATCATTGGTTGAAGAAATAATTCGAAAATTGATTTCTCCTTTTTTAGTCATATCAGAAATTTGATGCCCTTTGTACGGACTATCAATGCTTTCAATCACAACATCATTTGAAGTAAATTCAAATAATGTTTGATACCAATATTTTTCACCATAAAATCTTTTATAAACTAGCAAATCACTAAAACCTACCTTTCGATGTTTCACAACTTGCGGTACTAATTTATCAAAAAAATTTTGCCTAATTTCCAAAAAACTGACAAACGGTTTTGCTGCATATTCTTTAGTAATCAAACTTCGCATTGTTCTAATATCATCCATTGCTGGATAATACAAATTAACTCTTTCTGACAAAAAAGTTCCATCAATTTTTACTTTTCCATTAGTTGATTCAACTTTATTAATTTTTATTTTATGTCTCGGAATATCTATTAGCCCAAGATAAAGATGATTGTTCGGTCCGATTATTCTAAATTGGCCAAGTTCATCAAAATCAATATAATATCCTCCCTCTATCCACAAATCTTTGTCTAGTTTCATATTAAAAAATAATAAATTAGATAAATTTAAACCATTTTTTCCAATTTTGTTTATCTATTAACTTTTGATAAACTTCTTCATAACCATCAACCATTTTTTCAATCGTAAAATGTTGCATAACTCTTTTCCTACAATTCTCACGATCAATTGATTTGATTTTTTTGATCGCTGCTGCCGCTTCTCTAATATTTTTTACTAAATAACCAGTTTTGCCATCTTCAATTATTTCTTTTGTTGCACCATTGTCATAGGCAATTACTGGCGTGCCACAAGACATTGCCTCAATCATTACTAAACCAAATGGTTCTCTCCATTGCACTGGAAAAATCAAAGCTTCAGCACCTTGTAATAATTTGATTTTTTCTTTTTGTTGAACAGGACCAACATATTTTATTTGTTTATTATCAATAAAAGGTTTAATTTCTTTTTGATAATAAAGATCTTTTTTACTATCCAATTTTGCCGCAATAATTAATTTTTTACCTGCTAATTTTGCAATTTTGATCGCTTCAGCAGTACCCTTTTCTTTGCAGATTCTGCCCAAAAATAAAATATAATCTTTTGGCTTAAAATTAAAACTATATTTTTCAGTATCTAAACCATGATAAACAGTCGATACATAATTTAATTCTGGCAAAGGCTTTCTTTGACTATTTGAAATTGAAGTAAAAAAACATTTTTTATAATCTCGATAAAATTTCTTTGCCATTACATCTTCCAAATTTATATGGAAAGTTGTTACAATCGGAGTTTTTACTAAATTCACCAAAGGCAAAATATGCCAAGATAAGTGGCTATGAATTACATCATACTTTTTTGCATCTTCTAATAATTTGCTTGTCAACCATTGTACATACATCAAATAAACTTCTTTATCAATATTCTTCAGAGGTTTATAACAAACTGATTCAATATTAGCTAATGTTTTTGAATCTCCAGAAGCATACAATGTTACTTTATGTTTTCTTCTAACTAATTCCTCGCAAATTAAACCGACTACCATTTCAATTCCTCCATAATCAATCGGCGGCACTCTTTCCACAATTGGTGAAATTAATGCTATTCTCATATTTAAATTTTTATTTTTTACTAACTAATTGTTCGTAAATTTTTAAATAATTATCTGCCATTTTCTCAACAGTAAATTTTTCTTGAACAATTTTTCGACAATCAGATCTTCTAATTTTATCAATCATTTTTACTGATTTTTCCATTTCCGTAATATCATTAACTATAAAACCAGTTTTACCATTTTCAACAATTTCTGGGATTGCTCCTTTATTAAATGTAATGACTGGCGTTCCGCATGCCATTGCTTCAATTAAAACCAAGCCAAAAGCTTCGTTCCAACTTATTGGAAAAATAAAAGCTTTAGCTTTTTTCATAATCTTGTTTCGCATCTGTGGTGTAATCTCGCCTAAAAATTTTATTTGGTCATCATCAATAAAAGGTTCTATTTTTTCTTTATAAAAATTTTCAAATTCTGGTCTTCTATCACCAGCAATTAACAACTTTTCGCCTGTTTTTTTTGCAACCTCTATTGCTTTGTCAGCACCTTTTTCTGGAGAAATCGTTCCCACAAAAAACAAATATTCGCCGGAATTCTCACTAAATTCAAATTTGCTCAAATCAATACCATGATAAACAGTATCCAAATAATTTAATTCTGGCCATAAATTTCTTTGAGCATCACTAATTGAAACAAAATTTTCTTTGCTATAAGTTTCCGCTAATTTTTCTAATTCTCTTTTACTGCTATGCAAAGTTGTCAGAGTCGGAGTTTTTACTAATCTCGCAAATGGCAACATTGTAAAACCAACATGATTATGAATTACATCAAATTGATTAGCCATTTCATAACATTTTCCACCATTAATCAAATCCATATAAAAATAATTCCAATCAAATTTTCCAAGCATCTCATACAATGATTTATCAATTATCGAAAATAATTTTGCTTTTGTTTTTGACGTCCCACAAGCAAATAATGTTACTTCATGGCCTCTTTTTACCAATTCTTCAGTCAATAGACTAACTACAACTTCTGTTCCTCCATATTTTATTGGAGGTACTCTTTTCCACAATGGCGCTAAAATTGCTATTTTCATAATTTATGTTCCTTGCCTTGTTCTAAAACATTTAAAACAAAATTGTATGATGTTGTTGAAAAAATTAACGCATAAATAATTAATAAAACAGCAATTAACCATGATTCGAAGCCTCCAATCACAACGACAATACTAATCGCGAAAAATAGACAGATTAAAGTGATTGCTAACTCTTTGAAGGCATATTTCCAATTATCTCTTATTTTTGGCCGATGCGTAAATTTTGATGTACGTTTAAAAACAAATTGCTTAGTAATAAAACCATCCAGCGTCGCATACGCCATTGCTAATGTCAAAGAATAAAATGACACTAAAGCCCAAAACATTGTTGAAAATTTTTGTTTTATTAAATTTTTCAATATATATAAAAACCCAAAAGTTCTTCTAAAAATATATGATCCTATTGTAAACATTATAACAAACAAAATTGGCCAAGAAAATGCCATTCCAAAATTATAAAGTATTACTAAAATCAGCAAAATTATTGTTACTGGCAACAAAAGATTCATCCAAATACTAATCGCTGCAAAATAATTTACTTTCTGCCAAAAATTTAAACCAGATTTTACACCAGGTAAAAATTTTTTCCAATGTTGCTTTAAGACTTGAACATTGCCGAACGTCCATCTCTCTCTTTGTTTTTTATAACTTTTGAATTCATCAGGTATAAATCCTTTTCCAAAAGCTTTATCAATATAAACAGTTTTATATCCTTTTGAATGAACTCGAAAACCAACTTCTATATCTTCAGTTATAGTTTTCTCACTCCATTCTCCAATAGTTTCCAAAATATTTTTTCTAAACAATCCCATTGTCCCCATAAAAGATGCTGCATTATCCATATTATTAGAAATCATATTTACCGCAAAAAAATATCGGTATACCCAAAAACAAGAGACAAAATACTTGCTCCATTCCCAACCGCGAAAACTTTGCGGAGTCTGGACAATTGCAATTTTTTCATCTTCAAAATAACCAACAGTTTCTTTCAAAAATTCAGGAACAACTAAATAATCCGCATCTATTACACAAATAATTTCAGAATCAGATGCAGTATGTTTCAAAGCTAAATTCAAAGCTCCGGCTTTAAAACCAGATAATTCACCAACATGAAAAAACTTAAATTTTTCTGACTTTTCCTTACAATATTTTTCTACTGGTCGCCATAATGCCTCTTCTTCTGTCCCATTATCAACAACAATCACTTCAAAATTCGGATAATTTAATCTCTCAAGTCCTGCTAAAGTTTCAATTACCATTTCAGGTGGTTCTTTTTTTGTTGGAATATGTATCGAAACTTTTGGATATCTTTTTAACGGCTTATCCCATGGCTTGCTGATTCTAATATTTCTGATTCTGAACAATGAATTCATCTGCGTAAAAACTTCCGCCAAACATAATAATGCTTCAGCAACAAATAATATTAATAAGATTATTAATATTATTCCTTCAACTAAAGAAAAACTTGTGATTAAAAAAATAACAGCGTACAGAAATAATGAAACAAATGAATAAATCAATGAGCTATACAACAAATTAGCCAACGAACTCCAAACTGAAAAAATTTTTGCCACCAACAAATTCACAACTAAAAATGCCAATCCAAAAATAATCAAAGTCACAAAATCATCCACATAAAAATTAGTTAAAAACATTGCAACCAAACTGACAAAAAAAGACAAAAATATCGAGCAAAAAAGTGATCCAAATTTATACCTTTTTCCAAAAATAATTACACAAAAAAGCGACAACAAAAACAGCATAAACGAAAAAAACAGATTTAAAATTATCATAAATAATACTTATATAAATTTTTTCTCTGCCATATCTAAATCAAACTTGTGCGCTCTTAATGCTTCTTTTGTCGTCACATAAGATTTTATCGGTTCAAACCAATCATTATATTTCCAAATTATTATTTCTCTAACTGACAATTGAATTAAAATTAAAGCAAACATTTTTTCAAATCTCTCTTTATCCTCAATATTTTGTACAAATTCATTATACATTTTGTTGCGCCATTCTGGATATTTCCAAGCCTGTACCCATAAAAAAGCCAAGTCAGATGCATTGTTGTCAAGATGTACGTCTTCCCAATCAGCTGTATGTATTAATTCAGATTTTTTTTCAACAATTTGATTTGAAAGCGAAAAATCTCCATGCGCCAAAACTTTGCATTCTTCATCAAAAAAATTTTTTTTATCTTTAACAATTTTTAAAAGCTTTTTATACCTATTTTCTCCGATCATTTCAAAAGCTTTTTTTTCATAACTTAAAAATTCTTTTTCATACCAATTTCCATCCCTTTTTTCAAGAATCGGCAAATTATTACTTTTTAACATTACCTCTGTATTTTTTTGAATACCTGATAAATTGCCAAGAATTCCTTTTATAAACTCGTCTCTTCGTTCCGAATAATCTTTATCAAAATCAAAAATTGAACCAATCGGCTTTCCATCAACAAAATAAAATAATGCCCATCTTATTTTTCCATCGATTCCCTCTTTTCTGTAAAGTTGGACATTCAAATTATTTTTATTTTTTAATTCAACCACTGTCTTGTTCAACCAAATTTCTCTAGCAAAAGCTTCATTTGTCTCTTGTTCATCAACAATGTTTGCTTTAAAAAAATATTTCTTATTATCTTTGTCTAAACAAATCGCATAATAATATCGTTTTAAATCTTTTATTCTTTTTTCCATCGTATGCTTCACTGATTCAACTGGCTGCAAATTCAAATCCTGCAAAATTTTCCTTAATTTATTCTCTGCTTCTGGAATAAAATTTCGAGTTTGCATAAATATTTTTTATAAATTCTCTAAAATTAATTCCACTATCAAATCAGAAACATTTTTGTGAGCTTCTTTAAAAGCTTCCGGATAAAATCCAGGAAAATTATTTTCATCAACTATTTTATAACCATCAGCTGTCTTAATAAAATCAAAACCAACAATTGATTTGTCTAAAATTTCTGCTGCCTTTTCGGCATAATCTTTAACAGGCGACGGATCAACATAATACGCTCCTCCACCTGCTCCTTTAACATCATACACTTTCCAATCAGCAAATTTTTCTTCTTTTTTCCTATATCCATAGACAATTTTTCCGTTGATTAATGTTGTACTTATCCAAGCTTTTTTGTCATTTTCATAAAACTTTTCTACAAAAATTTTATTCTGACCATAAGATTTTAACATGCCAGCTATATCTCTTAAAGTTTCAAAATCTTTAACTTTTATAATTCCTCTGCCAAAACTTCCAAATCTCGGTTTAACTAAAATCTCTTTCCAGTCATTCAGAATCTTTTTCATAGTTTCAAGATCATCATAAGGAATCAAAGCAAAATCAGCAATTGGCAAACCTTTTTCTTTCAAAGTCACATGCGTCTTAAATTTATCATTAATCAATTCTAATGATTCAGGATTTTTAATAACCTTTATTACTTTTGATAAAGCTTTGTATTCATTTATATTTCTGCCAGGCGCATACCAAAAGAATAAATCACATTTGCTCAAATTAACATTATCGCACCAAAAATCAGTGTTCAGTACTTTTAAATTATTAAAATTAACATTACCTAAAAATTCAATTTCAGAATTCTGTTTCAATTTTTCTTCAATTTTCAGAACCTCTTCTTTGCTCAAGAAACCAGTTTGTTTTTTAGTTGAATTATCAATACTTAACAAAAAAATCGCCACTTTTTTCTTACTCATAAATATATTTAAAAATATTTTTACTAAACAGCTAATCCTGTGCCCTAAAAACCTAAGCCCTAAGCACTAACAAGTCCCAATTCTTCATAAACAGCTTTTACGACGTTCTTCATCCAGCCATTTAATTCCTTGCCATCATGTTCAGAAATTTCTTCGTTTGCAATAATTTTTAAAATTTTTCCATTTTTTGCATACACTAAATTTTTTGTTGGCACGCCATCAGTTAAAATAAATTCACCTGCATTTTTGATATCAATCAACTCAACGCCTAATCTTAAAAATTCTATTTTTTCATTATTCAATTTATAAACTCCGCCTTTTAATTCTTTTCCACATTTGACATCTTTTCCTAATGGATTAAAAATTAGTAGATGCCCGCCATTTCTTTTTTTATCTTTTTTAAAAACTTGCTCATTCTTAATTTTGTATGGAATATTTAAAAATTCTAAAATATGAAATGAAACAATAGGCACTTCTCCTTTATCAAGTTGTACAAAAACAGAAGCTGGAAAAGTTCCTAATAATCTGACATTAATTTCTAATGGCAAAAGTTGGTTATTTTTTTTATCCCAAATCAAATCTAAGCCAAAAATTCCTTTTAATCCTGCTTCTTTTAATTTCTCGCCGATTTTTGTAACGAGTTCAACACCTTGTTTATTTATTTCATCAGGAATATTTACTGATTGCGACCAATCATGTCCGCAAAAAACACCTACTGCATTTGTCTTATTTTTCGTCGCTTCTTTGATATCAATTAATTGATATTGGCAATATGATGTCAAAATTCCATTATCTTTTGTAATACAGCCAGTAATGCTCAAAACTGGTCCTTCCACAAATCTGCTTGCCACAATTTTCATTGCATTATTTCTTTTTTTATTAATCAGATCAAATCTGGCAAAAATTTTATCCATCACTTCGGCTCGCTCATTTTTATTAAAAAAGAAGGTTCCTCTTCCTCCTCCTTCATCAACAAATTGGATTACAATTTTTTCCCATTCATCAAATAAATTGTCCAAATTCTTTTCTAAATCAGCTAGATCAAAAATTTTAATGTCTCGATTTATTTTTAATTCTTCTAAAATTTTATAAAACTCTAATTTACTGCTAAATCTTTCAAACAATTCAGGACTGTTAGAAAGCATCGTCCAATTATTTTTTTGACAAATTTCTTTTGATTTTTTGGATGGCTTATAAAAATATAAGGCTGTCTTTCTATTTTTTGCCGAACTATTAATGTGTTCAATAACTTTTTTATCGCTCAAAACTACATCTGGTCTTTTCTCTGGAATTTTATTTGATGATTCAAAATCAGCCACAAAAACTTTTGTCCTTATTTTCACAGAATCTATTTCTCCAGATAAGTTACCGCATATCACTTCAAAATCTGAAACTAAAGGCCAAATTTCCGACCTAGTTGATGGATACCCGCCAACACCAAAAATAGCGACATTATTTTCTGTCAAAATATTTTTAATATCTTCTTTTGAACTAACTATCTTCATAACAAAAAAGTTTTAAAAATCTATTTTTCTGCTTTCAAAGCATTTACAATTTTTATTAAATTCATTCCATGTGATGCTTTAACTAAAATCACATCTTTTTCTTCTACCATATCCTTAATTCTACCAATCGATTGATCAACATCATTAAAATGCAATGTTTTATTAATATCGAAACCATTGTTAACTGCTTCTTCAGCAATCTTTGTTGCATCATCACCAATCGTAATTAAAAAATCTACAGTATCGCTACTTATTGTTTTGCCAATTTCGCGATGGCATTGATCTGAAAATTTATGCAACTCTAATATATTTCCTAAGATAGCAATCTTTCGCCTCTCTTTTGGAAAGACTGCCAATGATTTTAATGCTGCGGTCATTGAACGAACATTGGCATTAAACGTATTATTTATAATTATCGAATTTTTTATGCCTGTCACAATATTTCCTCTACCTTCTACTGGCTCAATCTTACTAACAGCATCAATTATTTCATCACGATTCATATTATAGATTCTGCCAACTAAAATTGCTGGCAAAATTGCATAGACATGAGCTCTATCAAAAATTTTCGGAACTTTAAAATTTATTGGCTCGTTGTCTTCTTCTTTAAACACAAAACTTAATCCGTTCTCATTAATTATGACATCAGAAACTCTTGCATTTGCAGATTTATCAAATCCATAAAAAATTATTTTAGCAACTGTACATTTTGCCATGTCTTTTACATACGGATCATCAACATTTAACAATGCATTGTGAGAATTTAAACAACCACATTCAACTAAGGCTCTTTTTTTAGATGCAATTTCAGAGAGACCACCAAGATTTTCTGCATGCACAATTTCAACAGCAGTTACAACCCGAATATCAGGTTGTAATTTTTCTGTAATAAAACGCAAATTATTTCCAGCATAATTGCACCTTAATTCCAAAACTAAATGGGACCAAAATCGCACCCGCTTATTTAACAAAATCCAAAACGCTTTAAAAAAAACATAAAATAACCCTAAAAATTGTTTGCGCAATTCACGCACTGGGCTATAACCAAAAATCGACAAAAAAGTAGGAACTCCAGTTGTCAAATCTTTACTAATATATACATTCGGATATTTTGTTTTTAAAACCGAATAAATAAAATTAGTTGTTGTTGTTTTTCCAAGACTGCCTGTTACGCCAACAATCTTTGTTTTTCTTTTATCAACTACTAATCTAGTTAAAAAAGCCAACGGCTCAAAAACAAAAGTTTGGCGAATTCTATACTTTAAACCTCTAAAAAATTTTATTATTTTTTCCATCTTATTTCTTTTTTAAAGCCAGTATTCTTTGATAAACTTTTATATACTCATCAGCCATATGAGAGCTGCTAAAATATTTTTCAGCATAATTACGACATTCTTGGCGATCAAATATCTCATCAACTTCTTTTACTGCCTTAACTAAATCATCCATCTCATTTGATAGATAAGCAACCTTTGGACTTCCACCCAAAAGCTCTGGCATTTGTCCTATTTTTGTCCCAATAATTGGCGTTCCGCATATCAAAGCTTCCGAAAGCACTAACCCAAAAGGTTCAGGCTCTTGAATCGTAAAAAGAAGTGCTTTTGCTTTTCTGTAATAATCATATATTTTTTTATGCGAAACTTCTTTTTTATAAATAATATTTTTACCATCAATAAATGGCTTTATTTCTTTTTCAAAATAATCCTTATAAGCATGATTTATTCTACCAAAAATCAGCAGCTTAATTTTCGCTTTTAAAGCAATTTTGATCGCCTTATCTACTCCTTTTTGCGGAGTCAATCTTGCAACTGTCATAAAATACTCTCCCTTCTTAACAGAATATTCAACTTTTTTAACTGGCACTCCATTCCCAATTATTGCATAAGAATCAAGTTTTTTATCATGAAAATCAGTCAAAGAAACAGTAAAAATTTTTGCTTCATTAATTAATTCAAATTCATCTTTATCTATTCCGCTATGCAATGTTAAAACACATGGTATTTTTGAAATTTTACCAACTGGATAGGCATGTCTCTGTGAATTCAAATGAATAATATCAAATTTATCCTGATAATTTAAAACCTTCATTTGACTATAAGTAATATAATTTTGCCTGATTATCCTTTTCTGTTTTTTAAAATCTTTCATATTCCAAAGACTCTGCTTCAATGTCGCAATCCTTTTTACTCCAATTTTCCAATCTTCAGGACAAAAAAGAGTGACGTCAACATCGTCTTTTTTAGCTAACTCAGAAACCAAATTTTGAACAACAACTTCTGGTCCGCCCCAATCACCAAATGCCGGCGACACAACAGCTACTTTAATTTTTCTTTTCATAAATTTAAGACTTAACCTATCTTCACTATAATTAATTTTGACGCATCAGCATTCGTATCCGCGTTAGCATCCATATCGTATCCGCGTCGTTTCCGCAACGTTCCGCGATAATATTTATTTATTTCAATAGAATTGCAATCTTATCAAATCGTTTTTCTACATCAACCAAGAATCCATTGCTTCAAGAACATCAGTAAAATATTTTTCTCTTGTGTCAAAATTATTTTCGTTAAAATAATCAACTCCTGGCTTCGTATTCATTTCAATTAATTTTGGCCCATTTTTTTTATCATATAAAAAATCCAAAGAATAAATCCTTTCACTAAAAAAACTAATTCTTTTATTAACTTTTTTTACAATGTTCCAAATCTCTTCTGGAATCTTTTTCTCATCAATAATATTCAAAACTGCTCCTTGGTGAAAATTGGTAAATAAAGAACCTTCTGGCGCCACTCTTGTTGCTGCATAACTAAGCTCTTCACCAACAAAAACCATTCTCAAATCAGCCACACGATCCTTAAAACCCCAAAAAGAAGCGTCAGCTTCCAAAAATTCTTGCCCTAAAACAGGAAAAGAAACTTTTTTTAGATCAATATTCTTTATCTTTTCAATTATAATTCCAAATCCTCCAGATTGATCAATCGGTTTCAAAACAATTTTCTTCTCTTGATCCATAGACTTCAAAATTCTTTCTAAATTCTGAAAATTACCAGCAAAAAAACTTTCTGGCATAAATTCAGAGAATAATAAACATTGATTTATTTTGTTATCAAAAAGAGAAGAAAAAATTGGATCATTTATAATCGGAATACTTTTTTGCATTGCTTTCATATTCTCTAGATCTTCCATTTTTTCTCTTATTTTTATCTTATTCAAAACAACATCTGGCAAAAAAGATTTTTCGTTTTTTTCCCATTTTCCATTTTTAAATTGCCAATATTTTTTAAAGCTGCCATTTTTCTTGTCAAACCATTCAATCGATGCACGAACCATTTCTACTTCCATTTTTCCAGCTTGCTCTGCCCAAGCTTCATAACCTTTTCGATTTGCTTCTTTATCAAACGGTATTTCTTTATCCCAGTCATCACCTTGATAAATTACTAATATCTTTTGTAAGTTTTTCATTTTTTATTCTATATTATTACAACTAAATTTTTAGAGAGTATCCGCGTTATATCCGTATTTTCCGCGTAAATTTATTATGAGTATTAAATTATTTTTCAAATATTATAAAAAATCAACGAAATTATTTATCATTTTCGTTCAACATTGACTAAATAACCTTTTATATCTTGCATGCCAATTAACATTTGATATTTCATTAAACCTCTTTCAGCTAAGTTAACTGTCGAAATCTTTTTTTCACCTGCTACAAAAAATGCTAATTTTATATATGGACGTAAGGTCAATCCATGGGCAGATCTCACAAAATTAACCTTTACAACATCAGATGAAACAATTTTTAATTCTTTTTCTGCTTTTTTCGCTGCCTTTTCGGCCTGACTGTCTGACATTTTTGAATCTAATTTATAATTTTTAATTAAATTCAATAAATCTCCATATCCTAATTTTTTCGCTAATTCAGAATCAATTGATGATGAAGCAGCTCCAGTATCAACTTTAGCCAAAATTTCAAAAGTACTTTTGCCATTCTTGCTTAATACTTTAACTTTTTCAATTGAACCTAATACTTTTCTACCTAAAACTTCTGCTTTCTTAGTTGATACTGCGCCAAAAAGCTCTTTTGCAATTCTAACTCCATGATCAACAGTTCTAATAGCCAATCCAGACACTCTTTCTAATCGCCTTGCTAATCCTAATAAATTTGCATTCTGAATTTCTAAACCAGGTCTTGCATTTAATTCCAAAATTTCTGGACCAAATTTTCGATCAATTGCAATGTCAACACCAATAAAACCCAAGCCAGATGCCTGTTGCGCTTCGATTGACATTTTTAGTATTTCATCCCAAAAAGGCACCTGAAAACCATTTAATTTTTGTCCTGTATCAGGATGCGTAATTATTTCCGCTCTTTTGGGAACTTTTATAATTGAATGTGTCGTAACACCAGTTGCGATATCAACTCCAACGCCAACCGCTCCTTGTGCTAGATTTGCTTTGCCTTTTGATAATTTCGTTGGCAATCTCAACATTGACATTACTGGAACCTTATTAAAAACAATCACTCGAACATCTGGAATTCCTTTATAAACATATTTTTTTAACAATGGATGCAAAACAATTTTTCTTTCAAAAAAAGCAACGTCTGGAATACCAGATAATGAAAATCTACCGTCCAAAGTATCAAGAATATGCGATTTTAAATTTTCAAACGTTACTTCCTCGTTATCACTCTTAAACCAAATCCTCTTTTCAATTGGTTTTTGCATAAATTCTTTTTTCTTCTCAGAAGAACGTAAAACCATTACTCCCTCTCCGCCAAATCCATGATCTGGTTTTACCACAAAACTAACTGGCAATTTATTCCAATCAAAAGTATTCAAATCTCTTGAAATTTGAATCGCGCCATAAACTCGCGGAGTTTTTATTCCGGTTTTCCTTAAAACTTCTTTTGTTGCTAATTTGTCATCAACTACCCGAATATCATCTCTACGATTATAAACACGAATGTAACGTAAATTACGCTCATTCATGCCTAAAATATCAGTTGCTTGCATAGATTATACTCTAAATCCTAGGTCCTAAACAAATCCAAAACTTAAATGGTCAATAATTTGATTTTGAACATTTACATTTTGATATTTAAATTTGTTTAGGACTAAGAATTCAGGATTTTGATTTTTTCAACAACGATTTAAAACGAAAATACTCTGATAATCTTAATCCAGTCCATTTACCTAAGGCAATATTTATAATAATCGTCAATAAAACCAATTCAGGATAAGACAAGATCAAAGTCTTAAACCACTCCCAATTCACAATCCAATAACAAATTACTGAAACCAAAATAGTTTCTAGAGATAATAAAATTGCTGTTGTTCCGCCTTTTTCGATCTGTACTGCAATAAATTTTTCAACCATTATTATCAATACTAAAATTGGCAAAATTGACAGAGTAATCATTCCTGTTCGATTAAAGTAGGCACCGACCATAAATAATAACAACAAAACCAAAGCAACAACGCACAGAACAATTGCCATTCTTGGCAGATAAAGCAATTTAAATCTTCTCAGTAAAAATCTTAGTGCAGATGCCACTAATAATATAATAATAAAAATAGTTAATCCGTATTTTAGGCCAGTTGCAATAAAACATAGAGTGATAATTGTCGGAGTATAAATACCAAAAGTCTTGATTCCTAATATTTGTCTTAAAAAAGCAATTAAAGTTGCAATAATTGGCAACATTAATAATAAAAATAAATTATCAATTGCCACACCCTTGTTAATCAAATAATTTATTGAATAACTTAAAAAATTAGTTACGCCTAACTTTGTAACTGCTCTTTCAGAATGTTTGCCAATTAAAGTATGCTCAGAATTATCCGACTGAACTTTTGATAATAAATCACCAGAATTATGAGAGCTAATAACCGAATTTAAATAATTATCTTTAACTAACAAAATATATTCTGGCTTCAAAACATCATAAGTTGATTGCGCGATTCTCGCATTTGATTTTACATTTTTGCCGGCACTAACAATTCCTTTTTGATCCATTCTAAAATCTGCCAAATTTCCTGCAGATTGAGCAAATTTTGACATTGCATTTAAGCCTAAACTTCCAGAAGTCCAAAGAATAATAATATCAGCATTTTGAACATCTTCTTTTGCCTCAAGCAAAGCGTTAGACAAAGCTCCTTCAGTGACATAATCAGCTTCACCTTGCTTATTTAAGATCGTTACTAGTAATACCTGATTTCTAGAAGCCTCTCTTTTTAAATCTCGAAGCTGATCGGAAGTCGGAGTCTTGTCCGCAACTAATAAAATTAAATCTTTATAAACATTAACTGTAACTTCATCCTTATCAGACTCGACACCATTATTTACAGTCAAAGTAACCTTATATTCGCCAGGCAAACTATAACTATGGATAACTTCTTTACCATCTGCAAAAGTTCCATCGCCAAAATCCCAAAAATACTCTATAAATTCGCTTTCTCTTGTATCTGTCGTTTTTGAGGCATCAAAAACTATTTTTTTATCGACTGCAACATTTTTATCGCCACCAGCAGATGCTCTCAGTTCCAAAGACAACGAATCAAACTGAGCATTTGCCACAAAACCAAAACATAAAAAGACCATCGTAAAAATAGCAAATACAACAGATAATATTTTATTTTTATTCATAACTTTTTTTAATTTTTCATTTTCTCCAAAAATCAACATACCCGCCACTATCTTGTCAAGTTTTATAATAGAATTATAACAAAATAAATCAAAAAAACAAAGTAAATGTCAAGGTTTTTTAATTATCCGTTTGCCATCCGTTGAATCCGCGTAAAAGACGATAAAAACAAAAAACTTTTAAAGTTTTAAATAATTAGTTTGTACCGTTAATCATTTAACACAGTTAGCATGACAAATCGCAGAAGCGCATGCATCAGCCACATCATCAGGCCTTAAGTAATCACTTAGTCCAAGCAATCCTTTTGTCATTTCTTGAATTTGTTTCTTGTCTGCTCTTCCATAACCAGTCAATGCTTGTTTTATCTGCAATGGAGTATATTCAAAGAATGGTACTTTCGAATTTTTCGCAGCCAGCATAATTACACCTCGTGCCTGCGCAACATTAATTACTGTTTTTGCATTCTTAAAGAAAAAAAGTTCTTCGCAAATTACACAATCTGGTTTATATTTCTTAATAACTTTAATAACATCAGCATAAATCATTCCAATTCGATTATAAACCGATTCTTCTTTTGAAGTTAAAATACAACCGCTAGCCAATAAATTAATTTTATTTTTATCTTTAATAATAACTCCAAACCCAGTTATTGCTAATCCAGGATCAATTCCCAATATTCTCATTATTTAATGTTATTTATACACTTTTTAACTTTTTTCTGCGATTTCTGCGTCAGATTCTGCATATTTTTGCGTTAAAGTCATATAAATAACTATTCATATGACTTTACAGCACACCAAAATTCATAAAATTTTAAATAAATTTGATATTAGAATAAATATTAACCACATCAGGATGTTCTTCTAATTCTAACAATAGACTTTTAACTTGAGTTAAAATATTTTCATCAACATCGATCAAATTTTTAGGTTCAAGCCTTGATTCAATTGCCTCTATTTTAACATTTTTCTTTTCTAAACATTCCTTAGCTTTCTTTAGATCTCCAGATTCAAAAAAGGCTTTTAAAATTTTATCGTTTTTTGTAACATCTAACGCCCCACAATCTATCAAAAATAGCGTCATTTCATCCTCTACTAAGTTATTCTTGCTCATATCCACTTCCACCACGTTTTTCTTTTCAAATAAGAAAGAAACATTGCCATTTTCGACTAATCTTCCATTATGATCACTCAAAATTTTCCTTAGCTCTGGAACAGTTCTATTCCTGCTATCAGTAATAACTTCAATCATCAAAGCAATACCAGCCGGACCATAGGCTTCATAAATAATTTGTTCAGCTAAATTATTTTCAAGTCCGCTCGCTCCTTTTTTTATCGCTCTTTCAATATTTTCTAATGGCACGTTATTTTCTCTTGCTTTATCAATCGCTAAACGCAACTTAAAATTAGCTTCTGGGTCGCTTCCGCCTTCTCTTGCTGCAATTGCGATCACATTTGCCATTTTTGTAAAAATTTTTCCGCGCACAATGTCTCGAACTCCTTTTTTTCTCTTAATTGTGCTCCATTTTGAATGTCCGGACATATAACCAGTTAAAAATCTAAAGTCAAAAATCAAAAATATTTAAGACTTTAGATTTTAGACTTTTTTATTTCTTTATTGGCATTACAATATAAAAATGACCAGCTTCTTCCTTGCCAAAAATCATTCCTGGACCAGAATCACCTAGTAACTGCATTTTTACTACATCAAAATTAATTGAATTTAAACCTTCTAGTAAATATTTTGAATTAAATATAACTTCTGTATCATTTCCATTAAAACCGCAAGCTAATTTTGTAATATTTTTTCCGATTTTTCCAGATTCAGCGCTTAATTCAATTTCTTTTTTAGTACTATCTGCTTTCATTTTTAATTCATTCGTATCTGTTTTAGCAAATAAACTTGTTGTTTTAATTGCTTTTATAAAATTACCTTTATGAATTTCCAAAACAGTTGTAAAGTCCTTTGGAATTATCTTTAAATAATCAGGATACTGTCCTTCAACAAGACGAGAAACCAAAATTACATCATCAGCAACAATCTTAACTTGATTTTCCATTGTGAATATTTCTACATGAGAGGCGCCTTCGTCCAATATTTTAGATAGTTCTTGCATCGTAAAAACTGGAATAACCATTGCTGTTTCCTTGCCATTATCTTTTAGCAGATCAATTGTTACTTCAGAAAGCCTATAACTATCTGTTGCTGCTAATCTCAGTTTTCCGCCTTTTGCATTCAAATAAACTCCGGATATTTCTGGACGCATTTCATCTCTTGCTGCTGAAAAAACTACTTTATCTAAAGCATCCTTTAATAAACTAGTATTCACGCTACAAAATGATTCGCAATCAATTTTTGGTATTAATGGAAATTCATTTGCCGCAATTCCATTAATTTCGCCAGTATAGCTATCACAACTAATTTTTACGACATTATTTTCAACAGACAATAAGATGTTATTCTTCGGCAAGCTCACAATGTAATTCTGCAACAATTGCGCTGGAATTGTAATCGAACCCTCTTTTTCAATTTTTCCACGAATTATGCATGTTGTTCCAATTTCCAAATTTGTTGCTGAAATCTTTATTATGCCTTTACGAGCTTCAATTAATACGTTAGCTAGTACTGGCAAATTTGCGTCTTTGCCTACGCTTTTGCTAACCAAAGATATGCCTCTAGCTAGATTCTCTTGTGTGCAAACAATTCTCATTTAGTTAGTATATAGTATATATAAATAAACAATAATACGTAATAAGGATTCAAAATTCTGTGTATAAATGGCTTTTAATTCTTATTTAAGCCACAACTCTTACTTATATCTCCTGGATAACCAGTGTCTTATACCTTAATATTATTTTTTAAATGTTGATATCTTTATTCTACTTACATAATCCTGTTGATATCATCTACTTTATAACAACTTAATAACAGGTTATTAACAACTGCTGACATACATTTTTTGCTTTATTGCCTCGATTTCTTGTTTTAAGTTGTCATTCTTCTCTAATTCTTTCTTAACTTTTTCGTAAGCATGAATTGCTGTCGTATGATCTCGTCCACCTGTCTCATCGCCAATTGTTGGATAACTTTTATTTAACTCTCTTCTCATTAAAAACATCGCAATCTGTCTTGGCCAGGCAATATCTTTCCTTCTGTTCTTCGCCATTATATCAGAAGGATCAATATCATAGAATGAAGCAACTGCCTCAATTATTTCTTTAGAGCTTGTTGTCTGCTTGCTAGGCGCTGTAATAATGTCTGTTAAAATTGTTTTGCAGCTTTCAAGCGTTGGAGTGCTGTTGCTAAGCTGGCTATGTGCAATAACTCGACTCAATGCGCCTTCAAGTTCTCTGATATTGCTTTGAACATTAGAAGCAATAAAATCTAAAACGTCTTCTGGAACATTATAAGCCTTCTCTCTGCATTTTGTTGATAAAATTGCTTTTCTTGTTTCTAAGTCAGGCGCGCTGACATCAGCTACCATTCCGCCTTCAAAACGCGAGACTAATCTTGCTTCAAGACCAGAAATTGCTTTTGGCGGTCTATCTGAAGTTAATATTATTTGTTTATTATTCTGAAATAAACTGTTGTAGGCATGAAAAAACGCTTCTTGAGAACTAACTTTTCCAGCTAAAAATTGAATATCATCAATAATTAAGACATCGCAATTGCGATAAAAATTTTGAAAATTGACAGTATTACTATCTTGATTTTTATTTCTAATAAAATTAATAAAATCATTAATGAATTTTTCAGAAGTTGCATAAACAATCTGAGTATCTTTATTCTCTTGCAGTATCCTATTGCCAATTGCTTGAACAAGGTGAGTTTTTCCAAGCCCAACACCGCCGTATATGAAAAAAGGATTATAAATTTTACCAGGACTCTTGCAAATTGCTGTTGCTGCTGCCTTTGCTAATTCATTATTCGGACCGATGATGAAATTTTCAAAAATATATTTCGGGTTCAAGCCAGTTTGTATATCTTGGCTTGGCATTACATTTTGTTTTCTTTCGAATGATTCTGCTGGTCTTGCAACTGGTTTTAATGAATCAACTGCCTGTGCTGTATTCTTTTTGTTTATCTCGTATGTAAGCTTAGTTACTCTTGAAGATGTAATATTCTGAAGCGCTCTAGCAATATCTTTGTGATATTTGTTTTGTAACCATTCTTTTGTAAAACCATTAGGCACGCCAATGACATATTCGCCATTAGAGATTAGTAGAACACTGGTTTCTTTAAACCAAGTCGTAAAATTTGCCTTGCTCAAAGAGAGCTCAAGCTCTCCAAGCACTCCTTGCCAAATTTGATTATTGTCCATAAAAAATAATGTTTATTTTTTATTTTTAAAAAAAATCTGCATTTTTCTGCGTTAGCTTCTGCGTGTTTCTGCGTTAAAAAGCTATTTAACAGTTAGCTTATTAGAAAAAGATAGAAACAATCTAATTTAATTCTATCTTGTTAATAAAGTATAGCTTCAATTAAACAAAACATTAAGGATTAATATGTTTACAACTTGTTGAGAACCTGTGGATAACTTAAGTTTATGCTATATCTTAAATATGCTGTTGTCAAGAATTATGCTATAATAAAAACAAGGAAACAGAAAATAGAAAACAGTTTGTTTCGCAAGTTTCTGTTTTCTGTTTACTGTTTTCTTTTTTATGGACAAGAACTAAAAAATTTGCTATTCTCTATAAAATAATTTTAATTTTATGTTTGATTTTAGACAAAAGGGCTTAGATAAGCCAAAAGTTATAAAAACTAATTCTTCAAATATGGCAAATCCAAAGAAAAAATCAGAAAAACAACGCAAAATTGTCATTATTTTTGTTGCTATAGTTACCTTTTTCTTTTTGGTTTTTGGCGGTATCTTTGCTTTTTATGCAAAAGATCTTCCATCTCCTAGTAAAATTAACTCTAAGAATGTCTCTGAATCAACAAAAATTTATGATCGCACTGGAGAAACATTGCTTTACGAGATCCATGGTGGCGAGAAAAGAACGCTAATTCCGCTTTCTGAAATGCCAAAAAGTATTCAGGAGGCCACAATTTCTGCAGAAGATAAAAATTTTTATCATCATTTTGGTTTTGATCCTATCGGCATTATCCGATCTGCACTCAAGAACACAAAAAGCGATGAAAGAGTCGGCGGATCAACAATTACTCAGCAATTAGTCAAAAATACGGCTTTGTCATCAGAAAAAACCTATACTCGAAAAATAAAAGAGCTTATTTTATCAGTTGAAATTGAAGCTTTATATACAAAAAAAGACATTTTGCAAATGTATTTAAACGAAATTCCTTATGGTTCAAATGCTTATGGTATTGAATCTGCAGCAGAAACTTTTTTTGGCAAGAAAGCCAAAGATTTAACATTAGCTGAATCAGCCACACTTGCTGCAATCCCTCAAGCTCCTACTTACTATTCTCCTTATGGCGCTAATACTGATGCTCTCAAAGCTCGCCAGGAATGGATTCTTGATCGTATGGTTGATGACAAATATATTACTAAAGAAGAGGCAGAGCAAGCAAAACAGCAAAAATTTGCCTTTGTTGAAAAGCAAGAAGGAATTATTGCTCCTCACTTTGTAATGTACGTAAAAGACTTACTTGTCCAAAAATACGGCGAAAAAGAAGTCCAAAAAGGTGGTTATAAAGTTTATACAACTTTAGATATGAATTTACAGAAAATTGCTGAAAAAGTTGTTCCTGAAGGCGTCGATAGAAACTATTCATATGGTGCTTCAAATGCTGCCCTAGCTGCTGTTGATCCAAAAACTGGAGAGATTTTGGCTATGCAAGGCTCAAAAGATTATTTTGATAAAGAAAATGGCGGTAATGTTAATGTTACAATCAGAAATCGCCAGCCAGGTTCTTCATTCAAGCCAATTGTTTACGCTTTAGCCTTAAAAAGAGGTTATACTCCTGATACTATTCTTTACGATGTTCCAACCGATTTTGGCAATAATTACAAGCCAAGTAATTATGATGGCAAAACTCATGGTCCAGTTACAATGCGTACAGCGCTTTCAAACTCTCTAAATATTCCAGCTGTTAAAACATTGTATTTGGCTGGTCTTGAAAATACAATTAATTTTGCTCACGATTTAGGCATAACAACACTTGGCGATCCAAGTAATTATGGTTTATCTCTAGTTTTGGGCGGTGGTGAAGTTAAATTGCTTGATGAAGTATCTGCGTTCAGTGTTTTTGCTAATGATGGAATGAAAAATGATAAAAAAGCTATTTTAAAAGTTGTCGATCGCAATGGTAAAATCACCCAAGACAATACTAAAGCAGATCCAAAACGAGTTGTTGACGATCAAATTGCTCGCCAACTTTCAAGTATGTTATCAGATACAAACGCTCGTCAAATGGTTTTTGGTTCTGCTCCAAATTTAAGATTATCTGATCGTCCAGTTGCTGTAAAAACAGGAACAACTGAAAATTTTAAAGACGCTTGGACAGTTGGATATACTCCTTCAATTGCCGCTGGTGTTTGGGTTGGCAATAACGATGGTGCTCCAATGAATGCTGGATCTGATGGCTCTTATGTTGCTGCACCAATCTGGCATTCTTTTATGGAACAAGCGCTTGCTAACAAGCCAGTTGAAGAATTTCCAGGCTATGATCCAATTAAAGTTGATAAACCTGTTTTAATGGGCAAATCAGGCTCTGAACAAAAAGTCAGAATCGAAAAAACAACAAAAAAATTAGCAACTAACGATTGTCCAGCTGATGATGTCGAAGAAATTACAGTCAGAAGCGCTCATTGTATTCTTTATTATGTTGACAAAGATAATCCAAGAGGCGAAGTTCCAAAAAATCCAGCAGTAGATCCTCAATTCAGAAATTGGGAAAGTGGAGTGTTAGCTTGGGCAGGAAAAGATAATAAAGGCATTACCCAAATTCCAACTGAGACAACTGATGTTTGCAGTCCAGCTAAGAAGCCAAAAATTAATATTACATCTCCAACTGGCGGTTTGATTAAAGAGGATACTATTACTGTAACTGCTAATGCTTCTGCTCCAAATGGTCTAAAAAGCGTTGATTTCGCAGTTGACGGCATTTCAATTGGCTCTTCAGCATCCGAACCTTTCTCTGCTAATTTTTATACTGGCAGATTTGAAAATGGCTTTCATACAATTTCAGCTACAGTTACTGACAAAATAGGTCAAAAAGCCAGCTCTCAAGTTACAATTGAAACAAAAGTTGACCGCGCATCATCTATTTCACTTTCTTCATCAGGTTCTGGCAATTTGACTAAACAAGATTTTCCAATCAGCTTAACTGCTTCAGTTGTTTATTCAGGAACATTGCAAAAAGTCCAATTTTTGCTTAATGGCGCTGTTTACGATGAAGTTGGCTCGCCTACTGGCAATTCATTCTCAACAAGCTTAGCCTATCCTGGAACAGGTTCATATTCAGTTCAAGCAGCAGCTGTTGATGAGACTGGACGTGCAATCTTTAGTAATCAGGTTTCATTCTCAATTGCAGAAGCAAGTGTTCCAACAAAACCAACTGTACCAGAAAAACCAGTTGCACCGCAAAAACCAGCTCCAGACACAACGAAAAATAAAAAATCAAGCTTCTTATTCAAAGTCATTAATAATCTAGCCTATCTAAGCAACTTTGATTTCAGAATAAGCTAATAAAAATAATTAAAGATTTTAAAAACTCGCCCACAAGCGAGTTTTTTGTTTACGCAATTTCTGCGTTAGCTTCTGCGTTTTTTCGCGTTAGATCTTTCTAAAAAACGCACATCTAATTATTTTTGCATAACAATTTAAGACGAAAAACATTAAAATTAATCCAAATAAAAAAAGCACAAATTGTGCTTAAGGTACTATTTCATTCTTGAAAGAACTGCGTTCTGATGTTCCTGCACCTCTCTTTCTTTGCGTAATCTTGTTTCAACTCTTTCTCTGCCTTCAGCAATTTTACGCAAAAGTACAAGTGCTAATTCTGGATCATCTTTGCCATATTCTGCATGCCATCTAGTTGCTAGATCTAAGTCCTCTTGGTCATAGATTAAAAATCCTTTTTCATCGCTGAAACCCACGTTTTCAAAAACCATATATCTGACATATCTTCTCATGATTTCAAGAGCATAAACGTCATCTTCTGTCAGAGTACCAATAAGAGCAAGCAGTAATCTTTCATTGTAGGTTGGAAATAATCTGCAACCTTTCAAATTGAGCGCAAGCAGAAAGCCGATCTGATCAGCAAAAAGCGCAATTGAATATGGATTTTTTTTCAAGCCAACGAATGATGTAACGCGATCCGCATAGTGAGCAAACGCGCTCTCATGTTCTGCGCGAGGTTTCGCCTCTCCTTGTAATTCTGCCCTGACAGTTACTCTCATCTTCAAATCTGCCAATCTCTTGTAGCGTTCGTTAACTTTAGGATTCCACATGAGATGTGAAAACGGATTATATCCTGAACAATCATCCATGTTGTTAAAGCAGACCAAATCGTTCAGAGAAATCCTGTTAAACAAATTATCAGCATCTGGTCCTTCAGGCAAATAGCCCAAGAGTGCAATCATCCAGGAATTATACCGATTAGCAAGCGAAAGATGATCCGTAAATTCATCTTTGCCTTCAAGTGTCAACCGAAAGAAGCTGACAACCAAATCAACAATATATTCAATAAACTTTTCGCAATTAGCAACCAGGTCAAGTTCAAAACCATAAATACTAGAAAATGGCGTTACTAAATTCCAATTCTTTGGTGCGTTTTTTGGAGTTGGTGCAAGTAAGGCCAATATTGCACGCGCCTTGAATCTGTCGTTATAATCACCTTTTAGAATATCTACAAAGTAGCTGATAGAATCTCGTTTTGTTAGCTCGTGCCATTGTTTCCAAATCTCTTCATCAGCTTCAACAAAAAATCGCGGCCACCGTCTCTTGATGTCAGCAACCAACATTTCAGTTTTCGTTGCGCCTCTGAAAATTCCCATCTTTCTTCCTCCTCTTCTTGGGGTTGGCTTTAGAATCATTTTTCCGCATTAAAATCCGCTCAATCCGCGCAATTTGTTCATTTTTTTATAACATATTTTTGTGCAAGAATGATTTTGAAACACTCAAAATGAATTTTTAATTTTAAAGAGCATCTTTGAATATATCTTAATTTAAATTAATGGTCAATAAAAAAAGCACAAAATGTGCTTAAAAAAGTGCTAAATTTTTCCTTCAAGAGCCTTTTTCAATCTTTCTGCCAGCAGAGCGAGATAAACAACAACAAAGGATCCAATTAGTCCACTCATTATAGCTGCCACTATCGCCCTAAAAGTCATATTTTCATAGACCAACGGAATCGCATTAGTTAGTGACAAGTTTTGATTCTGCAAAACACATTGTGCTCCAATTCCCATCAGTACAAATGCGCTAAAACTGAAAAGAACAAATGTCATAAATCCAAGCAAACACATTTGAACCAAGTCTCCTTTTTTCACTCTAGCCTCCTTTGGTTGCTAGCCGTATTTCGGTACTAGCAACTTTGTCTACAACGAACTCTTCTGACAATAAAAAATAGCATGAAAACAAAAATTTGTCAATAATTTGACAAATTAAGCAAAATTTTACAAATTTTAATATTAAACAAGAAGAATGTGAATATCTTAATATCCGAATATCGTAATATCTTCAAAAATCAAAGCATTAGGGATCGCATTAGAGAAGTAGTTATTCGAGATAGCATTAGAGAAGAGTAATTAACAAAGCAAAAATCAAATTCAAAAGCTTCTTTTTTTACCAACAATTACTTCGATTGTTTTTGGCACAATTTCAAAGACTTCCGGCACTTTTTTAATCTGTTGTCCATCGCAAGCCATTATTAATTTTTCTTTGCAATAGAATTTAATCTTTTTACCGCGAAAAAATGATAAATCAGATTCTTTTTGTTTTTTATTTCCGCTAAACATAATTAAATCCAAAATTTGGTCTTTAGGATTAACTTTTGATAATTTTATTTTATTTTTTCCTTCAAAATTGATATTTCCTAATGAATTTATGACAGACATACTCGATAATTTTGCTTTTGCAAAGATTCTTTTATCTACATCAAAAGAAATCTCTGGCAATTTATTTCTAGAAATTGCTTTGATGACAGTTGTTAATTTTTCCCAAACTGTTTTTTTTCGATCCATAAAATCTGCATCAAAAGATGTCATAAAATAGCTTCCGTCAGCTCGGCCTAAATCAATTGTCTCAACTTTTCTACTAGTTAATGCCTCACAAATTGCATTATCATAAGGTAATCCCAAAACATCAGCTATTTTTGATTCTCGTAATGGTACCATTCCAAAAACTGGCCAATTTTTGACTTGCGGATTAGCTTTCTTTAATTTAGCAATTGTATTTATGATCTGGCTCGCAGTCTTGTCTGATCCAACAGCAACTATTGTTGTATATCTACCATCTAGTATCGCATCATGCGCCAGAATATCAGCAGTTCTAAGTGGTGTTACTGATACTTTTTCATAACGAATGCCAAGATCAGAAAACTTTAGACTAATAATGTCTAAAAGTTTAGCTTGTTTATCTTTTATTTTGTTTGATTCGCAAATAAAATAATACATAGACGAAATTCCAAATAACAAATACCAAATTCCAAACAAATTACAAACTCCAAGCTACAAAAAACAAAAGTTTTGTAATTTGTATTTTGGGATTTGTTTGTGATTTGGTATTTGGAATTTTTAAACTATTCTTGTTCTTCTTCAGAAACATTGCTTTCTTCAATTCCCATTTGACAATGTCCAGAAAACATCGCGCCGTCGCTGATTGAAATTGATGACACAACAACATCGCCAAAAATCTTGCCAGTTCCTGTAATGCTTAATTTTCCTGATGCTTTTACATTTCCTTCGACTCTTCCGCCTACTGTCACATTTTCGCCTGAGATATTAGCCTTGATTGTTGCTGTGTCGCCGATAGTTACATCTCTTTCAGTTACAATTTGGCCAACAACATCGCCATAAACGCTGATATTTCCAGTGCTGATCAAATCGCCTTCTAATTTTACCGATGATCCGACGATTGTCTCATTATTTTCCGCTCCTCCAACAACTTCATCTTCGATTGGTTTTACGTTCTTTTTAAACATACGTTTAGTAATTAGTTAACTAGTAATTAGTAATTAGTGTCGGCACTAGTTACTAATTTCTAGTTACTAGTTACCGATTCACGCTATTCTTGTGCTTTTTCAATTGCTTGTTTTTCTTCATCAGACAAATTATATTCTGATTTTCCGCCTTTAATTGGTTTGGCAAACATTCTAGTTCCAGCTCTTGAATGAAGGCTAGAAACAATAATGCCATTATTATTTGCGTCTAGAAGTGCCATCGCAAAACTTTGATCTCCACCAGTATCTCCAAAAGGATTGAATCTGACTAATCCAACTTTCGTCAAGCTATTCATCATTATTTTGTTTAGCTGATCAGAAATATTATAAAGCTCTTTGACATCAGTATCTATTCTTTTGATTTGTTTTGCACAATCATCAAGCACATTTTCTAATCCTTTTTCTTTTGCTTCAGCCAAAACTCCTCTTTTGTCAGAAACATAAGATCTAACTAAAAAAGTTAAATAAATCACCCATCCAAGCAATGCAAAAACAATAATAAAAAAGAAAATTAGAAACAAGTTAGACATTTATTTTATATAAATTAATTAGTTATGTTATTATAGCAGAATTTTTTTAAAACAACAAAAAACAGACATAAAGTCTGTGCAATTCAGTTTAAGGTGCAATTGGAGTCGAGTTGGCTTCTCTTCTTAAAATTAAGACTGCTTTTTCGCCAAATTCTGTTTGGGTGATTGAAACATCAAAAAGATATCTTCCACTAGGTACAAATTTCGAAGCTACTTTTATGTCAATCAGTCCATTTTGAGGTTTTTCTTTTTCGCTAACATCAAGAAGTGCCATAATTTTAATTCGACTAATCATGGTTTCCTTCAGGCTCAATGGCGGACACATCACAAGAACCAGATTTCCATCAATTCTGTAGCTAACTTCAATCCGTTTTTCAACAGGTACGATCTGTATTTCAGTTCCGCATTGCCTAATTGAGTCTAAAAGAATCATACTCACCATTCTTACAGCTGGATTCGAAGTAAATTCTACAGGTGCATCTTTGCAATCTCTTTCTGCTTCTGTCATTTTCCCTTCCCTCCTCTCTTGGGATGAATTTAAGGTACAATAAACAAAACTAATCAAAACACTGATCAATTATAATATAATTATATCATTTTTTAATATCTTTTTCAAGCATAAAAAAACAGACATAAAGTCTGCGATCTAAAGTGCAAATGATGTTGGGTTTACTTCTCGATTCAAAATCAATATTGCTTTCTCGCCGAATTCTGTTTGTGAAACTGTAACATCAAAATGAAATCGTCTATCAGGCTTGTCTTGAACGCTGACCAACACATTTAACACGCCAGTTTGCGGCATTTCCGTCATATCTTCGTTTAGGAGAGCAATTTCTTTGATATGAGCAATGGCATAGCCATGCAAATTGAGCTGCGGACGCATCACAAGAGTAAGATGTCCATCAATCATGAATTCAATTTCAACTTTGTTCCTAAAAGGAGTAACGTGAATTTCTGTTGCTCCTTGTATTACAGCATCTAGCAACATATTATTTATCATCCATTCTGCTGGATTTGATATTGCTCCAGGCGCAGACGAAATGCTTTGGCAATCTCTTTTTTCTTCTGCCATTTTCGTTTTCCCTCCTCTCTCTCTCTCTCTGAGCCAAAATAAATTACAACAAACTAAACTAATCAAAACGTTGATTAATTCTAATATAATTATATCATTTCTTAATATTTTTTTCAAGCATAAAAAAACAGCGATGCGCCGTTAATTTAGTTATTTCTAATTTAGTTATTTTGTTATTAACATGGTGGACCTGAGCGGACTCGACCATGAAAATTTTTTATTCAAAAATTTTCATCCTCCTGCTTGCAAAGCAGGCGCTCTGACATGATTTATTTATGGACCTGAGCGGACTCGAACCGCTCACCTCCTGCTTGCAAAGCAGGCGCTCTACCAGATGAGCTACAGGCCCAATATAATAACAAAATAACTAAATTAGAAATGAAAAATTACTTTCTTTCTTCTGTCTTGCTTAACGTATCAGTCATTTTTACGTATAAATAAACTAATAACACGCCAATTAATGCCCCACAAGTATTCATTAACAAATCATTTGGCGTATCAAAGCGATCTCCTAGTCTATTATTGCTTAGAAAAAAACTTTCTGAATATTCTTCAATCTCGTACAAGACTCCAAGAAAACAAGCTGCAAAAAAGGCATAACTTCCAATCAAATATTTTTTAAATTCAACTCTTCTTCTTTTTAATACAGCGCAAAGTATGAAGAATATTAATCCAGCAACTGAAGCTCCGCCTAAGAAATGAGCCATTTGATCATACCATGAAAATCTGCCATACCATTTAAAAATATCTCCAAATGCATCAATCAACACATTTCCTAATGGAAACAAGAATACAAAACTTGGAATAGTATAATTAAATTTCTTTTTACAATACCATAACACAAATTCTAAAGCAATCCAAACTACAATTGATGTCAAAGCTAATCCAAACCAGCTAAATTCAAGTTCAAAATGTAAGATGCCAAAAAGATTAGCTAGCTCAAAACAAGCAAGTGAAGCAAAAGCAATCCTTACAAACCACAGAATTATAATATTCATAATAATGAATTATTGTAATCCGCCTCCAAATAAGCCTTTTAGCATATTTGGTAATGTATGTTGTAAAAAACCAGTCATGTATAATGTTGAAACAGCAGCAATTAAAACGCCCAGCAGTTGCCAGAACAATCTTCCGCCACCAAATGTCCCAAAATATTTTTGAGCAAAGCTTGGACTTCCGACATTATTAATTAACCATTCAGATTTTAAAGTTACAAAAACTCCAATTGCAATACCTATTAATCCTAAAAATATTTGGCCGATTAAAGACATGAAATAACATTTAACATTTAACTTTTAACAGTTAACTCGCTATTTATAGCGTTAATTGTTAAGTGTTAATAGTTAATTGTTTACCTGGTGGGCGCACTTAGATTCGAACTAAGGACCTCGTCATTATCAGTGACGCGCTCTAACCAACTGAGCTATGCGCCCATAAATAAATAACAAAATAACTAAATTTTAAATAACAAAATATCTTTTGCTTTCCTTACTATTTTAACATCAAAAAATATTTCTTTCAAGTCTTTATGTCCAAAAGTTTTAAAAAGTGCAATATGTGTGTGCACATTACCCAAGAATCTTGACAATCTGCTTGCCTTATTGTATCCTGATTTAAACGTTCTTTCCGACAATTTCCTAGCCAGAGGAGGAGGAAAGCGATGAGCAACAGAGAGCCAGAAATCACACTGCCAGTAGTCATTCAACGGGACTTTTTCACTTCTCTTTCCGACGATCAAGCTATTCAGATCTTGATTCCTATCATTGGCGAAAAAGAAGCTCGCGCTTATGTCCAGAAGTGCCGTTATTTTGCAATTGACCATTTCAACAACTACGAGGGTACAATCTTTTGGTTGGTTAAAGCTGGCTACACACTGAAACAGCATGCTTCCAAACTTGGTCCGTGCTACAAGAATTTCGATTATTTACAGACCTGGAATTTCAACGATGAGCCAACTTTTGACAGTCTTGTTTTCTGGGTTCCCAGACTTGTTCCTGACGGCATTCGAAAAACAGCAAATGAACAGTTGAATTATCTCGCCAGACTTAGCAAGAAGTACGATCTGCCAGCCGATCATCTTACTGATTTCGGCAGTGTCACCTTAAACAGCGGTCTCATTTTGAGCTACTTCAACCAGACAAAGGAACGAGTTCCTCCGGATCGGTTGTGGATCAGGACTTCTGCTCGCGGCTCCGATGGCAGTCGTTTCGACCTGGGCGACTTTGATGAGCGAGGCCTCTACTGCAGCGGCTACGATTTGGGTGGCGGTTTCGTTGACGATCTTGGCTGTTTCGCTCTAGGTATTGTAAAGCTCGCAGCATAATTATTTAAATTTTTAGTTCTTTCAACTCTTGATGTATTTCAAGAGTTTTTTTATTTAGAGCTTCGGAACGTCGGAGCTTCGGAACGTCAGAACGTCAGAACGTCCGACGATCCGATTTCCGACACTCCGAAGCTCTAAAAACGAAAACCAGCGCTTTTACGCTGGTCAAAAATAATATCCAATATCTAATATCCGTAATATTCGAAGATACTTTGATAATCAAAAAGTGATAAGAGGGTCGATTAATTCCTTACATAATGAAAATAAATTCATCTCGACAGATCAATAAAAATCCATAAGACTTTCAGAGATCAATTCTCCCTAGAAAGGAGGTGATCCATCCACAGCTTCCGCTACGGATGCCTTGTTACGACTTCACCCTTCTCGCTGATCTCACCGTGGTTCCTCAAAAGAGGAGCTTCGGGTGCTATCAACTCGCCTGATGTGACGGGCGGTGTGTACAAGACCCGAGAACGTATTCACCGTAGTGTGCTGACCTACGATTACTAGCGATTCCGACTTCATGAGGGCGAGTTTCAGCCCTCAATCTGAACTGAGGCCGCTTTTGTTGAGATTTGCACTGCCTTGCGGCTTAGCTTCTCTTTGTGTCCCGAAGGACTCTAGATAATTCTAGAACGGCCATTGTAGCACGTGTGTTGCCCAAGATGTCAAAGGGACGTGCTGACTTGACGTCATCCCCACCTTCCTCCGACTATACGCCGGCAGTCTCCAAAGTAAAATATAACATTGGACAAGGGTTGCGCTCGTTAACGGACTTAACCGAACAGCTCACGCCACGAGCTGACGACAGCCATGCATCACCTGTCCTAACGTTCCTTGCGGCACATCTCGATTTCTCAAGACTTCGTTAGGCTTCAAATCTTGGTAAGGTTCTTCGCTTACTGTCGAATTAAACCACATGCTCCACCGCTTGTACGGGTCCCCGTCAATTCCTTTGAGTTTTAATCTTGCGATCGTACTCCCCAGGCGGGATACTTAACGCGTTTGCTTCGACACAGAAAGGGTCGACTCTCCCTATGTCTAGTATCCATTGTTTACGGCGTGGACTACTGGGGTATCTAATCCCATTCGCTACCCACGCTTTCGTCTCTCAGCGTCGGAAACAGACTAGCAAGACGCCTTCGCCACTGGAGTTCCCCCCGATATTAACGCATTTCATTGCTACACCGGGAGTTCCTCTTGCCTCTTCTGATCCCAAGTCTGCCAGTTTTAATTGCAGCCCTGATGTTGAGCACCAAGATTTAACAATTAACTTAACAAACCGCCTACAGACGCTTTACGCCCAATAATTCCGGGTAACGCTTGCCATCCTCGTATTACCGCGACTGCTGGCACGAGGTTAGTCATGGCTTATTCGTATGGTACCTTCAACCCAGCACATTTTACTATTGACATTAGCATAACTTAACTAGAAATGACTATCTATCTGTATAACAAAATCATGTAAGTATCAACAGTAACATGTGCTGGACTTATTCCCACACAAAAGATCTTTACACCCCGAAGGGCTTCTTCGATCACGCGGCGTCGCTCCGTCATGGTTGCCCACATTGCGGAAGATTCTCGACTGCAGCCTCCCGTAGGAGTCCGGGCAGTGTCTCAGTCCCGATGGTGGGGGTCATCCTCTCAAACCCCCTACCCGTCATAGCCTTGGTAGGCTTTTACCCTGCCAACTAGCTGATAGGCCGTAGGCTCCTCTCAAAGCAATAGTTCTTGCGAAATATTTTTGAATGGGAATGACTTTCGTCCCCCCATTAGTATCAGATATTAGACCAGATTTCTCCGGCTTATGTCTGTCTTTGAGTCAGATTACCAACGTATTAGTACCCCATTTGCCACTAGTGAATAAATTCACTCGTACGACTTGCATGCCTAAAACACGCCGCCAGCGTTCACCCTGAGCCAGGATCAAACTCTCAATAAATATCTATAATTAATAAATTAATCATAGATCAACTAAAAAATTTAAAGTAAGCTTGTTAGCTCAAAATAAACGGAATTAACGTAAAACTCTTATCACTATTTAATTATCAAAGTGCGAGAATTATAGACTGATTCTTTTTAATTTTTGAAGTTAAAAAATATCAAGCTACAATTTTCATAGCTATTTTTACAGATTTACTTGTAAGTAATTTAGTACTTAAATTTTAGTCCATAAAAATAATATTGTCAAGTCAATATCATTTAATTGTGGATAACTTGTGTAAACAGTTAACAATTAACTTTTAACACTTAACTTTTTTATCTGTCATCCCGAACCGCAGTGAGGGATCCCGAGAAGAAGCAAACAATCACATGATTCATCCGGAGTTTATCATGGAAAATTATTTTTCGAAAATGTTGACAGAAAAATTAAGGAAGATATACTTAATTAAGAGTAAAAATGTTCTTTTAACAGCGGCAAAAGGAGGGAAGGAAAAGTGGAAAAAGACAGGATAAAGAAAATACTACCAAGAGTTACTATCATTACAGGAGTTGTATCTATGTTGTTACTCTTGTTTGCAGCTTCTCGTCAATCAACTGCAGAATTAGTTCATCAAAAAGTTGGAAAGGTAATTACTACTATCTTTGGTCCACAAAAGGAGCCTGAAAAATTTTTTTATTCTGAATTTGAAAAAGGCAAGCTATACTTTGACGTAAAGCCGTATGTCATAGATAATGGTCAAGGCCTAGCATTCATCTATATCGGTCAATTTCGCAAAAATGACTTTGGATTTCGTCCTGATATCTATCATCGCGAAAGGATTGAATCTTTCTTTGCCTATTGGAAAAAGCAGTATCCAGAACATTCTTCAAAGATCAAAAGTTTTTCTCCTACTGCTCAAAATAATTTGTATTTAGTACTTTACGGTCCATGACAACAGATTCTGTTGTTTTTTTATTTTTTATTATTGACAGAAAGTTAATTCAAGCGTATACTAATTAGTCAGAAAAAAGTCCGTACTCTTAAATGTTTCGCACGCCGCAGAGGGAGGAGGAGATAATGACACAAGCAAAAAAACCAAAAATTGATGCGCGTATGATTATTTTAAGCAGTATTGTTAGTTCAGCTATTTTGCTTGTAATTGGATACGGAGTATTAAAACTTGGTGTTTTTATCACGCACTGGATGGTGACAGAGAAACCAGTTCAAGGATCAACTGAAACTTCCAAAACTGATTTAAGTAACTCTATCGTTATCGATCATGGTCAGGGAGTAGCATTCATCTATCTTGGAAACTTGCCAGGTAGCAAAGAAATTCCTTTTTACGCAGAAAAATTTGAAGAGCCATTTGCTCAGTGGAAAAAAGAATATCCAACTCATGCACAGAAAATCACTGGAATAACTACTTTAAGAAACAATAACTATTTGTACATTATTCTTTACTCAACCGACTAACAGCATCATAGCTGTTTTTTTATTTTTTAATTTTAACGTGTTTTTTTTTCCATTCTTCAATTTTTTCATGATCGCCAGACAATAAAACTTTAGGTACAGAAAGAGTCGTAGTTTTTAAAGTTTGTAATTTGGAATTTGTAATTTGTTTGGGATTTGGGATTTGGAATTTTTCAGGTCTAGTATATTGTGGATACTCCACATAATCTTTATCAACAGAAAAAGTATCATCAAGAGCAGAATGTTCATGTCCCAAAACACCAGGAATCAATCTTGTCACAGCTTCAACCAAAACCATAGCAGGCAATTCTCCACCAGATAAAACATAATTACCTATTGAAATTTTTTCATCAACAAATTTATCTATGCGAGCATCAAAACCTTCATATCTTCCGCATAACAAAATAATATTATCAAGTTTAGACAATCTCATCGCCATTTTCTGATCAAGTGTCTTGCCAGCCGGAGTTAACATGATGATTTTAGATTTCGAGTTGTTATTTTTGACTTTAGATTTAGGAGAAATATTTTTGACTTTAGATTTTAGACTAGTAATCGCTCGATAAAAAGGCTCAACTTGCAAAATCATGCCCTGCCCGCCTCCGTATGGTTTATCATCAACTTTGCTGTGTTTATCTAAAGTATAATCACGTAAATTATGAATATTAATTTTAATCAAATTTTTCTTTTGTGCGCGCGACAAAATAGATTCAGAGAAATATGAATCAAATATCTTTGGAAAAATTGTTATTATATCGAATTGCATAGTTGTGTTAACTAGTAATTAGTAACTAGTAACTAGTCGTCGTTCTAGTTACTAATTACTGATTACTAGTTTCTCCATTCTTCACGTAAAAGCCACCAATTAATGGTGGCCTTTATTTATTTTGAATCTTATTAAGATTTAAGATTATAGTTTTAGATCTTCAACTACATCTGAACTAGCTTCTTCTGCTTTTGGAGCAGTTGCAGCTGGTTTTCTTGTTCTTTCAGAACCTTCTGGTTCATTGATCTTCAAGTTAACGCGAGCGTTGTTTTTAGCACCAACAACTTTTAATAAAGTTCTGATTGCTTTTGCTGTCTGACCTTGGCGACCAATGATTTGGCCCATGTCAGCTGCATCAACGTCTAGAGTGATTAATACACCCATTTCGTCAACTGTTCTATTTGTCTTTACTTTGTCAGGAGCATCAACTAATGATTTGACAATGTACTCTACGAATTCTTGATCGTGTGCTTTTTCTGCCATAACTTTGTAAATTAATTATTTCTTTCGAAGCATTAGAATATTTTTCTAATTCAAGTCGACCAGCTCTTTCATGAAAAATAGAATCTAATACAACAATTTAATTATATCAGATTAGTAAGTTTTGTCAATATTATTTTGCGGTAATTAGTAACAAGTAACTAGTAACTGGAGTGCTATTATTTCTTTTCTTCAGGTTTTGCAGGAGTTTCATTATTCTTAATTCCTGATTCTTTATTCTCATTTTTCTTTTCCTCTGCCTTTGGAGCTTCGGTTGCTGGTTTTACAGGTTCTGCACCTTTTTTTGTAGTCTGTGCTCTGTCTTTTCTATTCAATACTTCCAACTTGCCAGTAACTTTTTGTTTCTTTAACATTTCTTTAACAGTCTGGCTTACTTTTGCGCCACTCTTTAGCCAGTATTCAACTCTTTCCTTTTTTAATTCTACTTTGTCGCTTCTTGGATCAAAAGATCCTAAGATTTCGATGAATTTTCCTCTAACAGGAAAATTATGGTCAGTCAAAACCAGCCTGTATTTAGGTTGGTTCTTCTTGCCGATTCTTGTAAGACGTATAGTTAACATAAATAAAATATACTCGATAAAAAAAAATTAGTCAAGACATTTGACTAATTTTTCCATTTTTAATATTATTTTTTTTCGTCTTCTAAATCTCCACCTTCAACCCATTCATAATAAATGCACCGTCTCTCATTTATTTTTTCCCAATCAGCCATTTCTCTGTGAGAATTTTCTTCAAGTCTTTTTTTCAAGTAAGCTGCAAATGATGGTACCTTTTTTTCTTTAAAATCAACTCCGAAATCCCATAGATCAGTGCTTTTATCTTTATTGTATGCTTCTCTCCATTCATCTTGTTCTTCTCTCTCCAACTTCATCCAATCATCAATAATATCGTATTCATCTCTCTTGTCTCCCGCCATTCTTGCTCTCTCTATCAAAACATCTTTTTGTCTTTCTTCAGCTTCCATATCTTCTCTTGCATATCTCGATTCTTGATCCTCTACTCTAAAACGTTCTTGCATTTTTTCTTCACCTTCAACAAATGCTGTTTCCGCATCTTTACTTCCTGGTTCCGGAGTAAATCCTCCAGTTTCTGATTTGTTTGGCATGTTTTTAAAAGTTAATTATTTTAAAAGAATCTTTAATACATAATAGCATAAAAAAAACGGTTTAGAAATTAATGCATTAGAAATTTAATAAAAATTAGAAATTGAAAATTAGAAATTTCATCTAGCAATGTCCTTCAAGCGATATGCTTAGCAATTTAGAAACTCCATCTCCAGACATCGTCACTCCATACAAAGCCTTAGCGCAACTCATTGTTTCGCGATTATGAGTCACAACTATGAATTGTGATTTCTTCGCAACTTCTTCAATAATCTTCGCGTATCTAGAAGTATTTGCTTCATCAAGAGATGCATCAACTTCATCAAGCACAATGAATGGAGCTGGATTATTGGAAATTATTGCTAAAATCAAAGCAATAGAAGTTAGCGCTCTTTCGCCACCAGAAAGCAAACTCAAATCTCTTGGCTTTTTTCCAGGAGGTGTTGCCTTAATATCAATATATGAATCTTGAGATAATTCAAGCTTTTTATTGCCTGTTTCATCAGTAACTTCAACTTTCGGTCGATATTTTTCTAATCTTGCATGACCACCATTAAACAAAATTTCAAAATGCTTCTGGAATTGTAAATTAATTTTTTCAAAAGCAGTATCAAATTTGGAGCTTATTGTCTTATCTAATTCATCAATAATTTTTTCCAAAGAAATAATAGCTTTTTCCAAATCATCTTTTTGTGCTGTCAAAAATTCAAATCGATCATTAACTTCCTTATGCTCTTTCACAACCTCTGGATCAATATCGCCAATGATCATTTTTTCGCGTCTTAATTTTGCAATCAAAACATGTAACTCATCAGCATTATTTATTTTTTTTGGTTTGCTTTCAAAAATTTTGATTAATTCATTTGTCTTTTCTATGCCAAAATTTTCATGCATTTCTTCAATCAAAACATTTTTTGATGCTTGTAGTTGGGCATTCGAAACTTCGATTTCTCTAACTTGATCTTTAATATTATTTAAAGAATTTTGCTTTGCTCTATATTCATTTTCTTGCGAAATAAATTGATCTCTAATTTCTTGTTCTTTTTTTACTTCTAATTCCAATTCATTTTGAATATTTTTAATTTCTTTATCTAGAACTAAAATTTTGTTCACTAATCCTTTTTTCTCATTTTCTAATTTTTCAAAATTAGCTAAAGTTTCTTGTTTAGACTTTGCCTTTGTTTCCTTGTTTAAATTCTCAATTTCTCTTTTGCGAGGATCAAGCTGTTGTTTTGCAGAATTTTGTTTTGTATCAAGAATTGCAATTGAAACTTTAATGCTATTTATTTGTGAAGTTAGCGAGTCTCTTTCATCAAATAATTCGCTCAAGCTTTTTTGGATTTCTGAAAGCTTTTTTTGAATACTGATGTCTTCTTTCTTAGCTGCTTTTTGAATTTTTAATAATAATTTTTCCATTTCAAAATGGACATCAAAAATCATTTGTTTTAATTTGTCTAATTCATTCAAATTTTCACAAGCATTAATTTTTTCAAATAAATTTGATTCAGACTTAAATAATTTTTCTAAATCATTCTGAACATCAGTCAAAGTTAGCGATTCAGAGATTAATCCTGATTTTAGAGTTGTTAATTTTTCTTGGCAGTCTTTGATTTTAGTTAAAATCGCAGATTGTTCCTTAATTTTATTTCTCAAATCTTTTTCTAAAGTCTGCTTTTCACTCAAAAATTCTGAAACATTTGTTTCTAATTCAGCAACTTCATTTTCTAATAATTTAATTCTATCTGTTAAATTCAAATTTGTATCTGAAGCTTTTGCCAATGAAATTTTGGCTGTAACTTCCATGATCTTTTCATTGATTTCTGACTTTTGTAAGAATAATTCATTCAATCTTTCTTGTCTTTGTCTTTTTTTGGCAAAATCTTCTTGTAAATTTCGACTATCTAATTTTTTCTGTAATTGCGCAATTAAATCGATAGTTTCTTTTTCTTGTTTTGCTAACTTTGCAAGTTGATCGCTATTTATCTTAAAAGCATCTTTTAAAGTATTCCAGCTATGATTAAAATATTGATCGCAAACTTCATCAAATTTCTTTTCAATCTCTTCTTTTCGCTGTGCTTTGTTAGCTTGTCTTTTTAATGATCGAAGTCTAGGCTCAATTTCTTTCAACAAATCAGCAACACGAGATAAATTTGTTTTTGTTTGCAATAATTTATTAACGCTCAAATTTCTCTTGATCTGGAATTGTTTGACACCAGCTGCTTCTTCAAATAATTCTTTTCTCTCTTTTGGTCCAGCTTTCAAAAAAGTATCAATCATGCCTTGGCCAATCACTGAATAAGTTTTTTGTCCAAAGCCAGTTTTTGCCAATAATTCCTGAATATCTAATAATCTCGCTCTATTTTTATTTATAAAATATTCGCTTTCGCCATTTCTAAATAATTTGCGAGTAATCACAACATCGGAATAATCAATTGGCATTGCATGATCAGAATTGTCCAAATGCATTGAAACGCTTGCCATTCCTAATCTCGCTTTGTTTTTCGAACCAGCAAAAATAATATCTTCTGATTTTTTGCCTCTCAAAGTTTTCAAACTTTGTTCGCCCATTACCCATCTAATTGCTTCAGTAAAATTTGATTTGCCAGATCCATTTGGTCCAACAACAGCAGTCACTCCAGGACTAAATTCCAAAGTTGTCTTTGGAGCGAATGATTTAAAGCCTTGTATGTCGAGTTTCTTGAGATACATAAGTATAAATTACAAATTCCAAATCCCAAACAAAACACAAATTACAAATTACAACAATATTTTGTGTATTGTGATTTGTAATTTGTTTGGAATTTGGTATTTGGGATTTATTATTTTAGTCTATCAAATTTTTTTATTCTTGACAAATTGAGTATTCTGATTAATAATGGACTGTATGTCAAGACACTATCAATTCCAAGATTATTATTTTGAATTAGCAAAACAAAAAGGCTACAATGCCCGATCAGTCTTTAAATTGCAAGAAATACAAGAAAAATACCGTATAATTAAGCCAAATCATTATATTTTAGATATTGGATGTTTCCCAGGCTCATTTTTACAAATTTTATCAACTTGGGTTGGAAAGAATGGCAAGGTCGTAGGCTTTGATATTAAAAAAACGAAAGATTTGGGCCTTGAGAACGTGATTACATTTGTTGCCGATGTTAATGACCTAGAGAATGTTCGAGAGCAGTTGGACAACCTTGCGAACAAACAAAAAAACAATAAAACAAGAAAACAAGAGGTCGTTAACCAGTCTAACTTATCTAATAAGTCTAACATATCTAACCAGTTCAACGTTATCATCAGCGATATTGCGCCAAACACATCTGGTCATCCTGAGTATGATCAATATCAATCAATTTTGTTAAACGAAAAAGTTATTGAATTAGCTAAAACAAATTTGAAAGATGGCGGAAATATGATTTTGAAAATTTTTCAAGGTTCTGATTTTAACGAATTTCTAGCCAAGTTAAAAAAGTCTTTTAAGAAAGTCAAGATATTCAAGCCAAAAGCATCACGTGCCAGAAGCAGTGAAATGTATTTGTTATGTTATGAATTTAAGAAATAAATGCACTTTAAAAATTTGCCTTCAGCGAAGGAGGAAAAATGCACAAGTTAAGAGGAATATTTTGTTTTTTTCTAATGTTACTGATTATGATTAGCATTGATTGGTCTACTTTCAAATTATTTTATCACTTGTCAGATTCTTATGGGATATTTTTTTATGCGCCAATTCCCGCTATATCTCTTTTGTTGAGCATTTTTGTTGCAATATCCGTATATCTTAAAATCGGAGGAGAATTTTAGTCCGAAAGGAGGGACGACATGGCCTGGAGTGCGGCACAAGCAATTCGAGATTATCTGGCAGGCAAAGAATTGAGAATGATTAATTTTTGGTGCGCAGTCAATCCTTATATGCAAGGATACAAAGAAAAGAATGAGTTGCCAGAAGTTGACGAGCAGACCTGGAAAGATCTTTTTGATGAGTGTTCATATCTCGTTGAAAGTGGTAGTATGTGCGGGACAATTCATAGAGTATTGCCTTTGTCAAAGCAGGAGAACAAATGCAATATCTGATGGCAATTAGGCAATTTGTTGATAGCATCGCCCATTTTGAAAATGAAAGTCATGAAAGGTGGTTCTACATTAGTCTTAGTGCTTTCGTGATCAGTCTAATTTTGCAAATATTTCGAAAAACTAGATTCCCTTTCGTATTCTTATCTCTAGCTTTTTCGCATTGTTTTACTTCTATTAGTGCATTTGTAATTGTTGTCTTGATGCAAATAAAGAGTGAAGCATATTCTATCAATTGCATTTGGTTTAATACTGTTATGGTAGTAATCTATATTGCGCTTTACGGTCTTGCTATCGTAATTAAGAAATTGAAACCAGAATTAAAAGTAAGTACCCTTGAAGAGCATTAAGCTCTTTTTTTATTTTTACTTGAAATTATCTTAAGACAGGTATAAAATAGAGCATTAGTGAATGTTCTTTTCTCAAGGGAGGAAGGAGGGAAAGAGAATGCTCGGCAAGAGATTTCCAGTCTGGGTTGGAGTCTATGATAAGACAGCAAAGATCTACGAAATTTTCCGGATTGTTCGTGGTGAGAAACAAGTTGGTATCAGGATCAAGTTGGAAATGTCGATTGATGAACAGAATAACGAAATTCTCTGTCAAGGAGAAAATATCAGTATGCACCTTCATTCATTTCATGAATTCAAACTTTCCGAAAATCTCGAAGCTCTTGTCGCTCGGCAAAAAAATGAAATCGTCAGCTGGATCAGGAGACGAATCCTTTAGCACTATCTAACCTTGTTAATCAAGGTTTTTTTATTGATAAATTTGACAAAAAATTTGACAAATCTATTGAAAATAATCAAAAAAAATGTTATACTTAAAATATGAGTAAAGATAATATTCGAAAAGTAATGGAATATTGGCAGGAATCAGCAGAGCAAGATTTTAAAATCGCAGAATATCTTTTAAAAGGAAAAAAGTATTCTGCAAGCTTATTCTTTTGCCATCTTATGATTGAAAAGATTCTAAAAGCTCTTGTTGTGAAAAAGACTAAAAAGCATTCTCCATACACCCATAAATTAGTTAACCTAGCAAAAATAGTAAATCTAAAACTAACAAATGAACAGATTGATGATTTAACAACAATAACCGAATTTAATATCGCTGGCAGATACGATGAAATAAAATTTTCTTTTTATAAAAAGTGCACTAAAGAATATTCTGACAAATATTTTAAAATTTCTAAAAATCTCTATTTTGACTTTAAAAAACAATTATGACAAAAAAGGTAAAAAAAAGCATTGAACAATATATCAATATTCTAAAAAAAGATAATCTTCCAATTAACGAAGTGATTCTTTTTGGTTCACAAGCCAAAGATCAAGCCCATGAATGGAGCGATATTGATATTTGTGTAATCTCGCCAAAATTTAAAGACAGTTTTAAGGCTTTGCATTATTTGCTAAAAAAGTCATATGAAGTAGAAGACAATATTATCGAACCGCATCCATTCAATCCGAAGGACTTTAGTAATAATAATGATCCTCTTGTCTGGGAAATCAAACAAACTGGCAAAGTAATTTACAAAAAACAATAAAATTTTAAAAGGCCATTAGTATTTAACTTCTGGCCTTTTTTATTTAAACAAAAAACTAGCCGGTAGCTAGTTATTTTTAATTTTTCATTTTAAATTTTTAATTTAAAATATGATGCTTCCGATAAATATTACTACCATAATAATCGCAACTACAAATTTCACCAGCGTTCCAGACAGAAATCCAACAAACACACCAGTTCCAGTTTTTAGTGATTTTCTTAAATCTTGAGAATCAATTAATTCTCCAATTACAGCGCCAATTAGCGGACCGAATATAAAACCAATTACGTTACCAGTAAATAATCCAACAATACCGCCAATTGCAGAACAAATCAAAGCTGTTCTTGACGCTTTATAAACTTTAGCGCCAACATAATGGCTGACATAATCAATAACTGTCAAAAATAATGTCAAAATGATTAGTACAGCAAAAGTCCAAATCGATGTATGCTGAAATCTATCCCAAATTGCATAAATTACCATTCCAGCAAAAATCAACGGCGCGCCAGGAAGCATTGGAACAATTGTCCCAACTAAACCAGTTACGATTAAAGCAACGATTAAGATGATGATTAAGACGGTTAAAAAAATAGACATAAAAAAATTTTCAATTTACAATTCTCAATTTTCAATAAATTATCAATGAACAATTTTCAATTAGTTACGACTTTGAAAACTGAAAATTGATAATTTATTGAAAATTGGAAACTGGTCATTGAAAATTTATTTCTTCCACTCTTCCCTCTCAATCGCATTCTTCGCAGCATTTACTTGTGCTTCTTGTTTTGAATCTCCTTCACCTTCACCAAGTAATTTTTTTTCTAAATATACGCCAATTTTAAATTTTCTTGCATGATCTGGTCCCCATTCTTTCAAAACTTGATATGTTGGAGTAACCTTTAAAGCATCTTGGATCTCTTCTTGTAATCTTGATTTTGGATCAATATATAATTTTTCGTCTAAAATCTTTTTTAATTCAGCAATAATATGTTTTTCAATGAAATCTTTTGCTACATCCCAGCCTTGATCTAAATAAATTGCGCCAATTACAGCTTCAAATGCATTAGCCAAAATAACATCTCTAGCTTTGCCAATATCTTTTGCTTCTCCTCTAGATAAGTATAAAAAATCATCATAACCTAATTCTTTCGCGTGTTTTGAAATCATGTTTGTATTAACAAGCGCAGATCTCCAGTTTGTTAAATCTCCTTCTGGATTTGTAAAATTATTATACAAATGCTGAGTCACAACCAATTCAAGAACTGCATCTCCCAAAAATTCTAATCTTTCATTATTATCAAGTGGAAAGCTTGTATTTTCATTTAAATAAGAACGATGAACTAATGCTTGGTTAAGCAGTTTAATATTATTGAACTTTATTCCGATATTTTTCTCTAGTTGTGTAAAATCTTTGTCCATACGTTTTAGAAAACAGAAAATAGAAAATAGAAAAGAGTAGATAATTAACTGTTTTCTGTTTCCTGTTTTCTCTTTATAACTTTATAAACTTTAAAAACTTTATAACTCACTTCTTATTTTTATCGATTTCGGCCTCCATCTTCCTAAATATACTCCCAAGTACTCCATTCACAAACTTGCCTGACGATTTACCACCAAACATTTTAGCAAGTTCAATTGCTTCATTAATCGCAACTTTTGGCGGAATATTTTTGTCAAATAAAAGTTCAAAAACACCCATTCTTAGGACATTTCGATCAACCATTGTAATTTGATCCATTGGCCAATCAGGAGCAGCATCAGTAATGATTTTATCAATATCTTTGACATTCTTTATTACTCCATCGCACAAATCTTTAGCAAAATTTGGTTCTTCTGCACCTGGTGCAAATTCATCCAAATTTTGTTTTAGGAATTTTGATAATTCTTTATCATCTTTATCATAAAAATCCCACTCATATAGTGTTTGTAATGCTACTGTTCTAAGAAGGTGCCGGTTTGACATTTTTTTTGTTTTAAATAAAATATAATACGAATGACGATACGAATAATGCGAATGATACGAATTACGAATAATTAATTCAGCGTATATCAGCGTTAGAAATCAGCGTTTAATCAGCGCTTGTATTATTTTTGTTGTGCTTGTTGTTGTTTTTTCTTATCTTTCTTTGCTTTCTTGGCTTTTTTTGCTTCAATATCTAAAACTTGTCTGTTATTATAATTTCCACATGCTAAACAAACAGTATGAGGTAAAATTGGCTTGCTGCATTTTGGACATTTTGCTAATTTTGTTTGCTTTAGAGCGTGATGTGATCTTCTTTGTCTAGAAGCTGCTTTGGTGTGTTTCTTTTTTGGAACTGGCATAGACGTGAATTATAAATAACTAAATTAAAATTTCTTACTAATATCATTTTAGCTCATTTTTTCATTCTTGACAAGGGATTTTGATTTACGGTGTTTAATTTTACAAAATTCCGCAAGATTATGCACAAGCAATTATTTGACTTCTAGCAAGGGGGGGGGGGGTAGAATAAAGATAAATTAACAATTTAATACAAAAATATGGCAAATGAAACAGGACCAAGCGCAGAAGAAATGGGATTAAAACAAGAAGAAACAGAGATTGGCACTGAACAACGACCAACCGATGCTGCTATTGATCAAAAAGCAGATGCAATATTGGCACTTAGAGACGCCCAAGAAGAAGCAAGCGTAAGAGCTTATAATTCAAAAATGGCAAGAGAACTAGCACAAGATCCAGAACTAGCACTGCAAGAAGAAAATGAATGGACAACCATTGAAAAAACAAGATATCAACACGAAAAAGATTTTATAGATGGTTTGGCAAAAGAAGGACCAAAAGATTATCTAAAAGGAATTCTGGAAGAACGAGGACTGGCAGGTTACACGCAAGAAGATTTCAAAAAGCTTCATGATTCAGTAACCGCTAAAGAACAGCAAGGTGGTGCAAAATAATTACATAAAAATCCCGCACAAACGGGATTTTTTAATATCATAATATCCGTAATATTCGTAATTTCCGAATTTCACAATTTCCGAATATCCGTCAATTCACTTCAACCTTTTTCAAAACCGCAGGCAAACGTTTAAAAGCATTCTCGAGATCGCGATAAAGACTAGGTTGATGCAAAGCTGCAGCTGGATGATAAATCGGATAAAAATATAATTTTCCTAAATTCTTGATTTCGCGTCTAAAAACTCGTCCTTGATTTTTAGAAATTGTGCCAATTGGAATAAATCTAGCCATTGCATGACGGCCTAATGGAATAATAATTTTAGGCTTAATAATCATTATTTGCTGTTCCAAATATGGCCAGCAAGCAGCAACTTCGTCTGGCAGAGGATCTCGATTATTTGGTGGTCTATGTTTTACTACATTTGCAATATAAACATCTTCGCGTTTTAAAGAAGCTAAAGCCAATAATTTAGACAGTAATTGTCCAGCTTGGCCAACAAAAGGTCTGCCTAATTCGTCTTCTTTCGCACCCGGACCTTCACCAATAAACATAATTTTAGCATTTTGATTGCCCTCGCCTAGTACTGGATTCTTCGCTAGCTTATACAAATCACATTTTTGACAATTTTTAACTTGTTTAGCAATTTGTTCTAAAGTTTGCATAAAATTTAAATTTAAACTACTAAGAGGCTCAGCCTTTTCTAAAACCAAATATTCGAACAATTAAGATTAGTTTCCTTAAAGATAGCGGTCTAATAATTTTAGTAAAAGGCTGAGCCTCTTTGACAATTTTATAGTCCAATCTTCTCCACATCATTCACCAAATTCTCATGTATTTTTTCATTTGTTGCAAAAGTATCTCGTGATCGAACTGTCCATTCATCATTATTAAAATCAGTTACTTTTCCTCCTGCTTTCCGAACTAACAAAATTCCAGCAGCAACATCCCAAATCGGCGCGCCTGGCAACATAATTGCTTCAGCACGACCAGACGCAACAAAAGCTAATTCAAGAGATGCAGCACCAAAAGATTTCAAAGACTTTGCTCTTAATTTAAATTCAGAATAAATTTTGATCGTTTTTTCTTTATGCATTGCCTTATGGCCACTACAAAATAACAACACAGAATCTTTGACTGAATCTTTGAGTGAAACAGCCAATGGTTTATCATTCAACAACGCTTTGCCATCTTTAGTTACAGTATATAATTCATGTAGATATGGTGCATAAATAACACCTAATTGAATTTCATTTGCCCTTATTAAGGCAATAGAGACAGCAAACAAAGGATTTTGAATAATAAAATTTGTTGTGCCGTCCAATGGATCAACTGCCCAAGTATAATCAGAACCTTTATCAATTTTGTTTTCTTCTTCTGATTCAATATTATGTTTTGGGAATTTTTCTTTTAAATAATTCACAATTATTTTGTTAGCCTTGATATCAGCTTTTGTCACAAGCTCATTGCTTCCTTTTGCATAAATATCTCGTTCGCTTAGATTTTGATAATCATTCATCAATGATTTGCCGGCCTTTTTAGCAATTTCAATTGCCGAATTTAAAAATTCTTGCATAAAATTAGTAATTAGTAATAAGTAACTAGTAACTAGGGCGACGTAGTCGATGCTAGTTACTAATTACTTTTTACTAGTTATCTTATTGATTATTTTATTAATTTGCTTAACTAATTCTTTTCTATTGCCGCTATTATCAACCACAATTTTTTGTTCACGTATTGGTTCAAATCTAGATTTGATAATATGATATGTTTTCATTGTTACTTCGCTTTCTTTTGCTTTAAATCTCGCTTCAATTCTTTTCTCTGTAATCTCTTCATCGCATTTCACATAAATAATATACAATTTTGTCTTAAACAATTCAGCCAGTTTTTTTGCTTGATCAACATATGCTTTCTTGAAAAATGTCGCATTCAAAATAACACTTTGGCCATTCATCAATCTTTTTGCACCATTAGAAAACAAAGTATTATAAACTGAGCTCTTAACTTCGCGAGCCCAAAAATTTTTATTCTTCAATTCATCAATAATTTTCTTAGTTGGCTTTAATTGATCTGATTCTATCATCTGCTCCTTTAATTTCGCTCTCAACATTTCGCCAACAGTACTTTTGCCAACGCCAGGAAGGCCACAAATCAAAATCAACATAACAATATTCAATATTTAATATTCAATATCCTAATATCTCAATATCCTAATATCTCAATATCCTAATATCTCAATATCCTAATATCTCAATATCCTAATATCTCAATATCTCGTTTAAAAATAGTAAAACTTTAATTTTAGATAAAACAATATAAATCTAATCGCGCGCTAATAATTTCACAATATCCGCTCGACTTACAATTCCAACCAATTTATCATTATCAACAACCGGAATTGGATTAATATGATTTTCTTCAATCAAAGTTGCAAGATCAGAAACAGAATCATTTGAGCCAATTGTTACAGGTTTGCTTGTCATAACTTCTCTGGCAGTCATGCCAGTAATCTTCTTTAATTCAGTTTCAACTTCACTAGGATCTTCTAAATACAAATAGCTATCTAAAATTTGAATATATTGAGGAATATGGATTTTTGCCTTTTGCATAATTAAATCTGATTCAGTAATAATTCCAATAACTTTTCCATTATCAACAACAGGCATGCCTGTAATATCATTATCAATTAATTTTTTGGCAACTTCATTGACTGGTGTTGTAATCTCACAAGTTACAACATTGCTTGTCATTATTTCTTTTACTTTCATGAAAATAAGTTAATTAGTAAACTAGTTACTAGTAACTAGTTACCAGTAACAATCTTATTATATACAAAATAATCAAAAAAAACAAAAAAACCAGCTAAAAAACTGGTATATAATAAAGAACGTCAAACTGAAGAGAGCTTTGCCTGCAACCATACCTCTGCTTCCGAACGATCTTTCGTAACATAGAAAAGTTCATCATCTTCAGGGATTCCTGTGAATTCATCCCTCGAAGGCTCTTCAACGTAAAAGGAAAAGTATTGAGTTGCCTCTCCTTCTTGTCCGTTATAAACAAGCCGTACAAGCTGTTCATTTCCAAGACCCGAAAATTCGAATCTAGAACGGATCTTATCGTCGGGGTCAAGATAGTTTGGCATCATTGGAGAGACCGGAAATACCTTTCCAGATGCCACCTCTTCTCGATGATTGCCTTTTTTGAAATATGCTATCCAGGCGAATGCCGTTGCTTCCAGCAGTCGATTTCTTGCTTCCTCTTCCTTTTTCAGTGCTTCGCTCCAATCTACACTCAATTGCTCGATGACAGTCATCATGACCTTCCTCCTTCCTGAGCTTTCTTCATTGATTCATATTCAGCCTGAAAGAACTGCGTTGCCTCGATCTTCAACCTTTCAGCATCTTCAGGCATACAGCGCACGATCAAGAAATGTCTTTCGCCTCCAAAATCAAACGTATGTGGCCAAGAAATCTCAATGTGTTGTTCTTGAAAATGAAAAAACGTTCTTCGCAATACTTCTTGATCTCTTGCAGTCGGCCCATCAATGGACAACAGTACAAACCAGAAAGGTTCCTTACCCATCTCTCCCTCCTCTGTGCTCTTGGGACAATACAACAATCTAGCACAAAAATATTATTTTGTCAATGACACTGTATATCTAAACAAAAAAGCGCGATTATCTCGCGCTTTAATTACTAATTACTGATTGATAGTTACTTCGTCTCTTCAATACAAGTCTTGCGTAACATTTCAAATACTTTTTTATTTTGCATTAATCCTCTTGCATAATCCTTATATTCAGGACTCTTAATTTTTTCTACCATTTTTGGATCATGTTGGTAATGAGAAGCAGTATGTTCAATCTCATGTTCTAATTCTTTTTCATCAACTTCTATTTTTTCTTGTTTTGTTATTTCTCTCAAGATCAATCCAATCTTAACTCTCTTTTCTGCTCTTTCTCTCAAATCTTTTTTTAATTCTTCCTCAGTCTTTTTAATACTTTGTAAATATTGATCAAATTGTCCACCAGATGACATTACCATTCCTTTTAATTCTTCAAGCATCTTGTTTAATTCGCTTTCAACTAAAACATCAGGAAGCTCAATTGTTGCTTTATCTGCAATCTTGTCCATTAATTCCATTTCAGCTGATCCTCTTGCCTTTTCTGTCGCTTCTAATTCCATATTCTTCTTTATTTCAGATTTTAATTCAGCAATGCTTGTAAATTTGCCTAAACCTTTTGCAAATTCATCATTTAATTCTGGCAAATGTCTCTCATTAACAGATTTTACTTCTACCTTAAATTCAACTTCTTTGCCAGCCAAGTTTTTTTGATGATAATCTTTTGGAAAATTTAATTTAAATTCTTTTTTATCTAATGCTTTCAAGCCAATCAATTGATCTTCAAATCCAGGAATAAATCTGCCTTCGCCAATCACAATTGGATGATCAACGCTTTGTCCTTTATCAACTGGAATATTATCCAAAAAAGTTTTGAAATCAACAACAACCATATCGCCTTTTTGTGCCGGTCTTTCAATCTTATGTGTAATTGTTCTGCTTTCTTGCAATTGTTTTAAAGCAGCATCAACTTCACTATCTTTAACTTCAACTTTTTTTTCTTTAACTTTAATAGATTTGTAATCAGGTAATTTAAATTCAGGCAATAAAGCAACTTCAGCAGTAAAAATTAATGGATTATTAGGCGCAATTTTCTCAACATTAACTTTTGGTTGGCCAATTGCTTCTAATTTATTATCAATTATTGCTTTGGCATACATTTGTGGCAATACAATTGCGCAAGCTTCTTGCCAAACTCTCATCTCGCCAACTTCTTGCTTCACAATATTAGCTGGAATATGGCCAGGTCTAAATCCAGGCATTTTCATGTCTTTAGAAATATTTCTTGATGCCAATTCCAATCTACCTTCAATCTCTTTTGGCTCAACTTCAATTCTAATTTTTACGCTTGATTTTGGTAATTTTTCGATATTTGCTTTCATAATTTAATTTAAATAATATCTCTAATTCTATCAGAAAATCTTTCAAAGTCAAGATTTTACTTTGTCCGCCGATTTATCCACCGAAGCTAAAGCGAAGGTGGAAGCTCAGAAGAGCGAAGGCGGAAAATATTGACATAAGAACAAAATCTAGTTATTATACATTATACTCTTTATTTATGCAAGCAAGAGGAGGAGGAAGAGAAAATGACACCAGCCAGAACATTTGAGAACGCTTCAGATGATCTGCTTCTTCTTTGGGTTGAGCAAGGCAATAAGACTTACAGTGCTCGTATAAAGCTTGTCAAAAGAAATCTACCTGAAATCTGCCAGATTTGTTTGACTAATCAAGATGGCACTCTAGAATATGTTGTCGTAGCTTGCCAAGCGCCAAAAGATGAGGACTTGCCAGATGGAATTTACTATTATCGATGTGATGCTCATGGAAAATTCGTCAGAGAGCAAGATCTGTTCGCAACAATCTTGAGTTTGAAAGTTTTGCCAGCAAAAGTCCTTTGCAAAAGAGTTTTTGGTGAGGTCTGGAAAATTACTGATGAGAAGAACAGTTTTTCGAAATTAATCGGAAGAACTCCAAATGATTCGCACTTGAAGAGAGACAAGACTCCACAAGAATTTCACACTCAAACTCTTGGTGGAGGAAAGCGATGAATCTTGGTGTAGCAATTAAGGCTGTAAGAACAAAAAGAAATCTTTCTCAAGCCGAATTTGCTAATTTAGTTGGCTGTTCAGAAAGTCACATCTCATTGATGGAAACAAACAGAAGAAAACCAAGTTTTGAAATGCTAGTAAAAATATCTGAAATAACTGAAACGAAATTATCACAGCTCTTTCTCATAGCGGAAATGCTAGATACTACGAATAAATAACACAAAAAACGCACTTTATAGCCATCTAGGCTATTTTTTTTGCAATGGGTAATAACTGGATTTAGCCACCAAATTTAGTAACTAAATCAATTAATAATTCTTCTTGTTTGTCTAGCGAAATCATTCTATGATTAAATTTCCA